>DYSB01000176.1 GCA_020726405.1 Acetofilamentum sp. | reverse complement strand
CAAACTGTCCAGCCGTGCCGAGAGCCGCTACAGCATGGGCAAGCTGGACTGGATGGACGCCGAGAATACACGCGGGGCCCGGCACTCCGTGAGTTTCTCGGTTCCCGGCAAAGTGGGCGTGTTCTCCCTGACCCCCAACCTCAGCGCCGCCTCGGTCTGGGTGGACGAGACCAGCGAGCTGGTGCGCCGCGCCAACGGCAGCCTGGACACCGTGCAGGTGGCGGGTTTCGCGGCCCGCCAGACCTTCTCCACCACCCTGGCCGGTTCCACGCAACTCTACGGCAGCCTCTATCCGCGCATCGGGCGGCTGGAGGCCCTGCGCCACGTGCTCAGTCCCAGCCTAAGCGCCAGCTGGACGCCGGACTTTTCCGACCCCCACTGGGGCTACGTGCAATCCGCGCGCCAGGGGGACAGCCTGGACGTGCGCCTGGACCGCTTCCGGACCGCCATCTACGGCGGCACGCCGAGCCGGGAGAGCCTGCTGCTCAACATGTCGCTGGGCCAGCTCTGGCAGAGCAAGTGGAGCGCGCCCCAGACCCCGCCGGACAGCCTGCTGGCGGACGCCGAGTCCGGCGGCGCGGCCCCGGCGGCGGCCAGCGGCCCGCCCAGCATCAAGACCGACCTGCTGCGCCTCAGCACCACCACGAGCTACGACTTCAAGGCCGACAGCCTGCGATTGGGTGATCTCCACAGCAACTGGGCCCTGGACCCGCTCCAAGTGGGCAACTGGCGGTTGGGGCCGATCAGCAGCCTCAACATGCAACTGAGCACCGTGCACTCGCCCTATCAGGTGGTGGACTCCACCGGCCGGCGGCTGGACCGCTACACGTGGCAAGACGGACCAGGCGGACGCCACCTGCCCTGGCTTTCCAGCACCAGTGTCACGGTCTCCACACGCCTGGCCGGTGGCAGCGGCGGCGGCATCCAGCAGGCCGAGGTCTTTGACGACGAGGACACGGACCGCTTCGCGCCGCGTTTCGGCAGCGCCGACCTGAGCATCCCCTGGAGCCTGACCAGCACCTGGAGCTGGAGCCTGAATCGCAGCATTCCCGACCGGCCGACCAAGCAGAGCCACGTGGACCTGCGCGGCTCGCTCAACTTGAGCCGCCACTGGAAACTCTCCAGCGGCGTGCACTACGATCTGGTGGCCCGCTCCTTCTCCAGCCAGTCCATCAACATCTACCGCGACATGCACTGCTGGGAGGGTTTCTTCCAGTGGAACCCGCGCTCGGATTCCTACCACCTGCTGATCCACGTGAAGAGCGACTTCCTTGAAGACCTCAAGTGGGACAAGCGCAAGGGCCGCTCGGGCTCCTACTCCTCGTTCTGAGTCCTCACCAATCCACTGAAAACGGGGCGCCGCACCCGTGGATGCGATGCCCCGCCGTGGTTGGCAATCCAACCGTCCTGGCTACTGGGCGTAGACGGCCGTGACCTGGCAGAACCAGCGGATGCCGCCGGGCTCGGTGGCATCCAGGGCGTAGTTGTGCTCGGTCTCAAGCCAAGGCACACCGTCGGTCTCGAAATACCCGTCCTCTGAGCGGTAGACCCGGTAGGCCAGCGCATCGGGTACGGGCACCCAGCTCAATCGCACGGTCTGCTCGCTGTTGATCAGCTCGATGCTCACCACCGGCATCTCCAGCAGGCGGCGCTCCACGATGGCGAACAGCTCGGTGACCTGGCCCTGTGGATTGCGGAAGCTCATCCGCACCCAGGACAGGCCCGCGGGGATGGGAATGGGCACAGGTCCGTTGAAGGGCAGCCAGAGCGTGCGCTCATCGCCGCCCGGCGCGCCCTGCGTCGGGCAGACCGAAGTGGCCCGGCCCAGCGTGCCGGAATCTCCGAGTGGACCGTGTAGCCACTGCCGTGGTCGTCAATCCAGCGCTGCAGGCCGCTGGCCATGTTGGAGGGTTTGGTCCCCGGGTTGGCCGGGTCGAAATTGGTGCCCATGTAGCCGCCCAGGGCGCGGGTCAGGCTGTCCCCAGACAAGCCTCCCGTGACGTTGCTGCCGTAGGTGCCGTCCAGCCACTCCAGACAGGCCCCCGCCGCAGTGGGCGCGCAGTGCGTGTCGGAGACACCGCGCTGGGATTCCGGCGGGACCGCACGGGACCACTCCAGATTCTTGACCCCCACCGCCCAGCTGATCTCCGTGCCGGGCAGGACGCCCGGACCACTGCTCACAACGAAGTCGCCGCGGTGGATGATTTCCCAATGCTCGAAGGACTCCACCAATTCCTCAGGCCCCAGATCGGGCGAATACCAGGAATCCGTCGTCACCAGTTGGACGCTGCCGTCCACGCGTGTGAGCAGGGCCGTGAAGCACACGGGTCCCGGATCCGGGCGCAGCAGGGCGGGATCAAAGTCCAGGAACCAGCCGTCGCCGGGCGGCAGCCACTCGTGCGTAGTGGCCAGGGGCGGCTCCCAGCCGTCCAGGTCGCTGCCCAGCAGCACGTCGGCGCCATCCGGCGCCCGGCCCAGGAAGTCCACCCGGGTAATGTTGTCGCAGAAGTCGTCCGCCAGCAGCCAGAGCGTGCTGGAGCCGTTCGTGTAGTGCTGATGCCACTCCTCCGCCAGCCGGCCCCAGTCGCCCACCACCAGGCTGGCCGCCGCGCCGGAGGGGCGCAGGGCCAGATTCAGGGTGAAGGCGCCGCTGGCCGTGCCGCTGCCCTCCACCACCACGTAGTAGGTCCCCGCCGTCAAGCAGGTGAAGAGCCAGCTCTGGACGGAGCCTACGCCGCAGGCGCTGCTGTTATCATTGGAAGCCAGCACCGTGACACAGTCGTCGTCCACCACTCGCAGCATGGTGTCGAAATTGGTCAGGCCGCCGCAGGTTTGGGCCGTCAGCAGCGTGGTCTGGTCCAGCACCAGCTGGTACCAGACGTCCGGCGCAGGGCCGAAGCCCAGGTCGCGGAAGGCCGCGCCTGTGTTTTGGGTGTCCGTGTAGCTCAGGCCGGTGGGGACGGGGATGGGATACTGGCAGCAGTCGCCCAGGGGCACGGCAGTGGGCACGGGGATGACCTGCGCCCGGTAGCTGCCGTTGGTCGGCGGGGTCAGGGGACTGTGCGTCACCTGCAGGCACCAGCGCTCGACGGGCTGCAGGGTCTGGCAGGGATCCCAGCCAGTGACCATCAGGCGCTCGCTTTCGCACCAACCGCTTTCGTCGGCCTCGTGAAGCGGCAGCCAGAGCCCGCCACTGAAGCCGAAGAGCACGAGGCGCGGATTGAAGGTGTCCGGAGTCAGCAGCAGCTCAAAGGACAGCTCAGGCGGTAGTCCGTCCAGCAGGAAGCAGTCCGGATCCCCCGCCAGAGTCTGTTCGCCCAGCAGGGGAATCTGGGCGGGCCAGGGTTGCGCCTGGCTCGGGTTGTCGTTGGGTTCAAGTTCGAGGTACTCGCCGGGGGCGGGGATGATGGGCAGGCATTGTCCGTGAGCCAGACTGAGAGGCCAGAGTGCCAGCCAGAAGGTCGCGCATGCCAACACTCGCAGCCAGCCGGGCGGGGATGCCGCCGGAGACCAGGCGTTCATGATCGGCTCCTTGCTGTGTGTGGAAGAAGGCGGGAGGCAGGACGGGCGTCCCATCCTGAACGGGCGTCAATATTCCTGTCACGAACCCAACAGGTGTGCGCTGGAGCATCTCATCGAAAAATCGAGAATCAATTCCGGGACCGGTTGGAGGGCCAGTGGGCAGCAAGGAAAAGGGAGTCGCGCCGGGCGACTCCCTCGATGATTTCGACTGCCGTGACGGCGGCTACAAGTACTTCAACCGCCGGGCATCGGCCTCCAGCGCCTCGCGGAAGGCAGGGGCCGCGATATCGATCAGGGCGCGGGCCCGTTGGCGGATGCTCTTGCCATGCAAGTAGGCCACGCCGAACTCGGTGACGATGTAATGCACGTCGGCCCGGCTGGTTACCACGCCGGCCCCGGGCGCCAGGGTGGTGACGATGCGGGTCTGGGTGTCGTTCTTGGCCGTGGCGGGCAGGGCGATGATCGGCTTGCCGCCCACGGAGCGCGAGGCGCCGCGGATGAAGTCCACCTGGCCGCCGAAGCCGCTGTAAATGCGCGTGCCGAAGGAGTCGCTGTTCACCTGGCCTGTCAGGTCCACGGAGAGGGCGCTGTTGATCGCCACCATCTTGTCGTTCTTGGCCACGTTGAAAGGGTCGTTGACGTAGTTGCTGGGATGGAATTCGATCAGCGGGTTGTCGGCCACGAAGTCGTAGAGCCGCTTGGTGCCCATGCAAAAGCTGGCAACCAGTTTGCCCGGATGGAAGGTCTTGCGGTCGTTGGTGATGACCCCCTCCTCCACCAGCTTGACCACGCCGTCACTGAACATCTCCGTGTGGATGCCCAATCCGCGCTTGTCCTCCAGATAGAGCAGCACGGCGTCGGGAATGCCGCCGATGCCCATTTGCAGCGTGGCGCCGTCCTCGATCAGGGTGGCCACATGGCGCCCGATGGCCTTGTTGCGGTCGCTCACCGTGCCCTGCACGATCTCCACCAGCGGATCGTCCACCTCCACGAAGGCCTTGATCTTGCTCACATGGATGAAGTTGTCGCCGTGCACGCGGGGCATGCGCGGGTTGACCTGGGCGATCACCGTCTTGGCGGCCTCGGTGGCGGGCTTGGTC
This sequence comes from Acetofilamentum sp., assembly GCA_020726405.1. Lineage (GTDB taxonomy): Bacteria > CAIWAD01 > CAIWAD01 > CAIWAD01 > CAIWAD01 > CAIWAD01. The sequence continues at coordinate 1,227 of DYSB01000176.1, read as the reverse complement.
ACCTCGGCACCGATGCCGTAGCTGCAGAAACCGTGCTCGTCGGGCGGCGAGACGTGGATGATCGAGACGTCGATGGGGTATTCGTGCTTGAACAGATTGGGAATCTCGGAGAGGAAGACCGGGACGTAGTCCGCCCGGCCGTCGTTGACGGCCTCGCGCACGTTGGCGCCGGTGAAGAGGGCCGTGTGATGGAAGTGGCCCCTCATCTCCGGCGCGACGTAGGGGGCGGGATTGAAGGTCAGGATGTGGAGGATCTCCACGTTCTCCAGTTCCGGCGCACGGGCGCTCAGCGCGTTCACCAGTCGGGTGGGAATGGCGCAGCCGGGATGCACGTGCACCGTGTCGCCGCTCTTGATCTCCCGGACGGCGTCCTCGGCGCTCATGCAGCGCTCCTTGTAGCGGGTCACCCAGCTCATCGGCCTGCCTCCTCCTTGCCGTCGCTGGCGGCCAGCGCCGCCTGCAGGTCACCCAAGGGCCGGCCGTACAACTCGGCCAGGCGCGCGTTCATCACCTGGCCGTTGAAGGTCACCACGCCTTCGCGCAGCCCGGCGATGCGCTTGAGCAGCGCCACGGGGCTGCCGGCCCGGCCCATTTCCACCAGCATGGGCGCGATGGAATGGGAGAGCGCGCGGCTGGAGGTCCGGCAGACCAGAGTGGGCAGGTTGGGAATGCAGCAGTGCACCACGCCCTCGGCCACGAAGGTGGGGCTCTCGATGGTGGTGGGCCGGCTGGTCTCGAAGCAGCCGCCCATGTCCACGGAGGTATCCACAATCACCGAGCCCTGCTTCATGCCGCGGACCATCTCGCGGTCCGCCAGATGGGGCGTGCGGTCCCCGGGCAGGCTGACGGCGCCGATGGCCAGATCAGCAAAAGCCAAGGCCCGGCGGATGTTGTTGGCCGTGGCCATCATGGTCGCCACCGGCCCCAGCACGGACTGGGCCCGCCGCAGTTGCGAGATGTCGCGGTCCAGCAGCACGATTTGCGCGCCCATGCCCAGCGCCGTGCGCGCGGCCATGGTGCCCAGGGTGCCGGCGCCCAGGATGGTGACCGTGGCGCCGCTGATTCCGGGCACGGAGCCCAGCAGCAGGCCGCGGCCGCCGTGGTCGCAGAGCAGGTAGTTGGCGCCGAACTGGATGGCCAGCTGCCCGGCGATTTCGCTCATGGCCGTGACCAGGGGCTTGCGGCCGTCCTCGTGGGGGACCAGCTCCAGGCCCAGGGCCAGGGTGC
>DYSB01000020.1 GCA_020726405.1 Acetofilamentum sp. | reverse complement strand
GATCGGGAAGAACTGCCTGCTGATCCACCCGCGCCACGGCTCCTGGCTCTTCCTGGGCGGTCTGCTGCTGGAATTGGAGTTGCCCGCCGACCGACCCCATCCGGAGCGTTGCGGGCGCTGCACGGCCTGCCTTCAGGCTTGTCCCGTGCAGGCCTTCCGTGCTCCCGGCCGGATGGACGCCGGGCGCTGCATCAGCGCCCAGACCATCGAGAACCGTCACGACGAGCTGCCGGACTTCATGCGCCCGATGCCCGGCCGCTGGCTCTTCGGTTGCGACGACTGCCAGATGGTCTGTCCCTGGAACCGCCGCCCCGGGGCGGGTTCGCCAGCGCTGGCGCCGGACCCCGCCCTGCTGGAGCGCCTGCGCCGCGGGCCCTGGCCGGACGACGACAGCGCCTGGGACGAGTTGACCCGCGGCAAGGCCTTGCGCCGCATGACCCCCGTGATGTACCGGCGCAACCTGCGCGGACTGCGGTGAGCGCCGCCTGCAGCCGGCCGGACGGGACGGGCCTCAAACCCTACCTTTTTTCCATGACACGACGCACCGTCTTCCTTCTGCTGCTCCTGCTGGGCGGGCTGTTGTCCGCCCGGGGCGGACCCGCGGACCGCGCGCTCCTCACCCCCGCCAGCCTGCGCACGGCGGCCCAGGACAGTTTGGGCCTGCTCTGGTTCGGAGCCCGGGAGGGCCTCTACAGCTGGGACGGGCGCCATTTGCTGCTCCAGGACGTGCGCGAGGGCTGGGAGGCCGGCGGCGTCTCCGCCCTGGCCGTCGACCGCCAGGGTGTGCTCTGGGCCGCGGCGGACTCCGGCCTGGTGCGGCGGGACGATGTCTTCCGGCGCGTGGAGCTGCACTCCCCCGTGGCCCTGGTGCGCGGCCAGGCCCTGTTGGTGGAGGGCGACACGGTCTGGCTGGGCACGGAGCGCGGGCTGCTGCGCTGGCAGGAGCGCCAGGGCGAGCGCGTGCTGCTCTCCGGGATCTCCGTCACTTGCCTGGGCCGTTTGCCCGACGGCCATCTGGTCTGCGGCACGCGGGACCGCGGCCTGTTCCGTTTCGACCCGGAGGGCAATCCCGCCGCCATGCGCGAGAGCTATCGCCAGGTGCTACCCGAAGTGCTGGGGCTGGCGGCGGAGGTCGACGGCAGTTTGCTGGTGCTGGGTCGCAACGAGACCCGCACACCCCAGCTGGCCCGCCTGCAAGCCGCCAACGGCGCCCTGACGATCCTGCCCCTGATTCTGCCCCAACTGCCCACCGGCGAGGTCCTGCATCTCGGTCGGGACGGTGACGGCCTGCTGCTGCGCGCCGGGACGCGCTGGTTCCGCTGGACGGGCCAGACCCTGCGCGAGACCCGGCTGGCCGCTCCACGCCTGACACTGCCCGGCGCCTTTGTGCTGGGCGAACTGCCCCATCTGGCGGCCTTCAAGCCCGAGGGCCGGCTGGAGTTGCAGAGCCGGGTGTCTGGCGTCCTGAGCGTCCGGGGAGAGGGCGTGGCCCTGGCCTGGGAGAGCCCGGCGAGCAGCGGCGGCTGGCGGCCCGTCCAGGTCTGGGACTTGAAGGGCGAGCAGTGGGTCCTGCTGGCGTTGGGCGAAGAGCGGCGCTTGCTGCGCACGAGCCCGCGGGGTACGCGCACGCTGGAGCTGGGCGACCTGCCGCGGGAGGCCGGGCAATCCGCCCTGCCGGCCACCATCTGTCCCGAACCAGGCGGCGGCGGGCTGCTGCTGGGGACGCACGACCGCCTGTACCGTGTGCGGGACGAGGGTTTCGAGGTCGTGCCCGGCGGACTGGGCGCGCACTGGCTGACCCAATTCTCGGACAGCGCCGTGCTGGTGGCCGGTCCCCAGGGGCTGGCCCTGCTGGAGGAGGGCGACCTGCAGCGCTTGCGGGTCTCCGAGCCCGTCCAGCGCGCGGTGCCCGACGGATTCCACGGCATCCTGGCCGCCTGCGAGACGTATCTGCTGCGCCTGAACGAAATGAACGAGCTGGACACCCTGGCCTATCCGGACAGCCTGGGCCATGGCGAGGCACCTGGCCGCGCGGTGCGGCAGATGCTGGCGGACTCCGGTGGGCGGATCTGGCTGCTGGACGACCAGGACCTCTATCTGCGGGCCCGGGACGGCGCGCCCTGGACGCGCCCGTTGGCCGGGGCCGGTGGCAGCGAGGGCATCCTGTCGCTGGCAGTGGACGGGGCCGGTCGGCTCTGGCTCTCCACCCGCGAGGGCACGGGCTGGCTGGTGCCCGACCGAACGCCGCCTGTGGTCGTGCTGCTCCAGGATCCACGCGAACTCGAGCAGGCGGACCGCCGGCTGGTCCTCCAGGTGGGCACGGCCGATCCCTTAAGCCTGGGGCCGCCACCGCTGGTGCGCCTACGGTTGGACGACCAGGCCTGGGGTCCCTGGCGCGCGGCGGGGGCCATCGCACTGGCCGACCAGCTGCCTGAGCGGGGCGGCGGCACCTTCCGTCTGCAGCTGCAGGCAATGGACGCCTGGGGCAACCTGAGCCGCCGCACCCTGGTGCTGCCGCTGGTGGTGCCCGAGGATCAGGGACGCCTGCCCTTCACCAAGCGCCTCATCCTGCTGCTGGCCATGGTGGGGCTGGTGGTCCTGATCACCACCTTCTATCCGGGCCGGCCGGGTCTGGCGCTCAGCGTGGGCCTGGGTCTCGCGGTAGGCGCCTGGGTGTTCTTCTTCACCACGGAGCCCCATTTGTGGTGGGCGCTGCCCATCATCCTGGGCTTGAGCAGCAAGCTCACCAGCGACCAGCTGCGTAGTCGGCGGGCCAAGGAGACGGCCGTGCCCGAGCCGGGCATCCTGGACGTGGTGGACCTTTTGCGCGAGTTCGGCCACTCGGGCTCGGCCACGCGCAACTTGGACCGCCTGCTGCGCTCGGCACGCAACCTCTACCTGGAGGGCAAGCCCGATCCCGACGTGCTGGCACTGTTCCAGAGCGTGCGCGGTGTCTTCCTGGACCTGACCGTGCCCAGCCTGGAGCAACTGCTGGGGGCTCTGCGCCGCCTGAACCCGGCGGAGTGGCCGCTGGCGGAAGAGGAGCTGGGCCGACTGAGCGAGACGGTGGCCGAGAGCTGCCGACGGCTGGAGGCGTGCGGGAATCCGCCGGCGGAGGATGAACTGCAGGCGCTGGCATTCGTGCTGGATCGGCTGGAGCGCGCGCTGGCGGACACCCAGCACCGGGTGGATCTGCGGATTTCCTCGCCGCCGCTCAAGGTGCTGGACCGCGTGCTGGAGGACCGCTCGGCGGACCTGGCGGGCGTGGAACTGGAACTGCACTGCGAGCGCGAGGTGCGCCAGGTACTGGTGCGCCTGCCCGTGGACCGGCTGCAGTTCATCCTGGACAACCTGGTGGACAACGCCCTGCACTGGATGCGTGGCCGGCCCGCCCAGCGGCTCGGCATCGAGGTGCGTGAGCGCCCCTCCACGCTGCAGCTGCGAGTGACGGACAACGGTCCGGGCATTCCTGCGGAGCGCCACGAGCGGATCTTCGAGGCGGGGGTGAGCGGCAAGGAGGGCGACCAGCAGGACCGCGCGGGCGGCTACGGACTCTACCGTTCACGCGAAATCCTGGCGCGCTTCGGCGGACGGCTGGTGGTGGAGCGCAGCGCGCCCGGCCAGGGCAGCACGTTCCTGCTGGAAGTGAAAAAGGTCGAACCCGAAGGACGGCAGAAGTGATGGAACGCATCCTGATCGTGGACGACAACGAGGAATTCGTCGAGGACACCTTGCTGGGGCTGCGTCGCCACTACGAGTGTCACTGGGCCGAGACCGGCGAGGTCGGACTGGAGCGGATGAGCTCCGTCGAGCCCGACCTGGTGCTGCTGGACTACGATCTGGGCGAGGGCGCCAGCGGGCTGGACATCCTGCGCCGGCTGGTGAGCGAGCACCCGGACGTGCCCGTGATCATGGTGACCAAGGAAAGCGGCGTGCGGACCATTGTGCGGGCCATGAAACAGGGCGCATTCGACTACGTGGTGAAGAACACCTCGCGCGAGGACTTCCTGGACGTGATCCGCAAGGGCCTGGCCCTGCGCCAGGTCAAGCAGGAGAATGTCTGGCTGCGCCGGCGCTTGCAGGAGTCGTTGGGGCAGATGATCGGCGACTCGCCGGCCATCCGCCGGGTCAAACAGGAGATCCGCGAGGCTGCGGCCACGGACCTCTCGGTGCTGATCACGGGGGAGACAGGCACGGGCAAGACGATGATCGCGCGGATGATCCACGAAGCCAGCGGACGGCGCCAGCAGGCCTTCGTGGAGGTCAACGTCTCGGCCATCGAGCGCGAGCTCTTCAACAGTGAGGTCTTCGGTCACGAGAAGGGTTCGTTCACCGGAGCCGTGGGCACCAAGCGCGGGCTGACGGAGCTGGCGCATCGCGGCACGCTGTTCCTGGACGAGATCGGCGACATGGATCCCCAGGCCCAGATCAAGCTGCTCACCGCCATCGAGAGCGGGCTGATCCGGCGCGTGGGCTCGCTGAAGGACATCCAGGTGGACTTCCGCCTAGTGGCCGCCACGCATCAGGCGCTGGAGGAGCGCATCCGGCAAGGTCTGATGCGCCAGGACCTGTTCTACCGGATCAACCAGCAGCGCATCCGCATCCCGCCGCTGCGCGAGCGCGCCGATGATCTGCCCGCCCTGCTGCGCTACTTCCTGCACAAGCACTTTCCCGGCCGGACGGGCCTGGAACTGGCGCCCGGGACCCTGGACGTGCTGGCCGAGCAGGCCTGGCCGGGCAACGTGCGCGAGTTCGAGAGCGCCGTGCAGCTGGCCGTGGTGCGTTGCGGTGAAGGTCCACTCAGCGCCGCGCACTTCAATCTGGGCGGGCAGGCGGTGCGCACGCCGGCCCAGGAGGCGGACTACAGCCTGCTCACGGACAGGCCGTTCGCCGAGGCCCGGGACGTGCTGTTGGACCAGTTGCGGCGCGCCTATGTCGAACGCTTCGTGACCGGTGACGTGAGCGTCAAGGACGCCGCCGAGCAGATCGGCATCAGCCGCGAGGTGCTGCATCGCTGGATGAAGGACCTGGAGCAAGACAGCTGACGGGCTGGGGTGCTGTTGGCACTCACGGAGCATCTCAACAAAGAGACACGGAGGCACAGAGTTTGGATTGGTCTTGGCCTGGGTTGGACATGGCTCGTTCGAGAGTCCATTTGCGCACAAAGGCTCGAAGGCTCAAAGACGAGTTGTGTCACGCGAGGTGAAGGCCTTCAGGCCTGACCGGCCGTTCCACCTTTCTGGCGCAAGCAGAAAGGTGGAAAACACGGGTTCCGGCAGAGGTGAACACAGAGGCACAGAGACGTTTAGAGGATGAATTCCTGCGCAAGCCACAGCCTGCACTTTGATCTTCTCCATCAATTTTTCTGAGTCTCTGTGCCTCCGTGTCTCTGTGGTGAGAGGTCCCACAGGCGCCGACCCCACCACCAGCCTACCGCGATCCACAACAGGTACTGTGCCAGGCTGAGCACGGCGACTTCCGGCACGGCGTGCTGGCTCCACAGATCCAGGTAGCGGCCCGTGGAGGAGAGGGGTGTCAAGAGGGGCCAGACCAGCCGCTCGCTGCCCGGCGCGTCGGGGATCAGCCAGAACATGCGCTGACTGAGCAGCTGGCCCAGGCCCAGGAAACCTAGCCAGGCCGCGGCGGCGACGGGCCGGCTGCGCAGGGTCGCCCAGTTCGCTTCCAGCGCGAGTCCTGCCAGCCAGAGGAAGAGCGGCGCGCCCCAGTAGAGCAGGCGCTCCGTGTCGCTGCCGCCCAGCCAGCCCAGCGCCAGCACCCCCGCCAGCCAGAGCAGCAACTCAGGCCGGCGCGCCAGGCCGAGTTTGACGCGGCGCCACCCCAGCGCCATCAGCACAAGCACGCCCGGCCCCAGCGCCTGGCAGAGCCCGTGCAGGTAGTGCGGCACGCTCTTCAGCCAGAGCCAGAGCACGGCTGTCTTTAGGAAGCTGTACCTGCCCACGGGCTCGGCCCAGAGCTGGATCAGCAGGAAGACGGCCAGCCCCAGCGCCAGCGGCAGCAAACGCGGCCAGCGGAACTCGGTGCCCAGCCGGCGCCCCCATGTGCGCCACGTCTCTCCCGGATCCGGCAGCGCCAGCCCCTGCACGGCCTGGGCCAGTATAGGGAGCAGCAGCACTTCGCGCACGGGTACGGCCAGCAGCGCGAACGCACTCCAGCCCAGCAGGCGCCGGGACTCGCGCGCGGCGCGGCTCCACTCCAGCCCCAGCAGCGCCAGCAGCCAGAACGCCCACAGCAGCGGATCCGCATGCACGGGGTAGAAAGGCGTCATCCGCAACGGGGCGTGCCACTGGGTGGCGAACAGGCCGCTGAGCAAGAGGGCGGTCGCCGGCCGCAGACCCACGCGGCGCAGCCAGGCGAAGAGCAGCAAGGGCAGCAGCAGCGCGAGCCCGCCGTTGAGCCAGCGGAAGCCCGCCAATACGTCACCGGGCGCGATCCAAGCCGCCAGGGCCGGTGCGCCGATCCGGTAGACAAAGGGCGCCGCCGCCCGCGGCGCCTCGCCCCGGCCCAGCTGGTCCGCCATGGCCGCGTAGTCCACGCCGTCCCAGCCCAGCCCGCCCTGGAGGGAAATGGGCGCCTGGCGCGTCCAGCTCCACCAGCCGGTCAGCGCCACCAGCAGCAGCAGAGCGCCCCAAGCCGGCCAGGATGATCGCAGGAATTCACGCATGCCCGAAGTTCGAGCAGCCGCGGCAGAGATGCCAATCTGGAGGCTGGAGAAGGGGTTCGTGAAGCCGAAGGATGGCGCGAAGTTGCGGGGATTTCTGGAAGTAGGCTCAGAAGTGCTCCCGGTAGGAATCGAACCTACGCACTCGGTTCCGGAGACCGACGCTCTATCCACTGAGCTACGGGAGCGGGTGTCCAGGAAGCGGCGCGTGCCGGCTGCCTGACGTGTCACAAGGTAGGGCACGGGCGGGTCAGGCGCAATGTGGGACCGGGGCGCGACGTGTCCGGCGACCACGGGAGGCGTGAACTCCGTCACGTGCAAACGACCCGGCCTTTCTATCTTGGCCCTGGCGATCAACCAGAGCGTGAGGGTGCGATGGAGGTGCGCTTTTTTGGCGTCCGGGGCGGAGTTCCCACTCCCGAGGCCGGCAAACTGCGGTTCGGCGGCAACACCAGTTGTGTCACGGTGCGGGCCGCGGGCGCCCCCCTGGTGATCCTGGACGCCGGCACGGGCATCCGGATCCTGGGCAACGAGCTGGTCCGCCAGCACCCCGCCGGTGGCATCGAGGGCGTGATCCTGCTCAGCCACCTGCACTGGGACCACATCCAGGGCATCCCGTTCTTCAAACCGCTCTTCCATCCAGGCAACCGCTTCGAGTTCATCGGCCTCAGGCCCGTGGGCACCTCCCTGCGCTGCCAGCTGGAGGGCCAGCAGAACTACGCCTACTTCCCCGTGGACATGAGCCACATGTCGGCCGCCAAGTCCTTCCGCGAAGTCGCCGACGAGAGCTTCCAGCTGGGCACGCTCAAGGTCAGCTGCCGGCTCCTGAACCATCCGGGCGGCTGCCTGGGCTGGCGCCTGGAGGCCGACGGCGCCGCGGTGGTCTATGCCACGGACAACGAGCACACCGGCCCGGGTCCCGAGGAGGCCGTGGTGGAGCTGGCCCGCGGGGCCGATCTGTTCATCTTCGACACCAACTACACGCCCGAGGAATACGCGGCGGGCCGCCAGGGCTGGGGCCACAGCACGTGGCTGCAGGCCGTGATCAACGCCCGGGCCGCGGGCGTGGACCGCCTGATTCTCTTCCACCACGACCAGGACCACAACGACGACCAGCTGCTGGAGATCGAAGAGCTGGCCTGCCGCGAGTTCCCCCGCAGCCTGGCGGCGCGGGAGGGCCTGCGCGTGGTGCTGAACGGCCGGGGCACGGGTCCAGAACCCCGTTGCCTGATCGAGCTGCCCGGCCTCGAGGCCTGACTCTCCCTTCCCACCGCGGACCCCCGCACGCTGGGCACATCCAGCCCGGCGGGGGGAAAAAAGCGCGCTCTTCCCTCGAATCCGCTGGAGTTGATAAGTCCTGAACTTCCGAAGTCCTGAAGTCGCGATCTGAACGATCCGCAACGACTTCGCCCCCAACACGACCCAACCTGAACTCGTCCCCGGGCTGGCACGGGGATTGCGCTTGCCGAGCCCGGCAAAGGATTGTTCCGTCCAAACGAAAACCGCAGCGGGGACGAGATGATCAAGGGTTTGTGGGATTCGGGAGCCGGGATGATCGCGCGGGGCATCCAAACGGATGTCACGGGCAACAACCTGGCGAACTCCACCACCACGGCCTTCAAGGAGGATCGCCTCAACTTCCGCGAGCTGATCGACGGCCGCCTGCTGCTGGATCGCGGCCGTGGCGTGCCCAGCCCCGAGAACCGCCTGCGCGCCGGTTTCGAGACCCGCATGCGGGCCGGGGCGCTGGAGAGCACGGGCTCGCCGCTGGACTTCGCCGTGAATGGACCTGGATTTTTTGTGGTGGAGACGCCCGACGGCGAGCGCTACACGCGGGACGGCCACTTCGCGCTCTCGCCCGAGGGCCAATTGGTGACGATGGATGGTTTTCCCGTGCTGGGCGAGGCCGGCCCCTTGCGGCTGGGAGCGGGTCCGGTGGAGCTGAGCGGCGACGGCCAGCTCTCCCAGAACGGGACGGCCGTGGGCTCCCTGCGGCTGGCGGAGTTCGAGCAGCCCGAGCGGCTGAACAAGCTGGGCCGCAACCTCTGGGTGCCGCGGGACGAAGACCAACTGCCTGCGCCGGCCGAGGCCAGCCAACCCGTCCAGGGCGTGCTGGAGCATTCCAACATCCGCGTGGTGGAGCAGATGGTGCGCCTGATCGAGCACGAGCGCAGCTATTCCTTCGCCCACAAGGCCCTGCAGATCCAGGACGACAGCCTGGGCAAGACCGTCAACGAGCTGGGTCGCCTCCGCTAAGCAAGCGGAGCCCCTGAGCGACGCGCGGCCGGACGCGCTTTAGCGAGGACCACGCCATGATTCGCGCCCTGCACAGTTCCGCCTCGGGCATGTACGCCCAGGAGCTGCACATCGACAGCATCGCCAACAACCTGGCCAACGTGAATACCACAGGCTATAAAAAGAGCCACGCCGAGTTCCAGGACCTGCTCTACCAGAACCTGCGCACCAGTGGCGTGGAGAATTCCCTGGGCAACGTGGTCCCCACTGACCTGCAGGTGGGCACGGGTGTCAAGACCATCAGCGTCACGCGGGACATGGGCCAGGGCGACGTGGTGCAGACCGGCGGGCGCCTGGATCTGGCCATCGAGGGTGAGGGCTTCTTCCAGGTGCGCCAGCTGGACGGCAGCCTGGCCTACACGCGGGACGGTTCCTTCAAGCTCTCCAGCGATGGCGTGCTGGTGACCTCCGACGGCCTGACTCTGGAGCCCGAGACCACCGTGCCCCAAGGGGCCGTGGACATCCAGGTGAGCCGGGATGGCGTGCTGAGCGTGCTGGTGGCCGGGGATGCGGCGGCCGTGCAGATCGGCACGCTGGAAGTGGCGGTGTTCACCAACCCCGCCGGTCTGCGGGCCCTGGGCCAGAACCTCTACGAGGAGACGGCGGCCGCCGGCGCGCCCCAGCTGGGCACGCCCGCCGCCGAGCAGTTTGGCCAGATCGCCCAGGGCTATCTCGAGAGTTCCAACGTCAAGGTGGTGGAGGAGATGGTGGCGATGATCAGCGCCCAGCGCGCCTACGAAGTCAGTTCCAAGGCCATCCGCGCCTCGGACGACATGCTGGGCATCGCTTCCAGCCTGAGGAGATAAGCGACATGAAGGTCGCCGCATGGCTCCTGATCCTGCTGGCCCTGCTGCCCGACCCGGCCCGGGCCGGTGCGGCGCGCGCGCCGGAAGAGAACGGGCGGCTCAAGGCGGCCTGCGACGATGCCCTGCGCGGCGTGCTGGCGAGCGGCCCCTGGAGCCCGCGGGACAGCGTCAGTTTCGATTGGATCCTGCCCGTGCTGCCGCGGCTGGCGGATTCAGCCACTGTGGAGGCCCAGGCCCTGCAGCTGCGTCCGCGCGGCACGTGCACGGTGGCCCTGCGTCTGCTGGAGAAGGGCCGAGTTCTGCGCCGGCTGACCGTGCCTGTGCGCGTGCGGCGCTGGGACCTGCTGCCCGTGGCCCGGCGCGAATTGCCCCGCGGCCGCGTGCTGGGCCCCGAGGATCTGGAGGAGCGCTGGCTGGAGAGCACGCAGCTGGCCGACGGCGACCTGGTCCCGCTGGCCGAGGCGCTGGGCTGCCGGGTCTCGCGCTATCTGCTGGCCGGGCGGCCCGTGCCCAGGCGTATGCTGGAGACCCTGCCCGACGTGCTGCGTGGCGAGAACCTGACCCTCTGCGTGCGCTCCGGCGGCGTGACCATCAGCGCCGCGGCCGAGGCCCTGGAGGATGGGCGGATCGGCCAGCCGCTGAACGTGCGCCTGACGGAGACCGGCCGGCGCTTGTCCGTCAAGCTGGTGGCCAAAGGTCAAGCGGAAGTGGAGGTGGCGGGATGAAGCACTTCGCCCTCATCGGCCCCCTGCTGCTCGTTCTACTGCTGGCGGGAACGACGGCGCAGGCCCAGGTCAGCCGGGATTCCTGGCTGACGGACCAGCGGGCGTTCCGGGTGGGCGATCTGGTCACCGTGCTGATTGTCGAGTCGGGCTCGGGCTCGACCAACGCCTCCACCAACACCAAGCGCGAGGACGGCCTGGAAGTGGGCGTGCAGGGCGGCGGCGGACCGCTGGCCTTCGTGCCCGAGATCACGGGCAGCGCCGACACCAAGAACGAGCACAAGGTCAAGGGCGGCAATTCGCGCTCGGGCAGCCTGCAGACCCGCATGATGGCCGAGGTGGTGGCCATCGACCCCGACGGCACGCTGGTGCTCCAGGGCAGCCGGGTGATGGAAATCGACGGCGAGCAGCAGATCACCGAACTCTCCGGCCGGGTGCGGCCCGAGGACGTCAACGCGGACAACACGGTGTTCAGCTACCTCGTGGCCGAGGCTGTGATACGCTACACGGGCGACGGCCTGGTGCGCAAGGCCCAGCGCCGGGGCGTGCTGGGTTTCGTTTTCGGCTGGTTGTTGTGACATGAACAATTTGAACGCTCATCTCCTACAGTCCCAACTTTGGAAGAGAGCCGGGTGGCCGCCCGGTTCCCGCGGCCTCCCCTCCGTGTGGAACCGGGCCGGTCACGATTTCGCGTGGCTGGCCCTGCTCGCGCTCCTCTGCCTGCTGGGACTGCCGGAGCGCGGCGCGGCCGCGGCCCGCTTGAAGGAGATCGCCGTCTTCCAGGGGGCGGGCCAGAGCGACCTGATCGGCTACGGACTGGTGGTGGGTCTGGATGGCACGGGGGACGGCAACCGCAGCGCCTTCACCCTGCGCAGCGTGGAGAACATGCTGCGCCGGTTCGGGATCAAACTCGACCCGGGCAGCATCAAGCCCAAGAACGTGGCGGCCGTGATGGTGACGGCCAAACTGGGCGCCTTCGCCCAGGCCGGCGACCGGCTGGACGTCACGGTCAGCTCGCTGGGCGACGCCAGCAGCCTGATGGGCGGCGTGCTGCTGATGACGCCACTGACCAACCAGGGCGGCGAGGACGTGCTGGTGCGGGCCCAGGGCCCGGTTTCCATCGGCGGGTTCAACTTCGCCTCCGGTGGCTCGAGCATCCGCCAGAACTACACGCTGGTGGGCCGCGTGCCCCAGGGCGGCACGGTGGAGACGGATGCCCCGGGCAGCATGCTGGTGGACGGCGGCCTGGTGCTGACCCTGCAGAACCCCGACTTCACCACGGCGCTGCGTGCGGCCAAGGCGATCAATTCGGCCCTGGGCGAGCCCCTGGCCACGGCCCAGAGTTCCACCCAGATCCGCGTGGACGTGCCCGAGGAATCCCGCCAGGGCACGCGCCTGGTGGAGATGGCCAGCCTGATCGAGAACATCGAGGTGGAACCCGACCTGGCGGCCAAGGTGGTCATCAACGAGCGCACCGGCACCGTGGTGGTAGGCCATCAGGTGCGGCTCTCGCCCGTGGCCGTGGCCCACGGCAACCTGTCGGTGATCATCAAGAGCCAGCAAAATTCCAGCGCCGACCCCTACACGGGCTTCTCCAGCCAGGAGCAGAAGAACGAGATCACCGTCTCCAGCGACGAGGCGCACCTGATCGTGCTGGAGGACATGGCCGACGTGCGCAGCGTGGCCCGGGCCCTCAACACGCTGGGCGTCAGCCCGCGCGACATGATCTCGATCTTCCAGCTGCTCAAGGAAGCCGGCGCCCTTCAGGCCGAGCTGCTGATCATCTGATGGAGAGCCGCCCGCTCCAGAGCCCCGGCCTGGCCGGCACCCGCGCTTCCGCCGGGGGAGAGATTCCGGGCAACCGGGCCGCCACGCTGGAGAGCGCCGGTCGCGAGTTCGAGCGCCTGCTGGTGGAGCAGATGCTGACCGCCATGCAGGAGACCCTGGACGAGGGCTTGTTTTCCCAGCAGGGCGTGGGCAGCGATTGGTACACGTCCCAGTTCAACCAGGAGATGTCGAAGGAACTGACCGCCGGGCCCGGCCTGGGCGTGGCCAGTTCGCTCCTGCGCCAGCTGCGCGCCGGCGGCGAGTCGGGCGAGAGTCTGGAATCGGGCCTGGACGCCATTCGCGGCGCGGGCAGCGATGCGGGCCTGGCCAGCCTGGATCGCGCGTTCGAGCTGCGACGTCGGGAGCGTGCGGCCGAGGCGCTGGAGCCTCTATCCCCGCTGGCCCGGCGCTCGGAGCTCTCCCGAGCCGTGCGGGAGGGCGGCGCGCCGGCGGAGTCCAGTGCCGCGTCGTCCGCGCTCTCCAACACGCCGGACACGGCCCGGATGCGCCGCTTGGTGCGCGAGGTGGCGGCGGAGGTGGGCGTGGACGAGAACCTGGCCCTGGCCCTGGTGCAGACGGAGAGCGGCTTCAATAGCCGGGCACGCAGCCCCAAGGGCGCCATGGGCCTGACCCAACTGATGCCCGACACGGCCCGCGGCCTGGGAGTGCATGATCCCTTCGACCCGCGCCAGAACATCAAGGGCGGGCTGACCTACCTGAAGAACATGCTGGAGCGCTATCAGGACCGGCGCCTGGCCTTGGCCGCCTACAATGCTGGGCCCGGAGCCGTGGACCGCCACGACGGCGTGCCGCCCTACCGCGAGACCCGGGCCTACGTGGCCCGCATCGAGAAGCTGCTGCAGGAGGAACGATGAACGGCGCCCTGCACGAACTGGCCGAACGGCTGGCCGCGCGCCTGGACGAGGAACTGGGGCTCTACCACGAGCTGGAGCAGGAGCTGAACCAGCAGCTGGAGGCACTGCAGAGCGGTCAGCCCGAGCGCGTGCTGGAGCTCTCCGAATCCGTGGAGCGTTGCCATCACCTGCTGCGTGGCCAGGAGCGGCGGCGGCGCCTGCTGCTGGAGGCCCTGCAGCGCGAATTTCCCAGCGCCCGCGCACCGCTGACCCTGCGCCAGGTGGCCCAGTGCTGCCCGCCCGCCCTCTCGTCGCGCCTGCACCTGCTGGGACGCCGGCTGCGCACGCACCTGCACCGGGTCCACGAGCTGAAATCCCTGACGGGACGCATGGTGGAGAAGGAACGGCGCTTCAACCGCCGGCGGCTGGAATGGCTGCTGGATGCCACGCGTGAATCCGCCACCTACGGACCTGACGCCCGCCCCCGCACCGACGGGGCGGCCAGCCGCCTCATCGACCGGAGGGTCTGATGGCCTCACTCTTCGGACTGCTGGACACAGCCCGCAGCGCGTTGATCACGCACCAGCTGGCACTGAGTGTCACAGGCCACAACGTGGCCAACGTGGACACCGAGGGCTACACGCGCCAGCGCCTGGAGCTGGGGGCGCGCCTGGGCTCCGAGCAGCGCCCCACGGGCATCGGCGCCGGCGTGGAGGCCATCGGCCTGCAGCGCCTGCGGATGGAGAGTTTCGACCGGGCCTACCGGCGCGAGGCCGGCGGGCTGGGGGAGAGCGGGCAGCGCTCGGCGCAACTGGGGGCGGTGGAATCCCTGGTGGCCGAGCCCGGCGATCCGGGCATCTCCGATGCGCTGGACAAGTTCTGGAGCGCCTGGTCCGACCTGGGCAACGAGCCGGCGGAGGAAAGCTACCGACGCACCGTGCTGGAGGCCGGCGACCGGGTGTCCGCGCGCTTCAACCAGCTGTCCGGCCAGTTCAAGGCCCAGCGCGAGGACCTGAACACCGAGGTGGCTCGGGTGGGCGGCGAGGTGAACAACCTGGCCGCGGATCTGGCCGAATTGAACGGCTCCATCCGCTCGACCGAGTTGAACGGCCAGGTGGCCTCGGATCTGCGCGACCGGCGCGACCTGCTGCTGGACGACCTGGCCAGGCTGGTGGACATGCGCGCGGCCGAGGACGACCAGGGCGTGTTCCGCGTCTGGGTGGGCGGCCGGGCCCTGGTGGACGGCACCGTGGCCTCGCAGTTGAGCACCACGCAGGCGGCGGCGGAGGACGGCACCGTCCTGACGCAGCTGAATTGGAGCGACACGGGCCACGAGTTCCAGGTGGCCTCGGGTGAACTGGGCGGCCTGCTGGACGTGCGCGACCGCGTGCTGCCCGCGCGCCTGCAGGAGCTGGACCAGCTGGCGGACACGCTGGTGGCCGAGGTCAACCGCCTGCACCGCGCGGGCACGGACCTGAATGGCCGCGCCGGGCGCGAGTTCTTTGATCCGGCGGGTCAGGGAGCCGCGGGCCTGGCCCTCAGCAACTGGGTGAGCGACGAGCCCGGCCGTGTGGTGGCCAGCGCCGACGGTGGCCAGGGCAACGGCGAGCAGGCCACGGCCATCGCCCAACTGGCGGAGACGCGCCTCTCCGCGCTGGCCGGCCTCAGTCTGGGCGAGGCCTGGGGCACGCTGGTCAGCCGGGTGGGTGCCGAGGCCCAGCGGGCCGAGGCCGACTACACGGCCCAGCAGGCCTTCGTCAGCGAGCTGGACAACCGTCGGCAATCCATCTCCGGCGTGAACCTGGACGAGGAGCTGACCATGATGCTCCAGCAGGAGCAGGCCTATTCCGCCGCGGCGCGCGTGATCAGCACGGCGGATTCGATGATCCAGGAGTTGCTGGATCTGGTCTAGATGGTTGATGTGTGGTGAGGGTCGTGGGTTGTGGCAGACAGGAGAATGTGGATGCGTGTTACCAATCGGATGCGCGTGCAAGACAGCCTGCTGACCATCGAACAGCGCGGCGCGCGCTTCGAGGCCGTGCAGCGCGAAGCCACCAGCGGCAAGCGTGTGGACAGGGCAGGGGACGACCCCGCCGCCAGCGCGCGGATCCTCAAACTGCGCAGCGGCCTGGCCCGCAATCTGCAGTTCCAGCGCAACCTGGACACGGCCCGCATGCGGCTGGGGCACGCCGAACTCAGCCTGCAGCGCGCCACCGACCAGCTGGACGAGGTGCGCAGTTTCGCCGTGCAGGCCTCCACGGGCACGTGGAGCGACGAGAACCGCGCGGTGCTGGGCCAGGAGGTGGACCAGCTGCTGGAGAGTCTGCTGGCCGAGGGCAACCGGCGCTTCCTGGGGCACAGCCTCTACGCGGGCAGCCAAGTGGACCAGCCGGTCTTCGAGGCCGTGCGCGACGCGGCCGGCCAGATCCAACTGGTCACGGCCACGCCCAGCGGCCAGGAGGGCCGGGTGATGGTCCAGCTCTCCGAGAACGAACAACTGCAGGTGAATTTCCGCGGCGTGGACGTCTTCATGGGCGGTACGCAGGGCGGGCAGGCGGACATCTTCGACACGCTGATCGAGCTGCGCGACGGCCTGCTGGCCGGGGACGAGGACGCCTCGGGTCCCGCTTTGGAGCGCATCGACGCGGTGATCTCCACGATCAACGGCACCCGGGCCTCGCTGGGCACGCGCGTGCAGCGCCTGGACGCCACCGAGAATCAGCTCTTCAGCCGGCAGGAGCTGCTGACCGACAACATCTCCGACGACGAGGACGCCGACCTGGCGGATACGATGATGCGCTACACGCTGGAGCAAACGGGCTACCAGGCGGCGCTGAAATCCATCTCGCAGGTGATGAGCACGAGCCTGCTGAATTTCCTGAGCTGACCCTGCCGGCCGCAGTTTTTCACCATAGAGGCCTGATGGGTCTTGGCTTGGGTAGTGCGTGACACATCCAAGGATCTGCTTGAACACGAAGACTCAAAGGCTCGAAGACGTGATGGTCTGTGAGGTGAAGCCCGCCGGGAGGCGGGCTGACTCTGGACGGCCGGTCAGGTCGAGTGAGAAAAAGCGCCTCTTTGGCTCCACCTTTCTGGCGCAAGCAGAAAGGTGGAAAACAAGGGCATCGGCAGCTGATGGCGAGGCAGCGAGTCCAAGCCCGCGGCCCGCACGTTTGCCAAGTTCCACCAAAGGAACGGATGCCCATGTTCGAGACTAAAGAGCCCCGCGCCTGCGCCAGTAGGCAAGAGAAAGCCGGTGAGACCCGGCGCTGGGGTCACGTCACCTGTTACGCGTTGAAGTACTTGGCCTCGGGGTGGTGCACGATCAGGGCCGACGTGCTCTGCTCGGGTACGATCTGCCATTCCTCCGTGAGGTGGCAGCCGATGCGCTCCACGTCCAGCAGCTCGGCCAGCAGCTGTTGGTCCTCCAACCGCGGGCAGGCCGGATAGCCGAAGCTGTAGCGGCTGCCGCGGTAGCCCTGGCGGAAGATCTGTTTCAACTGTGGCGCGTCGTCGCCGTCGATGCCCAGTTCGCGGCGCATCCGCGCGTGCCAGCCCTCGGCCAGCGCCTCCGCGGCCTCCACCGACAAGCCATGCACGTAGAGATACTCGCTGTAGCGGTCGGCCTCCAGCAGGCGCAGGGCCTCGCGCGTGGCCTCGGCGCCCACCGTCACCCACTGCAGTCCCAGCACGTCCCGGCGCCCGTCCCGGGCGGAAGAGAAATAGTCGCTGATGCAGTGCCAGGGAGCCTCGGACTGCCGCGGGAAGTCCAGGTGCAGCGGGCTCGGATCAGCCGGATTGCGCCAGATCCAGAGCCGCCGGCCCTCCGCCTGAACGGGGAACCAGCCCCAGGCCACGGCCGGGCGCAGCCAGCCGCGCTGGCGGGCGTCGAGCTTGAGGCGCTCCAGCAGGGGCTGGATAGTCTCGCGCTCCAGGCGTTGCCAGGCCTCCTCGTCCAGCCGGCCGCGCTTGAAGCCCCACTCGCCCTTGGTCAGCGTGTTCAGGTTCAACCAGGGCCAGACCTCGTCCAGATCCAGCTCGGTTTGCACCCGGGCGCCCCAGAAGGGCGGCTCGGGCAGGCTCTCCAGCTGCGCGGGCCGCGCCGCCGGCGCCACGTCCAGGCAGGGATCTTGGGCCGGTGCGAAATCCTGGGAAAGCGCTGCCGCCGGCGCGTCCACCTTCCCGGCCTCTGTCGGCGCCGCAGTTGCCGCCGCTGCCGCAGCCACCATCGCCGCCGGATCGCGGCCTGCCCGCAGGGCTTCCAGGATGGACAGTCCTTCGAAAGCGTCGCGCGCGTAGTAGAGCGGACCCGGGTAGAGCGGGCGCAGCTCTTCGTCCACGTGGCGCCGGTTGAGCGCCGCGCCGCCCAGGATCACGGGCAGCGTGAGCCCCTCGCGCGCGAAGACCTCCAGGTTCTCGCGCATCACGAACACCGAGCGCACCAAGAGGCCGCTCAATCCCACGGCGTCGGGTGGCTGGCGTCGGATGGCCTCCAGCAGCTGCTCCACGGGCACCTTGATGCCCAGGTTCCCCACCTCCCAGCCGTTGTTGCGCACGATGATGTCCACCAGGTTCTTGCCGATGTCGTGGACGTCGCCGCGCACGGTGGCCAGGAGCAGACGGCCGCGGGGCTGCCCGACGGCGCCCGCCACGCCCATCTTGGGCTCCAGGTGGCGCACGGCGCGCTTCATGGTCTCGGCACTCTGCAATACGAATGGCAGCTGCAGGCGGCCGGCGCCGAACAGCTCGCCCACGGTCTGCATGCCCGCCAGCAACACGTCGTTCACCAGGCTCCAGGGATCGCGCTCCTGCAAAGCCAGCTCCAGGTCCGCCTCCAGGCCTTCGCCGCGCCCGTTGACGATCCGCGCCTTGAGGCGCTCTTCGACAGGCAAGGCGGCCAGCTGGTCCACGGTGGAGGACGGGGACAGGCGCGTATCCTCCCCCAGGGCCAGCAGGGCGGCCAAGGGATCACCGGCGCTGTGATCCCCTTCCAGTAGACGCCGGCACTGCTCGCGCACTTCGGCGGGCAGCTGATGCGTGGGCGTGATGCGTCCGGCGTGGAGGATGGCCGCATCCAGCCCGGCCGCCAGGGCCAGTTCCAGGAACACGCTGTTGAGCGCCTGGCGCAGGGCGGGCTTCAGGCCGAAACTGACGTTGCTCAGGCCCAGGCTGGTGCGCACACCGGGCAGTTCGGCCTTGATCAGCCGCAGAGCCTCCAGGGTGTCCCGCGCGCTCAGCCGGTAGTCGGGATCGCCGGAGGCCAGGGTGAAGGTCAGGGGGTCCACCAGCAGGTCGCCCGCTGCAAGGCCCTCGTCCAGAGCCAGGTGCAGCAGGCGCCGGGCGACCTGGAGCTTGCGCTCCGGGCTGCGGGCCATCCCCTCCTCGTCGATGCAGAGCGCGACCACGGCCGCGCCATGTCGGTGGCAGAGCTTCAGGATCAGCCGGGCGCGGGTCTCGCCGTCCTCCAAGTTGATGGAGTTGACGATGGCCCGGCCGCCCAGCCGCTCCAGCGCCGCCTCGATCACCGGGGGTTCGGTGGAGTCGATCATCAGGGGAATGGTGAGCGCCGTGGCCAGCCGGCGGCAGAGCTCGTCCATGTCGGTGCGCTCGTCGCGGCCCACGCAGGCCGTGCAGAGGTCCAGCACGTGGGCGCCCTCGGCGGCCTGCTCGCGCGCCATCTCCACCAGCCCGTCCCAGTCGTCGGCCTCCAGGCGCTTGCGGAAGAGGCGCGAGCCGTTGGCGTTGGTGCGCTCGCCGATGAGCAGCGGACCAGGCTGCTGGGTCAGGGCCATGGTGGAATACAGGCTGGCCAAGGCCTCCAGCGGTTGGGGCGAGCGCCGGGCGGGTTGCACGCCGCGCAGCTCGCGGGCCAGTGCGGCCAAGTGCGCGGAGGTGGTGCCGCAGCAGCCCCCCGCCAGGTACACGCCGTGCTGGACGACGAACTCGCGCATCTGGCGGGCGAACTCCTCGGGCGCCAAGTCATAGATCATCCGGCCGCCCTCGGCCCGGGGCAGGCCGGCGTTGGGTTGGACGCTGAGCGGGAAGGGCGAGGCGGCGGACAGTTGCAGCACTTGAGGGCGCATGGAGGCCGGCCCGGTGGCGCAGTTCAGGCCGAAGAAGGCCGGCTGCCAGGGACCCAGAGCGCAGAGGGCCGCGCCGGGCTCGGTGCCCAGCAGCAACGTGCCCGTGGTCTCCACCGTGATTTGCACGCCCACGGGCCAGCGCCGGCCACGCCGCCGAAACGCGCGCTCGCAGGCTTCGAGGGCCGCCTTGGCCTGCAGGGGATCCTGGACCGTTTCCACTAGCAGCAGGTCCACGCCGCCTTCCAGCAGTCCCTCCACCAGCGGCGTGTAGGAATCCACCAGCGCCGACCAGCGGATCTGCCCCAGACTGGGCAGGCGCGTGCCCGGCCCGATGGAGCCGGCCACCCAGCGCGGGCGCGCGGGCGTGGCGAAGCGATCCGCCGTGCGCCGGGCCAGGGCCGCCGCGGCCTGGGCCAATTCCCGCGCGGCGCCGCCCAGACCGTATTCGTCCAGCACCACGGAGAAGGAGCCGAAACTGTCGGTCTCAATGATGTCGCTGCCCGCTTCCAGGAAGCCGGCGTGGATCGCCTCGATCAGGGCCGGGCGGCTGAGCACGAGCCACTCGTTCAGGCCCTCGTGGCCCTCGAACGCCTCAATGGGCGGCGCAGCGAACTGGATGCTGGTGCCCATGGCACCGTCGAACAGCAGCAGCTCCCGCCCCAGGCGGGATTCCAAGTCGGCATGAGGCATTGGGGGGTCCTTTCTGTCGGGCGCCGTGAACCATATTGGCCCGCGGTCCAACCTAATGGAAAGCGTGGCCATGCGCATCCCCGACTTTCTGGCCCAGCGGCGCGAGCCCTTCTTCAGCTTTGAACTGATCCCGCCCCTGCGCGGCGGCGGGATGGCCCAGGTGCACGAGGTGCTGGAGGCGCTGATGCCCTTCCATCCGGCCTGGGTGGACGTCACCAACCACGCGGCGGACTCCTGGTTCGAGGAGGGCGAGGACGGCGCCTGGCGCCGGCACATCTATCGCAAACGGCCGGGCACGCTGGGCCTCTGCGCGGCGCTGCATTACCGCTACGGCGTGGAGACCGTGCCGCACCTGCTTTGCGTGGGCTTCACGCGTGAAGAGACCGAGGACGCACTGATCGAGCTGTCCTACCTGGATATCCACAACGTGCTGGCCATCCGCGGCGACGTGCCGGATTGGCAGCAAGTTCGGCCCGGGCCGTGCAACGCCTACGCCGTGGATTTGGTGCGCCAGGTGCAGGAGGTCAACGCCGGCCGCTATCTGCACGAGCTGGCCGAACGCCAGCCGGGCCGCTTCGCCGTGGGCGTGGTGGGCTACCCCGAGAAACACGTGGAATCCCCCAACCTGAGCTTCGATCTGGCGAAGCTCAAAGAGAAGCAGGACGCGGGCGCCGAGTGGGTGATCAGCCAGATGGGCTTCGACGCCGCGCGCTGGGTCGACTATGTGGCGCGCTGCCGGGCCGCCGGGATCCACGTGCCCATCCTGCCCGGCTTGAAGGTGGTCAGCCGTCTGCACCAGGTGAACAGCCTGCCCCGGCACTTCCACGTGGATCTGCCCGAGGAATTGGTCCAGGATCTGCTGCAGGCCCGGGGGCCGGCGGAACGCGAGGAGGTCGGGGTCCGGCACGCGACCCGCTTGGGCCGGGCTCTGCTGGAAGCGGGCGCACCGGGCCTGCACTTCTTCGTCACCCAGGATGCCCCGTTGGTGGCCCGCGTGCTCAAGGCGCTGAACCTGTAGCGTCCCGGAATGACCCGGCTGCCCGGGCAGGGGTGGGAGAGGAAAGGGGCTTTGCTATCATGTCCGGCCGCCGCGTGAGACTGCACGTGGCGCTGAATTCTACAGAAAGAAGGGAAGGCATGAAGATTCTGACCACGATGGCCCTGCTGTTCCTGGTTCTCCAGGCCGGCGCGGCGGGGTTCTCCGGAACCGTCAAGCAGACCATGGACGGCGGCGGCTACACGTACGTGCTGCTGACCACCGGCCAAGGCGACATCTGGCTGGCCGGGCCCCAGACGACGGTTAAGAAGGGCCAGAAGCTGAGCACGGGGGACGGCATGCTGATGTCCGGCTTCCAAAGCAAGGCACTGAACCGCACCTTCGACCAGATCTATTTCGTCAATTCCCTGGGTGCGGCCACGGGCGGCGGCGCGCCCATGGGAAAGGCGCCGGCGGGCATGGGCTCGGCGACCAACCCGCACGCGGGCATGCCGCTGGCTGGCCAGAAGGCGCCCGGCGCCAACGTGGCCAAGCCCAAGGCGGGCAGCATCAAGAAGGCCACGCACACGGTGGCGGACTGCTTCTTCCAGCCCAAGCTGCTGGCCGGAAAGACCGTCGAAGTGCGCGGCGTGGTGACCAAGTACAATGAAGGCATCATGGGCTCGAACTGGATCCACCTGATGGACGGCTCGGGCCAATCCGGCAAGGATGATCTGGTGGTGACCACGTCCCAGAAGGTCAAGATCGGGGACCGCATCACGGCCAAGGGCAAACTGGGCACTGACCGCGACCTGGGGTCGGGCTACTTCTTTCCCGTGCTGATGGAGAACGCCGCGGTGAAGGTGGAAGCCTCGGCGAAGGGCAAATAATCCCATGTCCTGGCTGGGGCGCTTTCCACGGCATCGCATCGCCTTCACTCGGCTCTTCGTGCTTGGGCTGCTGGCCCTGCTGCTGCTGAGCGGCCGGCCGCTGTTGCCCGGTGCGCAACCGGGCGGCGTGGCTTACTGGGCCGGCTTCCTGCTGCTGATGGCCGGCATGCTGGGCCGACTCTGGAGCCTGCTCTACCTCTCGGGCTACAAGACCCGCCAGGTGGTGGACGCCGGCCCGTTCAGCGTGGTGCGCAATCCGCTCTACGGCTTCTCCTTCGTGGGAGCCGTGGGTGGCGCCCTGGTCACCAACCATCTCTGGTTCACCCTGCTCCTGTTGGGTGGTTTCCTGGCCTACTACCCCTTCGTGATCCTCTCCGAGGAGGCGGGGCTGCGGGCGCGGTTGGGCTCCGCCTATGAAGACTATTGCCGCCGCGTGCCGCGGCTCTGGCCGCGTTTCCGGGGCTTCCAGCGGCCGGAGAGTTGGGACGTGCGCCTGAAGGGCTATGATTCCGCCTGGCGCGACGCCCTCTGGTTTCCCGTGGTCTTCGTGGCCCTCAGCCTCTACCGGCGGGCCCTGGAACTGGGCGTGCTACCCTTCCCCCTGCTGTGAGGCCCCATGCATGAGCTATTGATTTTCCTGCCGGTGCTGATCTTCTCGGTGATCGTGCACGAGGTGGCCCACGGCTGGACGGCCCTCAAACTGGGCGACCGGACGGCTTGGCGCGAAGGCCGCCTGACCCTGGATCCGCGTCCGCACATCGACCCCTTCATGTCGATTCTGGTGCCGGCCCTTTGCCTGCTGAGCGGCGCGCCGGTCTTCGGCGGGGCCAAGCCCGTGCCGGTGAATCCCTGGAACTTCCGCCGACCCAGCCGGGACATGGCCCTGGTGGCCGCCGCCGGCCCGGCCTCCAACCTGCTGCTGGCCTTCGCCGCGGCCCTGATCTTCCAGGCCCTGGCCACGCGCGGCTTCCTGGCCAGCGGGCTGAGCGACGTGCTGGGGGCCCTGTTCCAGGTCAACCTGGTGCTGGCCGCCTTCAACCTGCTGCCCATTCCTCCCCTGGATGGCAGTCGGGTGGTGGCACACTTCCTGCCCCGCGAGCTGGGCGACCGCTACCGGGAGCTGGACCGCTACGGCATGGTGCTGCTGATGGTCATGCTATTCTTCTTCCGCGGCCCACTGGGCGGCTACCTGAGCTGGTTCATGAGCACGGTGGGCGGCTTGATGGTGTCCTGAGTCCGGCGGAGAGGTCATGCCCCTGTTTCCCAAGCTGCCGCGGCGCGAGTTCCGCTACACGCCCCTGAGTGCTCCGGAGGGCAGGAGCGAGCTGCGCCAGCGACTGCAGATCCGCCCACCTGTCACCCCGCGCTCCCGAGGCACGGCCGCGGCCAAGTGGGCTCTGCTGCTGGCCCTGGTCCTGGCCATTTACCAATACCTGCACGGGGATCCCCTGGCCCGCTGGCTCCAACCGCCCCCCGTGGTAGGCGTCGAGGACCAGCTGGACCCGCCGCCCGACTCCGCCCGGGTGCGGCAGTGAGCGCGCCCCTCCCGCCCGGTCGCCGGCCCGTGCGCCGCCTGCCCGAGGCCCTCGTCCACAAGATCGCCGCCGGTGAGGTGGTGGAGCGCCCGGCCTCCGTGGTCAAGGAACTGGTGGAGAACAGTCTGGACGCCGGTGCGCGCCGGGTGGCCATCGTGGTGGAGGCCGGCGGCAAGAACTTCATCCAGGTGGAGGACGACGGCGCCGGGATGGGGCCCCAGGACGCCCGCCTGGCCGTGGAGGCCCACGCCACCAGCAAGCTGTCCAGTCTGGAAGAGCTGGAGTCCATCGGCACCCTGGGCTTCCGAGGCGAAGCCCTGGCCACCATCGCTGCGGTCTCGCGCTTCGAACTGCGCACCTGCCCGGCCGATGGCGAGGGCCTGCAGCTCTGGATCGCCGACGGCACTTCAATGGACGAGGCGCCGTGGCGCGGCGCGCCGGGCACGCGGATCCTGGTGCGCAACCTGTTCTTCTCGACGCCTGCGCGGCGCAAATTCTTGAGCAGCCATCGCGCCGAGTTGCGTCAGATCCTCCAGGTCGTGCGGCGCATCGCCCTGGCCCACCCGGAGACGGGCTTCAAGCTGGTGGCCGACGGCCAGACCCTGGCCGACTGGCCCGCGGGGGCCGAGGCGGACCGGCTGGAGCAGGTCTTCGGGCCGGAGCTGGCCGGCTTGCTGCTGCCCGTGGATCACCAGGCCGCCGGCTTGCGCGTGCGCGGCCACGCCGGCCAGGTGAACACCTTCCGGCGCAGCCAGGGCGACCAGTACCTGTTCATCAACGGCCGTCCCATCGTCAGCCGCGTGCTGGCCCACGCCGTGTACTCGGCTTACGGCCACACGCTGCAGCGCGACCAGCTGCCCTTCTTCCTGCTCTTCCTGGAGACGGATCCCAAGCGCGTGGATGTGAACGTGCACCCGGCCAAGCGCGAAGTGCGCTTCGAGGACGAGCGCCAGGTGCACGGCGTGGTGCACGAGGCCGTCGCCCGCGCCCTGGCCGGCGCCCCGGTGGCCCAGCTGGGGCCGGACGATCCGGGGCCGCGGG
>DYSB01000175.1 GCA_020726405.1 Acetofilamentum sp. | reverse complement strand
CGATGAGCACGCCGCCGATGCGCGGGACGGGGGCGGTGTGGACCTTGCGGGCGCCGGGCAGGTCGACCGCGCCGATGTGCAGGGCCAGACGTTGGAGCAGGGGCATGAGCAGGATCATCAGGCTCAGCGCGAAGACGCTGACAAGCAAATAGGTCACGCTCCCTCCATCCCGTGCTCGCTTCAGGTCCCCAGGCGCTCCCGGAGCAGGCCCGCCACGTGGGTGGCAATGGCCGGCGCGCTGGTCAGGCCCGGCGACTCCAGCCCCAGCAAGGTAACAAGGCCCTCCAGTCCCGGCCCGCTTTCCGCGCGGATGACGAAGTCCCGGGCCGGGCGCAGGCGCGGACGCAGGCCCACCCCGGCTGGCTCCAGGTCCGCGGCGTTCACGCCAGGCAGGTAGCGGGCGAGGCCGCGGGCGAACTCGTCGCGCAGGGCCAGGTCCTGCCGGTAGTCCTCGCGCCGCCGCTCCGGCGGGTCCGGCCAGGCGGCGGAGGGGCCGAAGCGCACGGCGCCGGCCAGATCAACGGTGACGTGGATCCCCAGATGTCCCTCGCCCGCGCGGGGCGGGACGGGATAGACCAGGTGCCGCAGTGGCGGGCAAGAGCCCGGCCGGGGCGCGAAGTACTCGCCGCGGCTCCAGTGCTGGCGCAGGCCCAGGCCCTCCACGTCCACGCCGGCCAGCGCGGCGATCTGGTCGGCCTGCAGGCCGGCGGCGTTCAGCACCAGCCGGGCACTGACGGTCTGGCGCGCTCCGGTAGGAGGCGTCCGCCGGGGCAGCGGGCCGGGCGGGTCTTCCCAGTCCTCGGGCGGCACGCCCTCCTCCACCTCGACTTCCCAGCCGCCGGGGACGGGAGCCAGTCCCACCACGCGGGAGCGCAGCGCCAATTGGGCGCCGCCAGCCTGGGCCCGCTCCCAGAGGAAGCGCAAGAAGCCGTGGCTGTCCAAGATGCCCGTCGCGGGACTCCAGAGCGCAGCCATGGCCCGCACCGCGGGTTCCGCGGCGCGCAGCTCCTCCAGCGAAACCGCGCGCAAGCCCTCCACGCCGTTGGCCCGGCCCGTCTCCAGCAAGGCCGCCAGCTCGGGACGCTCCTCCTCCGCCGTCGCCACGATGAACTTGCCCACGGCGCGGTAGGCGAAGCGGCCCTCGGCCGCCCAAGCCTCGATGCGCCGCCTACCCGCCACGCACAGGCGGGCCTTCAGGCTGCCCGGCGCGTAGTAGATGCCGCCGTGCACGACTTCGGAGTTGCGGCTGGAGATGCCCCGGCCCCAGTGGTCCTCGCGTTCGAGGAGCAGCAGCTCGCCGGCCGGAGCCAGCTCCGCGGCCAGGGCCAGGCCCACGGCGCCGGCGCCGATGACGATGATGTCGAAGTCCATGTCCGCCCACCTGCTTGGCTTGCCGTCAGAAGGTAGCACGCCGGCTGCTCCGGCGGATGACGCCGGGCTGGCACGCGTGGCTGGGTGGACGAAGCGTTGTCGAGCTGTTTCGGGGTTGGGTCGATCGGATTGGACAGCAGGCCGGGCTCAGCGCTGGGTGGGGCGCGCTTGTCCCGGCAGATGGACGTGGGCTGTTCCGTTTCGTGATTCTGACGGCCTTCCCTCCCGCCACCCCCCACCCACCCGGGGCACTCGGGGATGCCCCGAAAGATCCCCGTATCTCCTTGGCATTGCGGGTAGACAGAGTTCTCCGTTCCGGCGATCCGTCAAGCAATGGGATTTCTTTCCGAATTGCGCTTCCCTGTCAAGCTCCGGAACGCAATCTTAGGAGCCGCGAACTTGATCCATCCGCGCTGATTCAAAACATTGCGCCGAGCGGTGAGGGAGGTCCATGCGACAGAAGACCGGAGACAAGCACAGCGCCATTCTTCAGGCGGCAGTACAGGTCTTCGCGGACCAGGGCTTCGCCGAGGCCAAGGTGGCGTGGATCGCCCGGGTGGCGGGTGTGGCCACCGGCAGCGTGTACAATTACTTCGAGAGCAAGGAAGACCTGCTCCACTCCATTTTCCGCGACATGTGGAGCCGCATCCTGGAGGCCCTGAGCGAACTGGCCGCCCAGGAGGAGATCCCCTCCGCCGAGCGGTTGGAGCGCATGGTGGACGCCGTCTTCGACCGCTTCAGCGCGGACAGCAACCTGGCCCGCGTGTTCGTCAACGAGCAAAGCTTCTGGATGCACAAGTGGGAGGGCGACCTGTCGGACCTGTTCCAGCGCTTCATGGACCTGCTGGAGCAAACCCTGCACGACGCCGGCCTCAAGCCCGGGATGGACCCGCGCATCCAACGCTATCTGGTCTTCGGCGCCGTGCGCCAGCTCATCCATCAGTGGGCCGACCCCAAGTGCCCATTCTCCCGCGACGCGGCCCACAGCCAGATTCTGCTCCTGCTGCGCTCGCTGACCACGGCAGGCTGAGTTACCCCGGCTGCGCCGTCCACCATCAGCTACTCAAGAGACAGGGGCAACGCGGCCCCTGTCTGCTCATTCGGTGACTGCGGTGTGCGCCGGCGCGCACGGCGCGAACGGCGCGCTCAACGCGGCAGGAAGCCCACCTTGCGCTGGACCTTGTCCAGCATGCGCCGGGCCCGCCAGCGGGCCTTCTCCGCGCCCTGCTTGAGCAGAGCCTCGAGTTGCGCCTTGTCGCCCAATAGCTCGCGCGTGCGCTGCTGGATGGGACTGAGGTAAGCCACCAGGGCCTCGCCCAATTCCTCCTTGAAGGCGCCGTAGCCTTTGCCCGCGAAGCGCGCCTCCAGGCTGGCGAAGTCTTCTCCCGTGACGGCCTTGAACAGCGTCATCAGGTTGCTTACGCCGGGGCGACCCTCCGGATCATAGCCGATGCTGTCGCCGGAATCCGTCACCGCGCGGCGGATCTTGGCCTTGATCTCCGCCGGTGGATCCAGCAGGAAGAGCACGCCGTTGGGGTCGGTATCCGACTTGGACATCTTGGCCGTGGGCTCCTGCAGGCTCATGACCCGTGCGCCCTCGGAGCGCGGCGGGATCCAAGGCTCGGGCAGCGTGAAGGTCTCGCTATAGAGATGGTTGAAGCGCCCGGCCAGGTCGCGGGCCAGCTCCAGGTGCTGCTTCTGGTCCTCGCCCACGGGCACCTTGTCGGCGTTGTAGAGCAGGATGTCCGCGGCCATCAGCACGGGATAGTTGAGCAGACCCGCGTTGAGGTTCTTCTCGTGCTTGAGGGATTTGTCCTTGAACTGGGTCATGCGCTGCAGCTGGCCCAGCGGCGCGATGCAGTTGAGGATCCAGGCCAGCTCCGAATGCTCGGGCACGTGGCTCTGGATGAACACCGTGTGGCGCTCCGGGTCGATGCCCGCCGCCAGATAGAGGGCCAGCGACTCCAGCGTGTTGCGCCGCAGGTCCGCGGGCTTCTGCCAGACCGTGATGGCGTGCAGGTCCACCAGCATGTAGAAGCAGTCGTGGTCCTCCTGCATGCGCACCCAGTTGCGCATGGCGCCCAGGTAGTTGCCGAACATCAATCTTCCGCTGGGCTGGATGCCCGAGAGGATCACCGGGCGGCGGGCTTCGCCGGTCGTCTCAGTTGCCACAGATCGTCCTTTCTCCCTCATCAATCCATTTGTCACACGTCGAGCGCCGCCAGCAGGCCGCCCGGCTCGCCCCTCAGGCTCCGGCGGCGCGACGCAGGATCTCGCCCAGCGCCGGCTCCGAGTATTGCGCCATCCCCCAGGCCCGGGCCGTGCGCGCGGCGTTGGCCGCGATGTCGGCAAAGAGGGCCGGGTCCACGCCGGCCTCCGCCAGGCTGGCCGGGGCGCCCACGGAGCGGTACCAGGTCTCCAGGGCGACGATGGTCTCGGCGGGTCCGCCCGAGGCCAGGCCGAACACGCGCTCGCCCAGCCGAGTGACCCGGGACTGGATCGTCTCGGCATCCACTTGCTCCAGGCGCCAGCGCAGCCAGCCGGGCGTCAGCGCGGAGAGGCCCGCGCCATGGGCGATGTCCGTCAGCGCGGAGACACTGTGCTCGATCAGATGCAGGGGCCAGAGGGTGGGGCCGATCCCCACGCTGGTGATGCCGTTCAGGGCCAGGGTGGCCGTCCACATCATGTCCGCCCGGGCCTCCAGGTCGCGCAGGTCCCGGCGCAGGCGCGCGCCGCTGTCCAGCAGGCAGTGGAACAGCGCCTCTTTCAGCTCCAGCTGGACCACGGGACGTGGATCCGTGCCGCTCAGATAGGGTTCCAGCAGGTGGGCGAAGGCGTCGGCCAGACCGTTGGCCGTCTGGTCGGCGGACACGTCCAGGGTCAAGGCGGGATCCAGTAGCGAGACCCGCGGAAAGCAGTGCGGCGACGAGAAGGGCAGCTTCTCCCGAGTCTCCTCGCGTGTGACCACGCCACCGCCGTTCATCTCGCTGCCCGTGGCAGCCAGGGTCAGCACGGCCACCAGGGGCAAGGCGGCCTCCACCTGGGCCTGGCCGCAGAAGAAATCCCAGACGTCGTGCCCGGCGCAGGCGCCCGCCGCCACTGCCTTGGCGCTGTCCAGCACGCTGCCGCCGCCCACGGCCACGACCAGGTCAACGCCCTCGGCACGGGCCAGGGCGATGCCCGCCTGCACGTGGCTGAGCACAGGGTTGGGGCGCACGCCCTCGTGGAGCACGACGCGCAGGCCGGCGGCCTCCAGCGAGGTCCGCACCCGCTCCAGCAGGCCGCTGCGCCGGGCGCTGCCCTGGCCCGCCAGCAGCAGGGCCGTGCGTCCCAGACCGGCGCAGACCGGGCCGACCTTGTCCGCGGCCCCGGCGCCGAACTCGATCCGGGTGGGATTGTGGAACATGAAGGACTGCATGTCAGGGCCTCCCGCCCAGCTTGTGCTTGTCGAAGGTGAGGGTGATGGTGCCCTGGCCTTCGCGGGGTGTCTCACGCCGGCGCAGAGTGCCACGCATGCGCTCATAGAAGTGCTGGGCCTCCGGCGAGAAGGCCATGCGCACGCGCACGGCCGCCGGCAGCCAGACCCCGCGAGCGGCCTGCAACCAGTCGGTGTCCAGCCGCACGGCCTCCAAGGTATCGTGCCACGTGGAGACTCGGGTCACCACCCAGCGCAGAGTGTCCAGCTGGTACTCCATCCGCGCCAACAGGCCCTCCTCGCGGAAGACGCCCAGCACGCGCACGCTGCCGGCCGGGTCGCCCCGCCGGGCGGGGGCAAGGCGCGGCTCGGAGAGGCCGGCGAACAGGCTGTCCGCCGTCCACATGAAAGCCCGCCGCGGCAGCAGGGCGAAGCCTCGGGACTCGAAGGCGAAACTGTCCGGCGCCGTGAAGCGCAGGTCCACTTTCTTGCCCTTGACGCGCAGGCCCGGCAGCTCGATGTCCACGCTGATCCGGGCCGTCCAGGAGGGCGCCGCGGCCTGCTGGCGCTTCATCCGGGCGATGAGCCGGGCGGCCGGATCCGGCCGGGCGGCGGACTGCGCCATGTCCACGGCCAGCAGTAGGACGAACAACAACCCGAGGAGGCAGAATGCACCCCAGCGACGGGGAAATCGGTTCACGAGAGGATGTCCTTTCGCAGGAAGGTCCAGAGCGCGGCCCCGCTGAACAGGCCGGTCCAGCCGCCCAGCACGGCCAGGCTCCGGCGGATGGCGGCCCAGGGCAGGGGGTCCTCCAGCGCCAGGCTCCAGATGTCGAAGTGCGAGGTGAAGAGCCAGGGCCGCAGGCCGTCGAACAGATCCAGCGGGATGCTGGAGACAGCCAGCAGCACGATGAGGATCGCCATGCTGCCCACGATGGGCCCGATGGGGTGTTCCACCAGCGCGCCGACCCAGAAGGCCAGGGCCGCCACCGAGACCATGGCCGCGCCGGCGCAGGCGTAGGCCAGGGCCAGGCGCGGCAGGGCCAGTCCCTCCCCCAGCAGCGTGATGCCGTCGGCGCCCACCAGCAGCACGTCGCCGCTCCCCAGCCACCAGCGGCCCAGCCCCACCGACAGCAGGGCCAGCAGCAGCACCAGGCTCAGCGC
>DYSB01000019.1 GCA_020726405.1 Acetofilamentum sp. | reverse complement strand
CCCTCCGCCGCAGCGCCGTCCTACATGGTGGCAGCCTGGTGGGATGACCTGAAACCCGAACCCGCGCATCCCGAGCAGGTCTGGTGGTGGACGAACCACGAAGACTCGCTGATCGTCGCCTGGGACGGCGTCTCGCACTTCAACCCCTTCGTCAACGGCGGCCCCGTGCGCGCCCAGGTCATCCTCAAAGCCAACGGCGAAGTGACCATCCAGATCGCCTCCCTGGGCGGCGGCCTGTACCCGGTGAACACGGGCGGCACCTGCGGCGTGCAGGGCGAGGCCAGCGCGGAGGGTTTCAGCTTCTTCCACAACCAGGACGCCAGCGATCTGCTGCCCTGGAGCGTCCGGATGGAGCCGCCCGCCTGGGTGATCCCCTTGGGACCCGTGAGCGGCCTGGTGGCTGGCGGCGACTCCAGCTGGGTGAGCCTGCAGTTCACGTCCGTGCCGGGCTTCCCGCTGCCCAACGGCACGTATGAGACGGGCCTGCTGCTCACGACCAACGACCTAAGCCATCTGCAGCTCACGCTGCCTGTTTCCATGCAAGTCTCGGGCAACACCATCGTGGAGCCCACCCGGCCGGGACGGACGGAACTCACCGGCGCCTGGCCGAATCCATTCAACCCCGCCACGCGCCTGGCCTTCACCCTGGCCCACGCGGGCCGCGCCCGCCTCAGCCTCTACAACGTGCTGGGACAGGAAGTGGCCACGCTGGTGGATGGCGCCCTGGGCGCCGGCACGCACCAGGTCAGCTGGGACGCCTCGGACCTGGCCTCCGGCCTCTACCTGGCCGTGCTACAAGCGGACGGCGTGCGTGACGAGCAGAAGTTGATGCTGCTGAAGTAGCCAGGCCGCGACGTGCGCCCTGACCCTCTTGGGCCGCCGGATCTCCGGCGGCCCTTTTCATTTCCAACTCATGATTACATAGAAGCCTCAGCCAGTGAATTCGTTATTGCCATGGGGGCGTGATGAGACCCATGAAACACCTGCGCAGCTATTTTCCCCTGTCCCTGCTTGGCGTCCTGCTGGCAGGCCTGCTGGCAGGCGCCCTGTTCACCGGCTGCTTCGAGAGCGACGATGACGACGATGGCGGCGGAAACCCGGCCCTGAACGGCATCTGGCGCATGACGATGATCGTGGACGGAGACACCTTGCACCAAGTGTCCGCGGAACTCCTGGCCGACGGCAGCCTCAACCGAATCGATGCCAATTTCATTGCGCAGCAGTGCGAGAGTTTTGAAGGGACATGGAGCGCCTCCGAGGACAGCATCACGACCATCATGGACTTTGGCGCCGGCAACGAGAGCGCGACTATGGCCTATGTGCTGAACGGTACGACGTTGACCGTCACCTTTGAGTCGGGAAGTGTGGAAACCTACACCAAGGTGAGCACCTTGTTGACCTGCGACGATTAGGGCTTCGGCGAGCCGGAGTTGTGGACCGGGACCTTTGGCGCCCTGGTGGACGGGTCGCCCATGAACTTCGGCAATAATGCCTATGTGGAGGAGGACAACGGCGTCCTGGGCTTCGGCGCCTATAGTGGCAACAGCATCCTGGCCTTCGTGCTGGACGGTGGTGCGGCGGGATCTTACACGGAAACCAATGCGGCGGCAACCTACACTCCAGACTTCAACAATGCATATGAGTCCTTTGTCGCCACGTCCGAGGTGGTCGGTACCAGTTTGACCCTCAGCTTGACCGCGTCCACGGCGACGCACATCGCGGGCAGTTTCTCCTTCCAGGCGTCCAACATCAGCGCCCCGGCGGAGACCGTGACCGTCACTGGGCAGTTCGACCTGACGCATCCGTAGCGAATCCGCATCCGCAATGGAAAGGGGGCTGCCATGGCAGCCCCCTTTGTTTTGTCCGGCTGTCTAGCGCCGCCTCAGACGTCCTTGGCGTGGGTCCCGTCGCAGAAGGGGAAGTTCCCGCTCTTGCGGCAGCCGCAGACCACGACGGCGCCGGCGCGCTCGCAGGAATGGATGAGCGGCCGCTGTTCGCTGCCCTTGTGGGCGCCGTCGCAGAAGGGCAGGGCCTGGCTGCGCCCGCAGGTGCAGAAGGCGTAGTTCTTCTCCTCGAGCTCCATCCGGATGGGTCCGTGGTGGTTCATCGGGTCGTCCTTTCAGGTTGTGATCAATAGCTCTGGCGATAGCGCAGCAGGATGCGCGGATCCCCTTTCAGCGCGCCTTCGGTGCGCAGGGGATCGAAGACCAGCTCGCCTGACAGGTTGAGGTGGCGGCTGACCTCGAAGTCCAGGTTCATGCGCTGGAAGATCCGCACCAGCGTGCGGCCCTCCACGGGCGTGGAGGCCACCAGCTGGCCGGTCCAGGAGGCGAAGGTGCGGTTGCCCAGCGCCTTGCCCAGCGTGACTCGCGTGCCCTGCAGGTAGTCCAGGTAGGACTGGCTGGCCTGCTCCTGGCGGGTCTGGGAGGCCAGCAGTTCCTCCACCGTGTTGCGCAGGACGGGCAGGAAAATCCGCACCTCGTCCAGGCCCAATTGCCGGCGCAGGCGGCTCTCGATGGGCCGCAGGGGAATCTCCCAGAAGCCCGCCACCACGTCGGGCAGCATGGTCTCGATGGCCCCGCCCGGATCGTAGGGGTCCAGGCCCATCTCCACCAGCAGCTCCTCCTGCCCGCGCTCCAGCAGGTCCTGATTGGAATTCAGGTCGTCCACCAGCTCGACGCGGATCTCGTCCCAGCGCCCGCGCAGCTGCCGGTTGCCCAGTTCGTCGTCGGTGCGGAACTGCAGCCATATCTGGCGGGCATCCTCGCCGAACAGACCCTGCAGGCCGGGATCCGCCTCCCGGGCCAGCACGGTGTGCTGGGCCCGGCCCCAAACGACGGGCAGCAGGGTGGAGGCATCGAAACTGAGGCCGGCCTCCTCCACGTCGAACTCCTTGTCCAGGAAGATCACGCTGCCGCGCGTGCAGGTCACGTCCCCCAGCACGCGGAAGCTCTCGTCCTCGATCTGCCCGCTGAACAGCACGGGCGTGGGGGTGGGGTCCAGATAGACGTCCACGGTGATCCGGTCCAGGTAGCCGGCGAAACGCTCCACGATGCGCCGGTCGTCGAAGCCCTGCACCTTGCAGAAGTAGTTCACGTGGCGCCCGGCCTCCAGGGCCACGTCCCACTCCATCCGGTTGAGAAAGCCGATGATCGCGTCCAGCAGCGGCGTGCGCGGGCCCTCGCCCTTGATGAAGGGGAAGGTGAACTCGGCGTTGTCCACGAAAGCGCGGCCCGTCAGCACCGGCCGCTCCAGCGGACCTGCCAGGCAGAACAGCTGGCCCGGCCGCGAGCCGAACAGTGACACGGCGCCGCTCCAGTCCGGTTCCATCAGGCCCGGGATCGTCAGCTCCAGCGGAGCCCGCCCGCCGCGCCGGTCCAGGGTCTGCAGCGTGAGGATGCCACAGTCCAGGCCCGGACGCTCGAAGACCCAGGGCTCCAGCTCGCCCTCGGGACCCTCGGCCTCCCAGGTGTTGCCCACCAGCAAGCGCGTGTCCCCCACCCGGGCCTCGCACTGCTCGATGACCAGCCGGCCGGCCTGGATGCCCAATTGCAGGTTGAGGTCGCGCACCTTCTTGGCCACCGAGGCCATGTCCAGGCTGCCACCCCGCAGGGTCAGCCTTCCCTCGCGCAATTGAGGGTCCAGCAGCGTGCCGCCCACCTGGACCCGCATTTCGCCCAGTCCACTGGCAGTGCGGAAGAACGCGGAGGGTCGGCCCGCCCGCGTGATGGTCAGCGGATGCAGGAAGTCCCCGGCCGCCTGCACGTCCAGGTCCAAGTCCCCGGCGCTGAAGGGCACGCTGCCACGGGCCTCCAGGCGCAGGGGGAAAGGCCCGCCGCGCACCAGCACCAGGCTGTCCAGACTGAGGGCGCCAGCCTGTGACGAGGGGCCCAGGTGCAGGTCCAGGCGCTCGAAGACCAGGCCGCCCCAGCGTGGGCGTTGCACGTTCAGCCAGGCCACCAGACCCGGACCATCGCGCCGCAAGTCGGCGCGCAGGGATCCGCCCAGTCGCCCCTCCAGCAAGGGTCGCTGGCCGGGAGCTGTGTCCACCAGCTCCGCGAGGTCGCGCTCCAGCAGGTCCAGCTGCAAGGTCCGCGGCCCCTCCTGCAGGGACCAGTTCCCCTCCAGCGCGGCCCAGTCCACGCCGTCCACGTTCAGGCGGCCCCGCTCCACCCGGGCCTGGTTGCGGTCCAGGCTGAGATCCGCCCGCAGGCGGGCCTGGCGCCCCAGCAGGCGCTGGCGCCACTCCAGTCCACCGCGCAGGCCCAGGCTGTCCAGCGTGCCCTCGCCGGCGGCCATCAGGCTCAGGTTGCCCAGGGTCAGGGGCGCAGGGTCCTCCACCAGCAGGTCCCAGTAGGGCTGCAGGGGCAGGTCGTCCGCCGTCATCTCCACCAGGGAGCGCCGCGAGTCCAGGTCCAGCCAGCCGCTGGCCTCCAGACCCTCCAGCTGCAAGTGACTCACGTCCAGCCGCCGCCCGCGCAGGGAGGCTTCCACCTGGCCCTCCAGCCGGCAGTTGCGCCAGCCCTCCAGCACCAGTCCGGCGCTCAGGGCCCGCAGGCTGTCGGACCATGCCAGGTGCCCATCCACCAGGGCGCGGCGGCCGCCCCAGGACAGTTCGGCCTCGGCCTCGGTCTCCAGGCCCCGACCCTGCAGGCGCAGCACGCCGGACAATTGGTCCAGCGTGGGAGACTCGCGCAGGCCCAGCAGCGGGGCCAGGTCGCGCGCCAGGCCCTCCAGCGTGATGGTCCAGTCGAGGGTCTCGCCGTTCACCAGTTCCAGCAGACCCAGCTGCCGGCTGGAGGGCAGGCGCAGGCTGAGCGTGCCCTCGGGTAGATGGCCGTCCAGCAGCTGTCCCGGCAGGGCGCCGCCCGCCAGGCCCAGCAGTTCGCGCCGCGGGTCCAGCAGCCGGCCATTCACGTCCAGGCGGCCCAGCCGCCAGCCGGCGCCGCGCCGGTCCGTCTCCACCCGCAGGTCCAGCTCCAGGCACGTACTGTCCACCAGCAGGCCCTGGAGTCCGGGCACGCGGGCCAGCTCGGCCAGCAGGCGCGTGTCCAGGCGCAGGTCGGGCCGGCCCGGCAGCCCGCGCACCTCGCCCGTGGCGCTGGCGCTCACGCCCGTCCGGGGTTGCCAGTCCAGGCTGCGGATGCCCAGCACGCCGTCACGCCAGTGGCCTTGCGCGCGGGCCTCGCCCCAGTCCTGGCCGTCCAGCTGCAGCCCGCGCAAGGCCGCGAGCACGTCCAGCCGCGGGCCCTGCCGCCAAATCCCGTCCACCTGCAGGTCCAACCGGCCCGCCCACCGCTCCCACTCCCAACCCTGCAGCGGCGGCAACCCGCGACACTGGGCGCCCAGGTTCAGGTCCGCGGCCCGCAGCCAGGCTGTGGCACCCTCCAGCCGCCAGGGTAGCGCGCCGCCGAACTCCACCTGTTCGCCACGCCGTTCCAGGCGCCCGTGTTCCACTCGCACGCTGTCGAGGCCCAGATCCAGCTCCAGCGAGCCGCGCCAGGGATCCTGCAACTCGCCCAGCCGGGCGTCGCTCAGGGCGAGGCGCCCCCGCCCGGCCAGTGAGTCCAGCCGTCCGGCCTGCAGGCGCCCGCCCAGGGTCAGCGAGCCCCAGGCCTGGACCGTGCGCAACCCGGGCCACCAGTCGGGCTTCTCCAGCCGCTTGCCCAGGCTGTCCACGTGGACGTGGAAGCGCCCGCCCAGCGTTGCCGGATCAAAGCGCAGATCGGCCTGGAAGGCCTGGCGCCGGTCGCCCAGCAGTTGGCTGCGCAGCAGCACCTCCAGCCCGCTTTCTAGCGGCAGGGCCACGCCCTCGAGCCGGTCCAGCAGCAGGGTGGTCGTGCCCGCGCCGTCCACCCAGACCAAGGTGCCGCCGCGCAGGCGGATCTCCGGCGTTTCCTGCAGGGCCGGAGCCAGCCGGCGCAGCCACTCCTCCAACGTGGGCGTTGGCGCGGCGCTCTGGCGCTTGGTGAACAGGCTGCGGTCCGCCACCAGCCGGAAGTCCTGCAGTTCCACCCAATCCACCGCGGTGAGCGCGCTGCCAGAATGAAACAGCCAGTCCAGCGGCGTGAGACGCAGGCGGACCTGGCGGCTCTCCAGGCGCAGGCCGCCGCCCGGGCGTGTGAAGGCCAGGCCGCGCAGGTCCAGGCCCACCCAGGCCGGCCGCACGGCCGCCAGCTGGACGTGCTCCAGCCCCTGACGGGCCAGCAGATGCAACACCTGCAGCCGGAGGTTCTCCTCCAGCCCCAGCAGGCGCCAGGCCGCCAGGAAACCCATCAGAAACAGGGCGGGGATCAGCAGCAGCGCCAGGATCCAGCGCCGGGGCCTCATGGAAGCAGCTGTTCGGAGGTTTTGCCATAGCGGCGCTCGCGACACGCAAAGGCGTCGAAGGCCTTGAGCAGCTCGGGGCGCCGGAACTCGGGCCAGAGCTTGTCGGAGATGTAGAACTCGGTGTAGGCCAGCTGCCAGAGCATGAAGTTGGAGAGGCGGTGCTCGCCGCCCGTGCGGATCAGCAGGTCGGGGTCGGGCAGGTCGCCGGTGAAGAGCCGGCGGGAGAGGCCGGCCTCGTCCACGGAGGGTGCGCCCTCCCGGAGCAGCTGATTGACGACGTGGAGGATCTCCTGCCGGGAGCCGTAGGAGAGCGCCAGGTTGAGCACCAGACCCGTGTTCTCCCGCGTGCGCTCCATGGCTTTGAGCATGCCCTGGCGGGCCCGCACGGGCAGGTCATCGAGAAAGCCCATGGTCCGCACCCGCACGTTGCT
Source organism: Acetofilamentum sp. (assembly GCA_020726405.1). Lineage (GTDB taxonomy): Bacteria > CAIWAD01 > CAIWAD01 > CAIWAD01 > CAIWAD01 > CAIWAD01. The sequence continues at coordinate 17,694 of DYSB01000019.1, read as the reverse complement.
GGCGTGCAGGCGCTCCACTTCGGCGGCGATGGTGCGCATGAGCAAGGACATCAGCGCGCGCACCTCGGCCGGCGGACGCTGCCAGTTCTCGGCGCTGAAGGTGTAGAGGGTGAGCACGTCCACGCCCAGCTCGCCGCAGGCCTCCACGATCTCGCGCACGGAGTGGATGCCTTCATGGTGGCCGGCCACGCGGGGCATACCACGCTGCCGGGCCCAGCGCCCGTTGCCGTCCATGATGACGGCCACGTGGCGGGGAATCCGTCTTTCTTCACTGGAGGCGGGCGGCCGGCGGCCGGCGCGAAGCATCATCGCGATCCCCACTCCCACCTGCGCCGCGCGCGGTCCGGCGCCGGAGAGCAGCCCCGACCGGGTGGCCGGGGCTGCACAATTCGTGACAGGGCCTACTGGCCTTTGTTCATCAGTTCCTTGCCCTTGGCGATGTTCTCCTTGGTGCCCGTGCGCACCAGGGCCACGCCCAGGTTGAACATCAGCTGCTTGTTGTCCGGCTGGAGGTTCAGGCACTTCTGGAAGTAGTTCGCCGCCTTGGCCGCGTCCTGCTTCTCCTCGGGCAAGTCCTGGAAGTAGAGCACGGCCATGGAGTAGTAGGAGTCGAACTGCAGGCCCGGCTCCACGTTGCTCAAGGTCTCAATGCGCCCGAAAGTGGCCAGCGCCTTCTCGGGCTCGCCCATGTCGCGATAGAGCAGGCCCAGATTGTAGACCAGCATGGGATCGCTCGGATTGAGCTCGATGGCCTTGTTGAGGAAGCCCGTGGCCTCGGCCATCAACTTCCTGCCTTCGTCGTTCTTGAGCGCCAGCCCCTGCTGGATGCGCACCTTCCCCGCGTAATTGAGCAGATCGGGGTTGGTGGGGTGCTTCACCAGCGCACGGTCCACGGCGCTGCGGCTCTGCCCGAAGTCGCGCAAGTTGTAGTACAACTGCACCTGGGTCAGGGCGTAGTCCGCCGAATCCGGCGCGGCCGCCACCAGGGCCGTGTAGGTCTTGGCGGCTTCCTGCAGCACGGGAAGGCCGGCGCTGCCCGAGTAGAGCGAGTTGTACTCCTGGATGTAGAGGTCGCCCTTGCGCTTGACGAAATCCAGCCGGTTGGGCAGGATCAGCAGGGCGCTGTCCATGCGCTCGCGGGCCTGTTTGAAGTGCTCGCGGGTCGCGGTGCTGTCACCCGCCTTGAGCGTGGAGTCCGCCGACTTGACCTGGGCCACGTGGCCGTTCCAGAGACCCTTCCAGAGCTGCTCGATGATCCGATCGGCATCCTGCTGGTACTTCTCCAGATCCTTGGGCTTGTCCTGGCAGGTCGGGAAGCCCAAATAGGCCTTGTTCATCCCGATCCAGTCCTGCTTGGCGGCGTAGAGCTCGACCAGTCGCGCGTAGACCTGGGCCTCGCGCGTGTCCTTCTGGGCCGCCTTCTCGTACCACTCCAGGGCCTGGACCTTGTCGCCCTGTCCGTAATAGGTGTTGGCGCTGCGCAGCTCCATGGACTTGCCGGCCAGGGCAGCGGTATTGAGCAGCAGGACAGCCAACAGGGTCCAGGCTCCACGCGCGAAACTACACTTCATCTTGTACTCCTTGCACGGTGCGAGTTCGGATCGCGGGCTCCGCAAGCGCCTTCCGGATCGCACCCGGGAAGGGCGCACTCAGCAGGCCCTGTTCGGTGACAATATCTTGAATCAGTTCCGCGGGCACCACATCGAAGGCCGGGTTCCAGGCCGCCGTCCCGGCGGGCGCCCAGCGCAGCGGGCCATAGCCCAGCAGCTCCGCCGCGTCGCGCTCCTCGATGGGGATCGCACGGCCGTCCGGGCACTGCCCGTCAATGGTCGACAAGGGCGCCACCACCCGGAACGGCACCCCGTGGGCCTTGGCCGCCAGGGCCAGTCCGTAGCTGCCGATCTTGTTGGCCGTGTCCCCGTTCAGGGCGATGCGGTCGGCCCCGATGAACACGCCGTCCACGCCCAACCGTTGCATGGCGAAGGCCGCCATGGAATCGGTGATCAGGCGCACGCGGATCCCCGCCTGCTGCAACTCCAGCGTGGTCAGCCGGGCCCCCTGCAGCAGCGGCCGGGTCTCGTCCACCAACACCTCGAAGTCCAGCCCGCGCCGGTGACCCTCCAGGAGGACTCCCAGGGCCGTGCCCACGCCGCTGGTGGCCAGCGGGCCGGCGTTGCAGTGCGTCAGGTAGCGGCCGCCCGCGTGCAGCAGGTCGGCGCCCGCGGCACTCATGGCCCGCCCGGCGGCGCGGTCCGCTTCATGCAGGCGGGCCGCCGTGACACAAGCTTCCGCGGTCCAGCGGCCGGGCTCAAGTCCGCTCAGGGAGGCCAGCACCTGCTCCACGCCCCAGGCCAGGTTGACGGCCGTGGGCCGGGCCCGGGCCAGTTCCAGGGCCAGGCCGCGCACACGTTCGGGGTAGCGGGAATCCAGCGGGGAACCGGCCTCCCGGCAGGCCAGAGCCGTGCCCCAGGCACCCGCCAGCCCCAAGGCGGGAGCACCGCGCAGCCTGAGCGTCGCGATGGCCTCCCGCAGGTCGGCCACGCTCGTCAGGCGCAGGGTCAGGCTGTGGTCGGGCAGCTGCGTCTGGTCGATGATCTCCAACGCGCCGTCCACCCAGGTCAGGGATTCCATTACACCAACGTGAATTCGGTCAAGGCGGCGAACTCCCGCAGCCGGGTCTCCAGTTCCGCGGGCGTGACGCTGAGCAGCCGCCCCAGCGAGAAATCCTCCACGCTGAAACTGGCCAGGGCCGAGCCGCGGATCACGGCCCGCCGCAGGCTGCCCTCGTCCACCCGGCCCTCCAAGGCCAGCGAACCCACGAATCCGCCGGCGAAGGTGTCGCCCGCGCCCGTGGGATCCACCACCAGCTCCAGGGGCAGGGCCGGCGCGGCGAACAGGCTGTCGGCACGGACCATCAGTGCGCCGTGCTCGCCCTTCTTCACCACCACCGTGCGCGGCCCCAGGGACAACAGGGCCCGGGCGGCGGCCAGCAGGTGGCGTTGGCCGGTGATCTGGCGGGCCTCCTCGTCGTTGACGATGAGGATGTGGGTGCGGGCGATCACGCGCTTCAAATCCGCCAGGGCCGTATCGATCCAGAGGTTCATGGTGTCGGTGACCACCAGCAGCGGACTCTCCATCTGGTCCAGGACGTCCAGCTGCAGGCTGGGCTGGATGTTGGCCAGGAAGAGCACGGGCCGGCGGCGGGCCTGCTCCGGAATGCGGGGCTGGAAGGTCTGGAAGACGCCCAGCTCCGTGAACAATGTGTCACGACCCATCATGTCGGCGTGGTAGCGTCCGCCCCAGCGGAAGGTGCGCCCGCCGGGAACGATCTCCAGGCCGTCGAGGGAGACGCCCAGCTGCCGCAGGGCCGCGAGCTGCTCCAGGGGAAAGTCGTCGCCCACCACGCCCACCACCTGCACGGGCGCGTAGCGGGACGCCGCGGCGGAGAAGTAGAACGCACTCCCGCCCAGGGCGTCCTCCACTTTGCCGTGGGCCGTCTCCACCGTGTCCAGGGCCGTGGAGCCCACCACCAGGATTTCTTGTGCCATCTGCGCTCCTCATGCAGGCCGGCCGCACGGGCGGCCGGATTGTGTCACGGACTGGCTGGTTGGAATGCCGGCTCAGCCCTTGGCGGCGGCTTTGGACAGCTTGCGGGCGGCCGTGCGGGCGGCGGCGGCGGCGCGGCGCACCTCCAGATCCTCGCGGGCGTCCTTCAGGGTGCCGGCCTTGCCTGTCTGCTCATCCAGCTCCAGGCGCAGGGCGTCGCACCAGAGCCGCTCCAGGTTGTACAACTTGCGCTTGGCGGGCTGGAAACTGTGGAAGATCACGTTGACAAAGTCCACGACCATCCACTCGTCGGAGTCGCGCTCGGAGACGTAGGCCTTCTCGCCCAGCTTGCGTGCCTCGTCCATGACGAAATCGGTGATGGCGCGGACGTGCATGCCCACGCTGCCCGTGCAGATGACGAAGAAATCCGTGGTGTCCGTCAACCCGCGCAGGTCCAGGATCACGACGTCCTCGGCCTTTTTGGCCCAAGCCAGTCGCGCGATCCGTCGGGCCAGATGAATGCCCTGCATGACTCCCCCTCCTTCAGCGAGTGCCCATGATGGGCAACTTGTGATAGTCCGCTCCCAGGATGAGCGTCACGTCCACATCCACCAGCATTGGATCCTCGGCGTAGCTGATGCGGGCCGAGGACAAGCCCAGGTCCTGCGCCAGTCGCAGGGAGGGCGCCGGGTCCTGCACGCGGCTGATGATGCGGGTCTTGTCGAAATCGTCGGTGGCGTTGCCCGTCTCCCGCACGTCGTAGCGCAGTCGGCGCAGTCCGTCGGCGGCCTTGGCCGCCATCAAGCGCACGCCCGAGCCGTTCTGCACTTGCAGGCGGATGGTGGAGCGGGCACTCTCCGGAGCGGGCTGGTTGGCCGCCTTGGCCGGCTCGCGGGCCGCCGTCTCCTCGCGGGGTGGCGTGCTCTGGGGCTGCAGCGTGTCCACGGGCGCCGGGCGCGGCGCGGCCACGGGCGCGGGTAGGGCGGGTTCCTGCCAGCCTTCGTCCACCTGTTCGGCCGGCGGCTTCTCACCACGGCCCAGCCAGCCGTTCAGACTCTCGCTCAGGTCCTCCGCGGGCAGGCGATTCCAGAAGTAAAACAGGAGGGCCAGGTTGGCCAGGGAGACGGCCAGGGCCGACCAGGCCGCCAGCGCGGTCCAGAAGCCGCCGCCAGAGCCGGAGGGCCCGCCGGATGATGGGGGTGCGGTGCGACGAATGGACATGGCCTCAGGTGTGCTTGGAGTGGTTCATGGATGACTCCAGCCGTCCAGGGGCGAGGCCCAGGTTCCCGGCCAGGAGCGGCTGGGCGCCAGTCCGCGGGAAGCGGCCAGGCGCATCTCAAAGTCCTCGCTGGGACGCCAGACGAACTCGGCGCCACCCACCAGGCCCTGTCCGGTCATGCCGGGCACGACGGAGTTGTGGAAGACGCTGTTCACGCCCAGCTGCAGGCACATGTCCAGGGTGGAGCTCAGCCGATAGTCGAACTGATTCAGGTACAGTCCCGTGCCAACGGAACCGCCACCGCCGCTGGCAAAGCCCATGGAGACCGACTGGCTCAAGTGCATGCGGGTCGGGTCCAACAGAGGCCCCTGCAGGTTCAGGCCCGCCCGGGGTTGCAGCACGAGGCCCGCCAGCGGCTGGATGTCGGCCCGGTCCTTGAATTGGGCCTGGGCGGAGATCACCAACAGCAGAATCGACAGGATTCCTGCGAGGCTGCGGATGGTCATCTTGTCTCCCTTCCCATTGACTGGAATCATGTTAGCGCTTTTTACACGTTCGCGCCCCGCCGCCGGGCCAGTTCCTGTTCCACCTGCGCCAGCTGTTCCACGGTGTTGATGCCCTGAATCTCGGCCGGATCGTCGGTGGGCAGGGCGGCGACGGGCAGGCCGTCTTCCACCAGAAAACGAATCACATCCGTCAGGTACAGTTCGCCCTGGGCGTTGTCCGGACTGAGCCGGTCGATGCATCCGAACAGCCGCTCCACGTCGAACAGGTAAATGCCCGAATTGATCTCGCGCACCGCGCGCTCGGCCTCGCTGGCATCCTTGTGCTCGACGATGCGAGCCACCCGCCCCGCGGCGTCGCGGATCACCCGGCCATAGCCCGCGGGGTCGTCGAACAGCGCGGTCAGCACGGTGGCGGCGTGCCCGCCCTGACCGTGGATCTCGCGCAGGGCCTTGAGGGTCCGGCCCCCCAGCAGCGGCACGTCGCCGGAGAGCACCAGCACGTCGCCCGTCCGTCCGGCCATGGCCGCACGACACATCTGGACCGCGTGGCCCGTGCCCTTCTGCTCGGCCTGGACTGCGAAGGCCACGCCGCGGCCGCCCACGGCCATCATCACGGCCTCCCGCTGATGACCCACCACCACCACCTGGTGCCGGGCACCCACGGCATCCGCCTGGTCCAACACCCAGTCGATGAGCGGGCGCCCCAGGCAGAGGTGCAAAACCTTGGCCAGGTCCGATTTCATCCGCGTGCCCTTGCCAGCGGCCAATACGATGACGGAGAGCTCCCGGGTCACGATGTCCTCCTTGGATTCCGGCCAGCCGGACACGCCTATCATGGACGAGTACGGCCCGGTTCAATTCCCTCAGACCGGGCGAGGTTCCCCCCAGCGTGGCCGCATGTTGTCGATCAGGCGCGTGGCGCCCACCCGGGCCGCCGTCAGCACGACCAGTTCCTGGCCGGGCGCCGGGGGCGCGACCAGGCCGGCGGCCCACTCCGGCCGGCCGGGCGTGCCGGCCAGGGAGTCCAGCGTGGCCCAGTCCGCCACATGCAGGTAGTCCAGCTCCACGCCGGGCTCCGCCACCAGCACCCGCCGCATGAAGTCCAGGGCCGTGTCCGGCGCGGCGCCCGCCTCGAGGAGCCGGCAGCCCTCATGCAGGGCGCGCTGCAGGGCCAGGGCACTCACACGCTCCGCCGCCGATAGGTAGACGTTGCGGCTGCTCAGGGCCAGGCCGTCGGGCTCCCGCACGGTGGCGCCCTCGCGGATTTCGAGTTCCAGGTCCAGGTCGCGCGCCATCCGGCGGATCAGCCAGAGCTGCTGGGCGTCCTTGGCGCCAAAGGCCGCCACACGGCAGCGCGTCCAGTGGAAGAGCCGCAACACGATGCTCAGCACGCCGCGGAAGTGGCCGGGCCGCGCGGCGCCGCAGTAGCGCTCGGCCACCGGACCCGGGGTCACCCAGGCGGCGTAGTCGGGCAGATAGACCTCCTCCGGCGTGGGCGCCAGCACGCCATCCACGCCCTCGGCGCGGCAGAGGGCCAGGTCATGCTCCAAGTCGCGCGGGTAGCGCGCCAGGTCCTCCCGGGGTCCGAACTGGGCCGGGTTGACGAAGAGGCTGACCCAGAGGCTGTCGCAGTCGGGGCGCAGCTGGCGCAGCAGGGAGGCGTGCCCCGCGTGCAGGTAGCCCATGGTGGGAACCAGGCCGATGCGCCGGCCCTGGCGCTCCAACTCGCCCGCGCGCGCCTGCATCTGGTGGATGGTGGTCAGCAGCTCCACTTGGTCCTCAGTCTGTCATTCCGGCAGGTGCCGGGGGCCCTTGTTTGCCACCTTTCTACTTGCGCCAGTAAGGTGCCGGAGGCCTTGTTTTCCACCTTTCTGCTTGCGCCAGAAAGGTGGAGCCAAAGAGGCGCTTTTTCTCAGCGGCCAGAGTCAGGCCACCTCACAGTGGCCTTCCGCTGGCCGGCGTTTGGGCTTCCTGCAACCGTGTAGTTGGTTCCGCCTGACGGCGTCACCACCTGGTTCTGGTTCTGGTTCAGGCCTGAAGGCCTTCACCTCAGGTGACACAAATCCTCTTCGAGCCTTTGAGCCTTCGTGCTCAAGCACACCAGCGAACGAGCCAGGTACTACCCAGGCCAGGACTAACTCGATCTCTGTGCCTCTGTGCCTCTGTGTTGATTCGAGCCGACGCCAGCTCAGATCTCGCCTGGGCCGGGAAAGCCACCCAAGCGTACGGCAGTGGCATAGTCGCGCACGGCCTCGCGCACGGGGCCGGCCAGCTCGGCGAAGCGACGCACGAAGGCTGGCTGGAGTTCCTCGTAGAGTCCCAGCAAGTCGACATTCACCAGCACCTGGCCGTCGCAGTCGGGGCCGCTGCCGATCCCGATGGTGGGAATGCGCAGTCCCCCCGTGATCCGCGCCGCCAGGCCGGGCTCGAGCTTTTCCAGCACCAGACTGAAGCAGCCCGCTTCTTCCAGCCGCTGGGCGTCCTCCAGCAGCTGTGCGGCTTCCCCGGCCGAGCGCCCGCGCTGACCGTAGCCACCCAGGCGGTGGATGCTCTGAGGGATCAGGCCCAGGTGGCCCATCACGGGAATGCCGCACTCCACCAGCCGGCGGATGGTCTCCAGCACGGCGGCGCAGCCCTCGATCTTGACGCCCTGGGCCCCGCCCTCGGCGAGCATGCGCCCGCAATTGCGCAGCGCCTCGTCGAAGCCACCCTGGACGCTCAGGAAAGGCATGTCGGTGATCAGCAGGGCGCGCTCCACGCCGCGGCGCACACAGGCCGTGTGATACACCATCTGCTCCACGGTGACGGCCAGCGTGTCCGCGCGGCCACCGTAAACCATGCCCACGCTGTCCCCCACCAGGATCAGGTCCACACCGGCCTGGTCCTCCAGCCGGGCGAAGAGCGCGTCGTAGGCGGTGAGCGCGACGATGCGTTCGCCCTTCTCCTTCATGCGCCGCAGGCCGGGAATGGTCAGGGCCCGGGTCTTGCCCTCACTCGACATGGGAAGCCTCCTCCTGTGAACCGGCGCGCCGGATCCAGCCGCCGCCCAGCACGCGTTCGCCCTCGTAGAAGACCACCGCCTGTCCGGGGGCGATAGCCCGGCGGGCCTCCGCGAAGCAGACCTCCGCCGTGTCGCCCTGAACCCGGACCCGGCAGGCCACGCCGGCGTCCCGGTAGCGGATGGCCGCGCGGCAGCTCCACCAGCCCTGCGGTACCTCCGCCAGCCAGTTGAGCCCGTCCGCCCAGAGCCGGTCCTGATAGAGCGCCGCATCCTCGTCCAGCTGCACGCGCCCACTGGCCGCGTCGATGCTGCGCACGTAGAGCGGCCGCCCCTGGGCCACGCCCAGCCCACGCCGCTGTCCCACGGTGAAGCGCGCCACGCCGGAGTGCCGGCCCAGCACGCGTCCATCCGGCCCCACCAGTTCGCCTTCGGCCTGGGCAGCCGCGCGCTCCGGATCGTGGTGGCGCAGGAAGCGCGCATAGTCGCCGTCGGGTACGAAGCAGATGTCCTGGCTCTCGGGTTTGTCCGCCGTGCCCAGGCCCAGCTCCGTGGCCAGCGTCCGCACAGTGGATTTTTCCAGCCCGCCCAGCGGAAAAAGCGTGCCCGCCAGCCGCTCCCGGCGCAGGCCCCAGAGCGCGTAGCTCTGGTCCTTCTCCAGGTGGGTGGCGCGCAGCAGCGCGTGGCCGCCGCCCTCCGTTTCAATCCGGGCGTAGTGCCCCGTGGCCACGGAGTCCGCGCCCAGCCGGCGCGCCCGCTCCCAGAGATGTTCCCACTTGAGGCGCGTATTGCAGAGCACGCAGGGGTTGGGCGTCCGGCCGGCGAAGTACTCGGCGGCGAACACATCCATGACCTCGCGCCGGAACTCGTCCACCAGGTCCACCACCGCGTGGGCCACGCCCAGCTTGTCGCAGACCCGGCGGGCGTCGCGGTAGGCGCTCAGGTCGCAACAACTGCGCTCCACCGTGGGCAGTCCGCTCTCCGCGTGGCCGTGGAGCTTCATGGTCAGGCCCACGACCTCCCAGCCCTCCCGGACCAGCAGGCCCGCAGCCACGGAGGAATCCACGCCCCCGGACATGGCCACCACCACGCGTCCGCGGCTCATGCCTCGGACCCCAGCCGCCGGACGTGCTCGTCCAGCCGCTCGACCGCGTAGTCCAGGTCCGCCTCCGTCGTGGAGCGGCCCAGCACCAGGCGGATGCTGCTCTTCGCCTGCGCCGGGCTGAGACCCGCGGCCAGCAGGACGTGGCTGGGCTCGATCGAGCCCGTGTGACACGCGGATCCGCTGGAGACCGCGATGCCGTCCAGGTCCAGCGAGATCAGCAGGGCCTCGCCCTCCACGCCCGCGAAACTCAAAGAGAAGTGGCCCGGCAGGCAGTCCGGCGCCCCGCCGTCTGCCAGCAGGGTCAGGCCGGGGAGCGTGGCGATCCGGGTCTTGAAGCGCGCGGACAGTCTCCGCAGGCGCTCGACCAGCTGGGGACGGTCACGCTCGGCCAGCTCCAGGGCCAGCCCCAGGCCGACAATTCCGGGCACATTCTCCGTGCCGCCGCGCAGTCCCGCGAACTGGAGGCCGCCGGTCTGCTGTGGCTTCAGCGCCACGCCCCGGCGCACGTAGAGAAAGCCCGCCCCCTTGGGACCGTGGAACTTGTGCGCGCTGCCGCTCAGCAGGTCCACGGGCACCTCGCTCAGGTCCACGAGCAGGCGCCCCAGAGCCTGGACGGCGTCCGTGTGGAAGAGCACGCCGTGCCGGCGGCAGATCTCGGCCAGGCGCGCCATCGCGTGGATGCCGCCCAGCTCGTTGTTGGCCCAGATGACGCTCACCAGCCCGGCCCGCACCCGGCTCAGCTCCTCGTCCAGCCGGGCGGGATCCAGCAGGCCGCGGGAATCCACCGGCAGGCGCAGGACGGGCCGGCCCGCGGCCTCCAGGTCGGCCGCCGTCTCCAGCACGGCCGCGTGCTCCACGGCAGTGGTCAGCAGGGCCAGGTCCGGCGGCAGGGCCGCCAGCACGCCGCGCAGAGCCAGATTGTCCGCCTCGGTGCCGCCACTGGTGAACAGGATCTCGTCGGGCCGCCGCGCGCCGATGGCCTTGGCCACCTGCTCGGCGGCGTCGTCCAGCAACCCGCTGGCCCGCCGCCCCAGGTGGTGGCCGCTGCTGGGATTGCCCCAGGCCTCCCCCGCCAGCCGCAGCATGGCCTCCCAGACCCGCGGGTCCGGCGGCGTGGTGGCGGCGTGATCCAGGTAGACTCTGCGCACGTGTGACAATCCTCTCTTCCGCCCGCCGCTGCCCAGCTGCGGGGCCCTGAACATAGAAAACCCGCCAGAGCTCAGCCGGCCCGCCAGCTCCACTCCAGCCGGGCCCGCAGGCTGTGACGACGGATGGCCTCCCCCAGCCCGCGATCACTCACCTGCTCCCACTGCAGGTCCAGGCTGAAGTGGCTGCGTCGGCTCTCCCGGCCCAGCAGGAGCTGCGGACCCTGCCGCGCCAGATCGCGCACCTGGCGCCGGTTGCACGTCCCCGAGCCGTCGTTCCAGCGCCAGTCCTCGCGCCTCTGCCAGGACCAGCCCGGACGCAGGGTCCAGGTACCATGGCGCAGATCCAGGCTGGTGGTCAAGCCCCATTCCCGGGCCGAATCCGAGATGCGCTCGCGCCCGTCGCGGCGCGCAAAGGAGCCGCCGTCCTCCTCCATCCAGCGCCCGCGACCCTCCCAGGCCAGGCGCCAGGCGCCGCGCGCTCCTGCCGCCTGCCAAAGATCCCGGCGCACGCGCTCCTCCCATTGCAGCCGGCGCTGGATCCAGCTGCGCGGCTCGTCGGGATCGTCGAAGTCGTAGAGCCGATAGTCGGCCACCAGCGCGCCACCGCCCGTTGTCTGGAAGGCGCCCAGGCCCACGCGGTGGTCGGCGCCCGCCCGCCAGGTGCGGTTCAGGTAGTTGGAACCGCTGCGGCTGGACTGCAAGTGCCGCTCGGTGTTGAGAGTCAGGCCCCCCTCCAGGCCCAGGCGCGCGCCGGGCCGCCAGGAGTGGCTCCAGCGCAGGCGCAGGTCCCGGCGGGCCTGGTCCGTGTAGTCGGGATCCCGGCGAGCCGGGCCGACGAAGTCCGAGTCGCGGCGGCGCAGCTCCACCACGCCCAGGGCAAACAGACTGTCCCGGGCAGGCCGCCAGAGCAGGCGGGTCTCCAGCCGGTTGAGCGCGATGCGGCTCAGCGTGCGGCTCAAGCGGCCCACGTTGCCGTACTCGGCCTCCTGCGACTGCCGGCGCAGGGTGAAGGAAAGGGCCGCCTCCAGCGCTCCCAGCCGCTGGACGGGCTCGGCCCGCACCTCCAGGCCGCGATCCAGGCTGGAACCCATGCTGCCGCCCAGGCTGTCCGCGCTCTCCCGGGGCCGGCGGTCCTGGCTCTCGTTCCAGCCCGCCAGATCCGCCGTGTAGCGCCCACCCTCCCACAGACGGCCGCGGAAGCGGTTCTCCACCCGCATCTGCAGCGTTTTGCGGCGTTCGAGGGATTCCTGCCGCGGATCGGGGAAGGCGTCCTCGCGCTGCTGGCTGAGCTGCAGACGCGCCTCGTCGCTCTGGTCCTCGGGGCCTCGCCAACGGGCGCGCAGATCGACCTCCGCCCGGGAATTGCGGCGCTGGCCGGGCCGTTCGGCCTGCCAGGCACCCTGTCCCTCCAGCTGCCAGCCAGCTTCGCGGGTCCGGGCCAGGGCGCCCGCCCGCAGGCGTGGACCGCTGTCGTAGCCGGTCTGGCGGCGGTCCTGCATCCAGCCGCCCAGCAGCTCCAGGTCCAGCGGACCGGCCCAACGCAGGCCGGCGTCCAGGGAGGAGCCCAGGGTCTCGCGCAAGGAACGGCGCTCGTTGAACAGGGCCTGGCGGGCCGTCCAGCGCAGACGCCAAGGACCCTCGAGCCGGCGCGTGCCGTCCAGCTGGAGTTGCTCCAGCAGACGACGACTGTCGCGGTTATAGTCGCGGAATCCGGCGCGCCACTCGACGCGCAGTTCGAGGTTCAGGCTGTCGCGGGGGTTGTCGAACACCTGGCGGGCCAGGAGGCGGGAGCTGTGGTCCTCCAGACCGCGCTCGGCCTGCAACTGCAGTTCAAGGGACCAGGCTGCGGGCAGCAGCGCCAGCCACGCGCCCACCAGCAGCGGGGCGAGCCGCACGTCACACCTGGCCCGGCAGGGAGGCGTCCGGACGCCCGGCGCGTTCCCCGGGCATGGCCTGGTTGACCAGCGCGCCGCCGGATACCACCAGCTTGACGGCCTCCTCCACGCTCATCTCCAGGAGGATTGCGTCGTCCTCGGGCACGAAGACCAGCATGCCGCTGGTGGGGTTGGGCGTGGTCGGGATGAAGACGGAGAGCAGGCGGTTGTCCAGCTGGGGCCGCAGACGCTCGCGGATCTCGCCGCCGGCGCGCCGCGTGAGAAAGCCAATGGACCAGATGCCCTGGCGCGGATACTGCACCAGCACGGCCTGGCGGAAGAGCTCGCTCTTGGAGGTGACGAAGGAGTCCATGATCTGGCGCACGGCGCGCACCAGTTTGCTGAGGAATGGGATGCGCTCCACGAAACACTGGCCCACGAGGAGCAACTGACGTCCCACGTAGATCTGCGTGAGTAAACCCACGCCCAGGATCACCAGCACCAGCAGGATGAAGCCCAGGCCGGGGATGTAGGGCAGGCCCAGTTCCAGCAGGATCGACTGGATCATCCGCCCCAGCACGCGGTCCAGCCAGTTGAACACGCCCACCAGCACCATGATGGAGAGGCCCACCGGCGTGATGGTGATGACACCCGTCATGAACAGCCGGCGCAAGCGTTTCATTCTTTCCTGCCTTCCCGCCGGGTGAGCGTGTCCTCGGGCAGGACCACGCGATACAACTCCTCGCCGGACCGCGCCATCCCCAAGCGGCGGGCTTCCTCCTCCAGGGTGAAGGAGTCACTCGCCTCCAGCCGGCGATTGCGGCCGCGATACCAGGAGATCTGGGTCTGCAGATGTTGCGAGCGCTCCCGCAGCGAATCCAGGGTTGTGCGCAGCCGGGCGTGGTCCAGCAGTCCGTGGTCCCGCAGCACGAACCAAGTCGCGCCCGCCAGGATCAACAGAAAGGCCAGCACCTTGCCCGTGGTGCTTGAAAGCGGCGCTCGTCCCGCGCCGGCCAGGGCCAGCCGCGAGACGAGCGCCTCACTGAATCGCCGCAAAGCGTTCATGCCCGCTAACGGGCCTCCATTCCCGCGTAGACCGCCGCGTCGCCCAGGGACTCCTCGATGCGCAGGAGCTGGTTGTACTTGGCAATGCGATCGGTGCGGCTGAGGGACCCGGTCTTGATCTGGCCGGCGCCCGTGGCCACCGCCAGGTCGGCGATGGACGTGTCCTCGGTCTCGCCCGAGCGGTGGCTGATCACGCTGCGGTAGCCGTGCCGGGCCGCCAGGCGCATGGTGTCCAGGGTCTCGGTGATGGTGCCGATCTGATTCACCTTGATCAGGATGGCGTTGGCCACGCCCTTGTCCAGGCCCATTTGCAGGCGCTTGACATTGGTGACGAAGAGGTCGTCACCCACCAGCTGGATTTGCTTGCCCAGCTTGTCCGTCATCAGCTTCCAGCCGTCCCAGTCGTTCTCGGCCATGCCGTCCTCGATGGAGACGATGGGATAGGCATCCACCAGCTCGGCCCAGTAGTCCACCATCTCCTTGGAGGTCAGGACGCGGTCCTCGCCCTTGAGCACGTAACGCTTCTTCTTGGCGTCGTAGAACTCGCTGGCGGCCGGGTCCAGGGTGATGAAGATGTCCTTGCCGGGCTTGTAGCCGGCGGCCTTGATGGCCTCGACGATCAGGTCCAGCGGCTCGCGGTTGTTCTTCAGGTTGGGGCTGTAGCCGCCCTCGTCGCCCACGGCCGTGGCGTACTTCTTCGTCTGGAGGACCTTCTTCAGCGCGTGGAAGGTTTCGGCGCCCATGCGCAGAGCCTCGGTGAAGGTGGCCGCGCCGCGCGGCTGGATCATGTACTCCTGCAGGTCCACGTTGTTGTCGCTGTGGGCGCCGCCGTTGAGCACGTTCATCATCGGGACTGGCAGGATGTGGGCATGCACGCCGCCCAGATATTGGAAGAGCGGCAGGCCGGAGGCCTCGGAGGCGGCACTGGCCACGGCCATGGAGCAGCCGAGGATGGCGTTGGCGCCCAGCTTCTTCTTGGTGGGTGTGCCGTCCAGCGCGCACATCATCCGGTCGATCTCGACCTGGCTGGCAGCGTCCATGCCCAACAGCTCGGGCATCAGGATGTCGTTGACGTTTTCGACGGCCTTGAGCACGCCCTTGCCCAGGTAGCGCTTCTTGTCGCCGTCGCGCAACTCGCAGGCCTCGAACTGGCCGGTGGAGGCGCCGCTGGGGACGATGGCGGATCCGAAGGCGCCGCCGGAGAGGGTGACGTCCACCTCGACGGTGGGGTTGCCGCGGGAATCCAGGACTTCTCGGGCATGGACATCGACGATATCGAACATGGGACCTCCACATGACTGGCGCAGGGACACGATGCATCGTGTCCCTACAGCGTATCCGTTCAGGCCGTCGGCGTTTCCGCGACAGCCGCCTCGCGTTTGAGGATCATCACTGTGGCCCCGCCGCAGGGGCCCAGGCCGCAGGCCACCCAGCCGTCGCGCTCCCGCTGCCGCAGGATCTTGCGCAACGTGGCGTCATCGCGGCCCGTCACCGCCACCACCTGGTGATCGAAGCGCCGGACTTCCTTGCGGACGATGAGGCGCGGCCCAGTGACTTCGCCCATGGCGACCACGGTCAGACCTTCCCCTTCCACTTCCTTCAACAGGGACTCCAGCCCGCGGCGATCGGAAAAGACGGCTTCCAGTACCTTGTGGGACATGTCTTGTTCCTTATCTGAACTCAATCCGGCAACTCGCTCGAGCAGACGCCCCGCTGCAAGGTGTGAAAGTCCCCCCGCCGGGGCAACCAACGAAACCGTCCATTGCGCTCTTACAGCCGATTTGCACAGCGCCGACTGAAGCTCCGACCCCTGTGTCGCAGCCAAAAAGCCGGAGGTGGTCCCGACCGGCAGTGGCCGGGACGGGTGGGGGATGGTAGGTTTCCCTCCGCCGCAGACAGGAGGAGCACCCATGGACCAAGCCCGCGACCGCTACGAGAATCCCCTGCTGAGCCGCTACGCCAGTGCCGAGATGAGCCACATCTTCAGCCCGGACCACAAATTCCGCACCTGGCGTCGCCTGTGGATCGTCCTGGCCGAAGTGGAGCGCGAGCTGGGCCTGCCCATCCGCGAGGAGCAGCTGGACGAGTTGCGCGCCACGGCGGACGAGATCAACCACGCCGAGGCCGAGCAGCGCGAGCGGATCACCCGGCACGATGTGATGAGCCACGTGCATGCCTGGGGCCTACAGTGCCCGCAGGCGGCGGGGGTCATCCACCTGGGCGCCACCAGCGCCTACGTGGGCGACAACACCGACCTGATCCAGTTGCGCGAGGGCCTGCGTCTGCTCCGCAACCGTCTGCTGCGCGTGATCGACCGGCTGGCAGCCTTCTCCCGGCGCTGGAAGGAGTTGCCCACCCTGGGCTTCACGCACTTCCAGCCCGCCCAGCCGGTGACCGTGGGCAAGCGCGCGGCGCTCTGGCTGCAAGACCTGATGCTGGACTTCGAGGATCTGGAGCACCGCCTGGCCAGCCTGCGCTTCCTGGGTTCCAAGGGCACCACGGGCACCCAGGCCAGTTTCCTGCAGCTCTTCGACGGCGACGAGGACAAGGTGCGCCGGCTGGATGCGGAGATCACCCGGCGGATGGGTTTCGAGCGCGACTACGCCGTCTGCGGTCAGACCTATCCGCGCAAGGAGGACGCCCGCGTACTGGACTGGCTGGCCGGACTGGCCCGCAGCGCGCATCGGATCACCACGGACCTGCGCCTGCTCCAGCACTTGAAGGAGGTGGAGGAGCCCTTCGAGCAGGACCAGATCGGCTCCAGCGCCATGGCCTACAAGCGCAACCCCATGCGCAGCGAGCGGGTGGGCAGCCTGGCCAAATACCTGATGGCCCTGCCCCAGGGCGTGGGCATGACCGCCGCCACCCAGTGGTTCGAGCGCACGCTGGACGACAGCGCCCAGAAGCGCCTGGCTGTGCCCGAGGCCTTCCTCTGCGCGGACGCCATCCTGCTCATTCTGGAGAATGTCCTCAGCGGGCTGGTGGTCTACCCGGAGGTGATCCGCCGCCACCTGGACGCCGAGCTGCCCTTCATGGCCACGGAGACCATCCTGATGGAGGGCGTGAAGCGCGGCGGGGATCGTCAGCAGCTCCACGAAGCCATCCGCCAGCTCAGCATGCGCGCCGCGCGCCGGGTGAAGGAGGAGGGGCTGGAGAACAACCTGCTGGAACTGCTGGCCGAGGACTCGCGCATTCCCTTCACGCTGGCCGACCTGCACGTGCTCTGCAACCCGCGCACCTTCACCGGCCGGGCCGCCAGCCAGGTGGAGGACTACCTGCGGCGCGAAGTGGACCCCCTGTTGGCCGCCGAGGGCGAGGCCCTGACGGGCGGTGCCGAGGATCTGCGTGTGTGACATCAGCCCGCAAACCCAGATCGAAGAAAGCCCCCGCCAGGTCAACTGGCGGGGGCAATTCTTACGGAGAAATCGAGTCGGCGACTTACTTGGCCAGGACCATCTTGCGGGTCATGGTCTGGCCGGCGGCCTCCAGGGCGTAGAAGTACACGCCCGTGCTCAGGCGACTGGCGTCGAAGGACACCACGTGCTCGCCGCGCTCGGTCATGCCGTTCACCAGGGTCGCCACTTCGCGGCCGGCGATGTCATGGACACGCAGGCTGGCCGTGCCCGCCTCGGGCAGGGAGAAGCGGATTTCCGTGGAGGGGTTGAAGGGGTTCGGTGCGTTCTGGGCCAGGGCGAAGCCAGTAGGCAGCTCGTCGGCGCCCACTGTGCCGCCACCGTTGCAGTTGATGCAAACCGTGAAGGGACCCGGATTGATGCGCGTGCAGGTGGCCGGATCATAGGAGGAGTAGGAGTACACGGTCAGCACATAGGTGCCGGCCGGCAGACAGGCAGGCACCGGCAGGCCGTTGGTGCTAAATGCATTGCCGGCGTTCATCACGTCGGGATTGTAATCGCTGACGCAGTCCCGCGGGCAGACGCCCGGATCGTCAACACCCTGCAGACTCACGCCCGGACCCACCAGACTCTGGAAATAGGTGTCCGTCTCGTCGGAGGGGCAGGAGTTGATCTCCCAGTTGCAGCAATCCTCGGTCAGCACGAAGGTAATGGCGACGGTGGTGCCGTCGCTGATGCTGCCGCTGATGCAGAAGGTGCGGTCGGCGGAATTCATCTCCAGGTTCTGGCTGGGCAGCAGGGCGCCACTCTGGACCTAGTGTAGTGCGCCTGAATTGATGGAACTTATTTTGCTCTTCCTGGTTGAATGCGTCACGTTGCA
>DYSB01000174.1 GCA_020726405.1 Acetofilamentum sp. | reverse complement strand
TCGCCGAGGCTAGCCGCCTCGCGCGATGCGCCATCTGCCGTACGCTCCGACTCGCGCGCCGCGGACTGCTTCCGCAGCAGGTCGGATACGTCGACCGGCTCCGCGCCGGGGTACTCCGGCAACGATTCGTAGTACCCCCTGGCGTTGTCTATGTCGCGGCCGACGAGTGTGCGCTCTCCACGGTATGACTTGTCGTCGGCGTCGAGGTCCGACGTATCGAGCCCCGTGATACGCGACAGGGCAGCGGCACGCTCTGCGGGCGTCATGCGATCGAACTCCAGCGGGTCGAAGGAGAGATCGCCGACGAAGGTGTCGAGGATTGTCTGCGGGTTCGACGCCTTTAACCCGTCGGCGCTGGTCAGAGTGACCCTCCCCCTGCCGTCGGGCGTCCATTCTCCGCGCACCTTCAACCCGCTGTCGAGTAGCACCTCTGCGCTGGCCTTGTCCTGCCCGTCACGCACCATCCTCGCGCACCACTCGCGCTTGCCGCCGAAGAGGTACTGCACGACGTCGATCGCACTCGTCTTGCCGGCTCCGTTCTTGCCCCCGATGATGACGGACTTGCCTCCAGCGTCGATGCGCATCACCTTGATGCGCTTGACGTTCTCCGCTTCCAGCCTGACGATCCTGCTCATTCGCCCCACCAAAGTTGCGGTCCATCCAAGCGGACCATACCGCTATATCTAGCTGTCGTCAACTACCAATTCCCGAAGCCGCTGCCGTAGGTCTCGTCGAGGTCGCCCTGCTCCAAGCGTGCGCGGGCGATGTCCGCTTGCTTCGGGTCGCGCGCAGGGCGAGTCAACTCCGCAGCCTTCACCTCGCGGGCGATGTCGTCGGGGCGCAGTGTGTCGGCCATCGTCGCGATCGTCACCGAGGTCCACGCGTCATTGAACTCCAGCCGCGCGTGGTCGTCCTTTCCCGTGGTCTCGTTGCGCCGCATCCCCATCCAGTGACGAATCGTGCGCTCGCCGTGCAGAATCAGGCGCTTCTCGGCCAGCAGCTTTTTCCCGTGCGCCACCATGCCCGCGCGGTTGTGTCCCGTCCACCAGCCGTATTTCGTCGAGACCCCGCCGTTCAGATTCGCGTCGACCTTGCGCACGTAGAAGTTGCGATACCCCAGGCGCCAGAGTTCATGAAAAACCGTGTCGCCGACGTCGTTCATCTCTGGAACGCACAGCGGGTCGGTCGCTCCGTTGTTGTAGTACCGCATCAGCAGGTAGCAGTACCACGCGGCACTGATCGCATCGTGCTCCGCCGAGTTCCACCCGGCAGCCTCGGAGTAGACGCCGCCATGCAACCGCATGATCCGGCAGTCGGTTGAGTCGTGTCGCATCCCGCGCGCCGTGTCGATGCCTGCGCGGTACGTCGCGCCGACCACTGGCTCCTCGTAGATCTCGAAGAGGCCCTGGTCGAGAGGCGTGAACGTCAGGGCGTGGATCGACCCGTCGGGGTGCTCGTACATCTTGGCGTAGTCGCCGAACTTCTCCTTCAGCCTGTTGGCTGCCTCCTGCTCCATGATACGCTGCGGGCCGTCAGCCGACGCCGACATCCCGAATGTCGTCGCCACCATTGGCGGGACCATGACGTCGGGGCGCTCCGCCGTCGCGTACTCGTTCGCCGCAACCACACGGTCGAAGTCGAGCGCGCCACGGATGCAGACCTTGCGGTGGTTGAGCATGAGCGACAACGCCACCTGGTCGAACGTTGTCGAGCCCTCGAACCGGAACGACTCCTCGATGAACGCCGGAAACTCCTGAGCGCGCTTCACCAGTCGCGCTTCCTCGGAGCCCGACATCGAGCGCAGGAGGTTGTGGTACCACAGGAGTTGACCGGGCCCGACCTTCAACTCGTGGACGATCCGGCGCTCGTACTCGGTGAATCGGAAGTGCCTGTGAAGCTGCTGCGCGTACCGCTCAGCCTGGATGTCACCCGCGGCGTACAACTCCTTGTACTGCTCGAACAGGTAGACCATCTCCTCTGTAGCGTCGTCGCAGTTCGTCGGGTCGCCGAACACGTCGAGGAAGATGTAGTCGGCAGCCGAGTCGCCGCGCACGTGCTGCTCGTACAGGTTGTACCAGTACGCCCCAGCTCCTGTACGCCCGTTCGACGTGCTCTCCTTGATGATGATGGAGTATTTCTTCGACATGGTCGACGTGCATCCGAGCTCCGTCTCCTCGGCCGACGCCCAGTGCGCCATCTCGGACAGTACCAGCATGTGCAACGTAGGCCCACGGAACAACTGCTTGCCGCCCAGGCCTGACCCGCCCTTTCCGGCCGTGGCCACGCGGATCTTCGAACGGTTGTTGAGGGTGATCCACTCGTCGTTGTCGCGGATGCCCTTTCCGCCTGGCTGCACAGGCCATGGGATGCGGTGCCTACCGCCCTCGGGGTCCGTCACCTCAAACCGCAGGTTGGCCAGCACGTTCTTGGGGATGTCGAATAGCTCGTTGGTGGAGTCGGCGTCGAGGGAGGCGATGCCTGCCCGGAAGTACGGCTTCTTTAGTGCCATCCAGGTCTCGAGCAGTGCCCATAGTGTCGATGAGCCTGTGCGACGCGTCTTGAAGATGTCGAGCCACACGCGCCCCTTTTTGTTCCACTGCCGCCAGAACGCCTCGAGACACCGCAGTTGGTTCGGCCACAAGGGGTCGAAGCGGATCAGCATCCCGGCCGACATCATTTCGTCAAAGTTGCGCTCGCCCTTCTCCTCCTGGAATGCCTTCGAGAGAATCCAGGCTTCCTTCGCGCGGAAGAAGTCGAAGTCGGCCATGCAACGGTCGAACCACCGCTGGCCGAGGTCTGCGTACCTACTGGCCTCAGGCCCACTGGCTTCATGCATGGCGCGCTTCTGCCGCCTCCAGGTCTGCGATCATGGTGTCCGCGATCTTCGGATCGGCAGCGTTGTAGGAGCCGGACGCGAGCACGTCCTGCGGGATGACGCGGCGCACCCTCTCGATCAAGACCTCTATCTTCCTGGTCTTGGCGAACTCGATGCGGGCGCGCTGAATGCCAAGCTCCTGCCACTTGGTGCCCGTCTCCACGATATCGGTCACGAACTTCTGGCGCATCCTGGCAAGGGCAATGGCGTCCCTGTGCTCCATGAACTCGGGGTTCAGATTGTAGTCGAGGAAGGTGTTGATGTAGGCGCGGATGGCCACTGCCATCGCGTCGCGCGTCGGGCCCTTCAGCCCCTTGATGCCGTTCCAAAGCTGGCGAGCGGCCGTCACCTGGGCGCGCTCGTTGAACGCCAGGTCGCGGCGCTCGAGGTCGGCGTCACCGATTCGCCTCGCCAGCGGGCGATGGTTTTCGGCCTTCGCGAGCGAGTTTCCCTTCGGCTGTGTTGAACCGGTGTCCGCATTCTGGGGAGCGACATACACGGCGCCGCTCGAGGTATCCGGCTCTCCGAATGGTTCGGATAATGTCCGTGTTGGTTCCGTTACAGATGGGGCACTTGATGCCTTCGGCGTCCGGTTCATGGTTCTTCCTAGTCACGTGGTTACCCTTTTCCTTGACGCCCTCCGCGGCACGGTGCTACATATAGCACAAGGCCGTCAGGGGACGCTAGCGGTTTTTGAACGGACCCTGGCCGGGGCGAGGGAGAGAGCGTGGGGAGTTCGTCGATCTCAGAGCGCACGCTTCGGCGTGCTGGACAAAACGACGCCAACGGGCTACCGGGCTGCCAGCCCGGCCTCGAGTGCACCGAGGGCACGGCATCCACGCCCCTGACGGCCACCACTTCACAAGGAGAAGGAGCACGAATGAGCACGGAACACCCCGGAACCGAGAGCATCGAAGATGGGGCCAAGCAGCCGCCCATCCCCGCGGCGTCGATCGATCCGCCCATCGAGCGCGTGAGGAAGAAGAGATCAGACGCCGGCATCCCGAAGGATGGGTTCTGCGTCCACGCGGCGAAGGAACACCTCGGCGTTGTGAAGACGGATCTGCTGCTGGACAGAGACGGACTCCCGCTCGTGTTCCACTCGACGGGCGAGCTGGCAGCATGGATGGGCGCGAACGCCAATCTCGGCGAGACCTACCAGCCCGTCGTCCCGTTCGGCCGCGCGCTCGCCCTCAAGCAAGCCGTCATGGTCGCGTAGCCCGCCTTCTCTTTTCATCTTGACTGCCATACATGCTGTGCGGCATACTCCGAATTGGGGGGCGTCGATGCGTATCGACAGAGCGAAACTTCAGCGGACGAGGCTGTCCTGCGGCCTCACGCAAGCGCGCCTGGCATTGCTCGCCCAGGTCGACCAGTACGAGATTTCTCGGCTCGAGACCGGCGCACGTATCGACTCCGTCGGCGCCAAGGTCACGCGCATCGTCGAGGCACTGAACTACATAGAGGCCAAGGCAGCCGAAGCGGGCGGGCGACAGGCCGTCCACCTCTCGACGGCTGACCTCTACGACAGGATACCCACCCCGGAGGATTTCGCCGCGGCACTTCTCGCTGGCAGGAAGGGGCGTGACCGATGACATGGGAAGAGTACATGCATGACGCGGATCGCAGATGGGATGCGGCCGACACGTTCGCCGATGTCGAGGCCGGGGCGTTCGAGGCCTCCATAGCCCGCCGCGCGGCATACCTCGAACGACCGGATACCATCGCCGATGTCGAGGCTATGGAGGCGGCATGCAAGCGCCTGCGGGCGCAGATGGTAAGCGAGGCCAGCGATGCTTGACACCACCGACAGCGACCTCGCGCACCTGCTCCCCTCCTTGCGCGGCCTGGTACCAGTGATCCAGGAGCGCTATGCAGATGAGCACCGAGGCTATCGACTGTTCGTCGCCGAGACGCGGCGCACGACCGAGGAACAGGCCCGGCGGTTCGCCGACGGGTCGACCAGGTGTGACGGCGTGCGGAGGTTCTCGATGCACAACTTCCCGGTGTCGTACGCCGTCGATCTGTGGGTGCAGGAGGATGTCGCGACCTGGCGAGTGACGTGGGCGATGCGGCACTACGACAACCTCGGCGCGATCATCCACGACCTAGCAGCAGAGGGCCACGCTATCGAGTGGGGCGGAGGCTTCCGCGGCTTCTACGACGGTCCGCACGTGCAGGTCACAAAGGCCGTCCTCCACGCGGACCTACAGCGATCGCTGACATCCGCGGGCTACCCGCTCGTGGCCGATGGCGTGTGGGGATTGAGGTCGCGGACTGCGGCGAGGGCGTTCACGCACTCGGACGACGGACGCGCCAGCCCAGCGCTGTTCGCGGAGTTGGCGACACATGGGCACCTGGTGGATGTGCTCGGATGAAGCAGCTCAAAGAGGTGTCGCCGTGACGCCCTGGCTGCTCTTCGTCGCATGCGTCGCAACCGGCCAGCACCCCGCGGAGTGCTGGGGCGTCGCCACCACCGAGAGCGGGATGCACACAGCGGTCACTCACGCACTGCCGACCGTCCACGGCCTCTGTGGCGTCGACGAGAGGTGGAGCCCGCTGCCAGCCTGGGCGCTCAGTACGACGGTCGGCGGGGCCATCGGCTGCGCCATAGCGATCCGCGACGTGAGGCGGCTACACGGGCGCATGTGGACTGCTCGATACGTGTGCGGCGCCCGTGGCGTCACATCCCGCAGGCCGTCGTGTGTCCGCGCGCAGCGGAGGTTAGAGGCGTCGATTTTGCGCGCCAGGGGGATCTTGGCGCGATCGGTTCCAAAAAAGGAGGTGTGAGGGTGCAGGCCATGGGGGCTCTGATCCGCCTGGGTCTTCCGCTCGTCGGCGGTGCCCTTCCCGCGGCCGCTCGCGAGCTCGGCGCGGCCGTGCTCGTGTCGGCGAACGCCCTCGCGCGCTATCGCTACACCGACCAGCCCGGACGGCGCGCCGTGCTCGGCGCCGACGGCTACCGCGCGTTCGCAGGCTTCCGCCTTGACGCTCCCGATCTTGACGGCCTCGACGTGGCGCTTGACAGCGCTGGCTTCGTCGCCTGGGTGCACTACGGCGCGTTCCCGTGGACGGTCGACGACTACGTGCAACTCGCCACGTCGCGCCGCTGGGCGTGGTGGGCGCAGATGGACGCCTGCTGCGAGGCCGAGATCGCAGGCAACCGTGACACCGTCCGCATTCGCCAGGCCGAGACCATTCGCCTGCTGGGCGAGTGCCAGCGCGCCGCCAAGCGCCTCGGCATCCCGGCGCC
>DYSB01000173.1 GCA_020726405.1 Acetofilamentum sp. | reverse complement strand
TAAACAGACGAGGCCACGCCCAGCCCCAGGCCCAACATGAGCACGAGCATGAACAGAACGTTATGGAAAAAAGCTGGCATGGCGCACCCTGCGGGCTAATTGGTTCGGCTAGTTTTTATCGGGATTGAGGCGCAAATCTTCACGCAGCAACAGAATCAACGCCTGCATATCCTCAGGAATCGGTGCTTCCCAGGCCATTAGCTCGCCGGTGGCGGGGTGCTCCAGCTCCAGGCGTGCGGCGTGCAGTGCCTGACGACGGAAGCCGCGCAGCGCTTCGACCAACTGCTCCGATGCGCCTTTGGGCAGGCGCAGACGGCCGCCGTAATCGGGGTCGCCGACCAGCGGCAGTTTGATGTGCGACATGTGTACGCGAATCTGGTGGGTGCGCCCGGTTTCGAGTTGCACGCGCAGCAGGGTGTGCTGGCGGAATTTTTCCGCCACGCGGTAATGCGTGATGGCTTCGCGCCCGCTTTCGGTCACGGCCATGCGGGTGCGCTCGCGCGGGTGGCGGCCTATCGGCAAGTCCACCATGCCGCCCGCGACCAGCAAACCTTGCGCCACGGCCATGTATTCGCGGTGCATGTCGCGGTCGGACAGCGCTTCAATCAGGGTTTTGTGCGCCGGCAAGGAGCGGGCAATCACCAGCAGGCCGGAGGTGTCCTTGTCCAGACGATGCACAATGCCCGCACGCGGCAACAGGCGCAGTTCGGGGAAGTGGAACAGCAGCGCGTTCATCAGCGTGCCGCTGGCATTGCCCGCGCCGGGATGGACGACCAATCCGGCAGGCTTGTTGATGACGATGATGTGCTCGTCGCTGTAGACCACGTTGAGCGCGATATTTTCCGGTGCGGCTTCGGTCTGGCGCTCGGGTTCGACCAGCAGTTCAACCACTTCGCCGCCTTCGACCGGGGTGCGTTGTGGCACGCAGGTTACGCCGTTGACGCTGATCTTGCCGTCTTTCAGCCAAGCAGTCAGGCGCGAGCGCGAGTAGTCGGGAAAGGCCTGGGCAATGGCCTGATCCATGCGCATACCGCGCGCTTCGTCCGGGAGTACGGCGCTAGAGACGAGGCTCTCCGCAGGCTCACCTTGCGCGGCATCGCTGGGGTTGCTGTCCAGCGCCATATCGTCATCGAATTCATCGTCACGCATTGCGCTGTTCTCGTTGTTTTGGGGCGTATTTTTCATGCGCGCATGGTAGCAGACTCAGGCACGCGCAGCCCGCCGAACCTTGCCCTGCGCCTTGGAAGAATGCTGTGCCACACCCGTGAATAATGAACCATTGATGGCTGACCACGGTTTCTTGCATCCATCACTTCATCCCCACCCAAGCCCGTACAAGCATTTTCCTCTCGCAGCACGACGCGACTCCTGAGCGACGGAACGCGGCGAGCATGGCTGTGGAAAAGTCGATGCCGTATATTTGTGCCGCGCGCCCTGTTCACCGTCTCCACTCCGCGCAATCATCTGCTATACATACATCATCGCACCTTGAGCAGGCTCCGGGTCGCGCATACTGACCAAGTGGGGGGGAAGTCATGGACAAACAGGCGTTTGATCTCTGTGTAATCGGTGGCGGTTCCGGGGGACTGGTTGCCGCCGCCGGTGCGGCCAAGCTGGGAGCCAAGGTGGTGCTCGTCGAGAAAAGGGCTCTCGGCGGCGACTGCCTGTGGACCGGCTGCGTTCCGAGCAAGGCTCTGCTGCAATCCGCCAAGGTGGCACAAATGCAGCGCGACGCGGCGAGCTTCGGCATCCCGCCTTGCTCGCCGGCCATCAATCTGCCGGACGTGATGGAGCACGTGACCGACGTGATCCGCAGCATTCAGCCGCACGACAGCCCGGAGCGCTTCCGCGAACTTGGGGTTGAAGTGATCTTCGGCGCGGGGCGCTTCCTCGACGCGCAGCGCTTTGAGGTCGATGGGCGCGTGCTCAGGGCAACCAATTTTCTGCTCGCCACCGGGGCACGCCCCGCCATCCCGCCCATCCCGGGGCTCGACCAGGTTCCCTACCTTACCCACGAGACGCTGTTCAGCCTGCGCGAGCCGGTGCCCAGCCTGATCGTCATCGGCGGCGGGCCGATCGGGGTCGAGATGGCTCAGGCCATGCATCGCCTGGGCAGCCAGGTGGATCTGGTCAACAGCCAGCCGCAAATCCTCCCACGCGAGGATACTGAATTAGCCGCGACCGTCTTTAGGCATCTGGCTCGCGAGGGGATGCGCCTGCACCTCGGTGCCAAGGCCGTGCGGGTGGACGGCGAGGCCGGTGATCTGCGTCTGACCATCACCGTCGATGGCCAGGAACAGGTCCTGCGAGCCAGCCACCTGCTGGTCGCGACCGGACGCCAGCCGAGTATCGAAGGCCTGGATCTGGAGGCGGCCGGGGTGGCGCTGGAGAACGGACATGTGCAGACCGACGGTCGGTTGCGCACCACGGCGCCGCACATCTACGCCTGCGGGGATGTCACCAGCCCCTACCAGTTCACCCATGTGGCCGAACACCAGGCCGCCATCGTGCTGCAGAACGCCCTCTTCCACCTGCCCGCCAAGGCTCGCAGCCGCAATATCCCGTGGTGCACCTTCTGCGATCCCGAACTGGCGCGGGTGGGTCTCTCCGAAAAAGAGGCTCAGGAGCAACAGCTCAAGCACCAGGTCTACACTCTGCCGCATCACGATATTGACCGTGCCCAGACCGACGGCGAGACCCAGGGCATGACCAAGATCATCACCGACGAGCACGGCAAGCTGCTGGGCGCGGCCATTGTCGGCGCGCATGCTGGCGAACTGATCCACGAATTCGTGCTGGCGCTGGATCTTGGCCTGAGCGCCAGTGAACTCAGCCGCCCCATGCACATCTATCCCACCCTGTCCCAGGGCAACCGGCGGGTGGCGGAGCTGCGCCGTAACGCCGCGCTCACCCCGCTGCGCAAGCGCTGGCTCCAGCGCCTCTTCGGCCTGCACGGCTAAACCAGCGAGGTGATGACCATGACGAACCCGACGCAACCCCCTCCATCGAGCAAGCTGATCCGGCTGCTGCTCCTGCTGCTTTTCGGCGGCGGCCTGCTGGCCTTCTTCCTGCTCGGCGGCGCGCAGTATCTCAACCTCGATACCCTCCAGGCTCAGCGCACCGCCCTGCTGGCCTTCACCGAACAGCACTTCTGGACCACGGCGCTGCTTGCGCTGCTGATCTACACCGTCGCGGTGGCACTGAGCATCCCCGGCGGGCTGATCCTGTCACTGACCATGGGGCTGCTATTTGGCCGCTGGCTGGGCACCCTGCTGATCGTGATTGCCGCCACCGCCGGGGCGACCCTGGTCTTCCTCGCCGCGCGCTATGTGTTTGCGGAGGCTTTGCGCCGGCGTCTCGGCGACGGCGCCCGCCGCCTGCTGGAAGGCTTCGACCGCAATGCCCTCAGCTACCTGCTGTTCCTGCGCCTGGTGCCGCTGTTCCCCTTCTGGCTGGTCAACATCGCCCCCGCCTTTACCGGGATCAGGCTGCGCACCTATGCGTTCGCCACCTTCGTCGGCATCATCCCCGGCAGCTTCGTGTTCGCCAATATCGGCGACACGCTGGGGCACATCAGCTCGACAGCCGACCTGGTGTCCACCGAGATGCTGCTTGCCCTGAGCCTGCTCGGCCTGTTCGCCCTGCTGCCGCTGTTCTTCAAGGGACGTGCGCCCACCACCACGGAACGCAAGCCATGACCCGTCTTGCATTGAATAAGGATAGGACTTACGCAAAAGTGTTCCAGCAAGGCAAAGCACCGAAGACAGTACACGCACGCCGCTGGGGCGGTTTTGCGTAAATCCTAAAGGAGTGAGACATGCGCCCGACCCTCCCCCTGCTTGAGGTCACCGACTTCCCCGCCCTGCGCCGCGACCGGCTCGACACGCTACAGGTCAACCTCGGCTATCTCTGCAACCAGACCTGCGTACACTGCCATGTCAACGCCGGCCCGAACCGCACCGAGCTGATGGCGCTTGAGACGGTGGACGAGGTGCTCGACACCCTGCGCGCCATGCGCATCGCCAACCTCGACCTGACCGGCGGGGCGCCGGAGATGAACCAGCACTTCCGTTATCTGGTTCAGGAAGCGCATGCCCTCGGGGTGCATGTCATGGATCGCTGCAACCTCACCATCCTCGAAGAACCCGGCTACGAGGGTCTGGCCGAATTTCTGAGCGAGCATCAGGTGGAGATCATCGCCTCCCTGCCCTGCTACCTGGAGGAGAACGTGGACAGCCAGCGCGGCAAGGGGGTGTTCGAGAAAAGCATCCTGGCGCTGCGCAAACTGAACGGACTGGGCTACGCCCAGGCAGGCTCGGGGCGGCTGCTGAACCTGGTCTACAACCCGCTCGGCCCCACCCTTCCCCCGCCGCAGGAAGCCCTTGAAGCCGACTACAAGCAGATGCTGAGCGAACGCCACGGCATCGTCTTCAACCGGCTGTACACCCTCGCCAACATGCCGATCAAGCGCTTCGGCAGCATGCTGGTCTCCACTGGCCAGTTCCGCGACTACATGCGCCTGCTGAGGGAATCCCACCGCGAGGACAACCTCGATGGTGTCATGTGCCGCCACCTGCTCAGCGTGGACTGGCAGGGTCATCTCTACGACTGCGACTTCAACCAGATGCTGGGATTGTCGCTGCGCATCGAAGGCAAGCCGCGCCCCCACCTGCGCGACCTGGTCGGCCGTGATCTCGCGGGCAATCCCATCGTGGTCAAGGATCACTGCTTCGGCTGCACCGCAGGCCAGGGCAGCAGTTGCGGCGGGGCGCTGGCCTGACAACAAACCAGCCTGACTACGAACAAGAAGGAGAAATCGCATGAATGTCGAAGAAGCCGTCAAGGCGCGTTACAGCGAGGGTTCCAGAGCCGTGGAGGCCGAGCTGTGCTGCCCGGTGAGCTACGACCCGGCTCTGCTGACCCTGCTGCCCGCAGAAATCCTCGAAAAGGACTACGGCTGCGGCGATCCCTCGCGCCATGTGCGTCCGGGCGACGTGGTGCTGGATCTCGGCAGCGGGGCGGGCAAGATCTGCTACATGGCGGCTCAACTCACGGGCCCAAGCGGTCGGGTGATCGGGGTCGACATGAACGATGACATGCTGGCTCTGGCTCGCCGTTACCAGGACGAGATGGCCGCCAGGCTGGGCGGTGAGCGGGTGCGCTTCGTCAAGGGTCGCCTGCAGGATCTGGCGCTCGACCTTGAGGCTCTTGAGCGGCATCTGGCCGAGCAGCCGGTGCGCAACCTGGCTGAACTCGATGGCCTGGAGGACTGGAAAACGGGGATGCGGCGCAAACAGCCGCTGATCGCGGCGGCCTCGATTGACCTGGTGATCTCCAACTGCGTGCTCAACCTGGTGGCGGAGGCCGACCGCGTGCGGATGCTGGAGGAAATCCACCGCGTGCTCAGGCCGGGTGGCCGGGTGGCCATCTCCGATATCGTCGCCGACGAGCCGGTGCCCGAACACCTGAAGGCGGATCCGCGCCTGTGGAGCGGCTGCATCTCCGGCGCCTTCACCGAACAGGGCTTCCTCAAGGCCTTCCGTGAGGCGGGTTTTCTCGCCGTCCGCCTGGAGTCCTGGAGCGAGCAGCCCTGGCAGGTGATCGAGGGCATCGAGTTCCGCTCGGTCACCCTCACTGCGGTCAAGGGCGATGGCGGTTCCTGCATTGATCGCGGCCACGCGGTGATCTATCGCGGCCCCTATGCCGAGGTGCGCGACGACGAGGGGCATGTGTTCCCGCGCGGCGAGCGCATGGCGGTATGTGAACGCACCTGCCGCCTGCTCACCGCAGGGTCTTACGGCGACGACTTCATCGGCATCCAGCCCGCCCAACCCGGCGAGGGCGTGCCCTGGTGCGCGCCACCCGGCACCCGCCGTCCGGCCAGCGAAACCAAGGGCGCGGCGCACACGGGCTGCGGCAAGGACGGCTGCGAACCGGGCTGTTGCTGATGCGACTGTCCATCATCGTACCGGTGCTGAACGAGGCGACGGCGCTGCCGGACACCCTCGATAGCCTGCGAGGATTGCGCACAGCGGGTCACGAGGTGATCGTGGTCTATGGCGGCAGCACGGACGGCAGCGCGGCTCTGGCGCGCTCGCGAGCCGACCGGGTGATTGAGACGCCTGTCGGGCGTGCGCGGCAGATGAAC
>DYSB01000172.1 GCA_020726405.1 Acetofilamentum sp. | reverse complement strand
GCTGAAACCCGAACCCGTCCCGGGCACCGTGCGCGTGCTCAGCACGCCCGCCGGGGCAGAAATCTGGCTGGATCTGGCCTTCACAGGTCTGCGCACGCCGGCGGAGATCCGGCTGCGTGCCCGGCCCGCCCTGCTGCAGGTGCGCCTGCCCGGCCACCTCGCCCAACCCCTCTCCGTGCGGCTGGATCCGACCCGCCTGCCCAACCAAGTCGAGTTCGAGCTTGTTGTGAAGGCGCCGGCGCCCACTGTCTCCGTCGACCCCGGCGCCGCCGGAAACGGGCCCGCCGGAAACGGAGCTGTGCCCGTGGCGGTCGCGCTCCCCGCCACGCCGCCGGCGGTGGGCCTGGCGCCCCTGCTGGAGCGCGCCCTGCGCCTCCCGGCTGGCGTGCCTGAACACCCGGACGAATCCCTGCGGCTCAGCTGGCAGAACTGGGATCCCGCCTATCGGCTGAAGGTCGACGGCCGGGTCCTGGATCCGGCGGCCGCGCGCCAGCTGCCGGGAGGCCCGCACCGCATCATCGTGGAACTGGCCGGGAGGCCACTGTTGGATACTCTGCTGCAAGGTGGTGGCACCCGGGCCCTGGTTCTGCCGTCCCGAGCGGACGTGGTGGAGATCCGGGTCACGCCGCCTGATGCCGAGATCGTGCAAGGGGACCGGGTGCTGGGCCGGGGACGCTGCCTGATTCCGCGGAGCGATCTGCCGCTCAGCCTGCGTTTTCCCGCCCTGCCCGGACTGCTGCCGCCCGCTGCGCTGACCCTGACGGCGACGGCGCCCGCCAGCGTATCCGTGCGCCATCTGGCCGGACTGAGTCTGCGTTGGAGTCCGTCTGCGGCGGGCACACAGGGCCTGACCCTGGCCGAGCGCGGCTATGTCATGCCCGGGGCGGCCTTCACTCCGGACCGCGAGCGTGGACCCCAGCTGGAGCGCGCGGGCCTGCTGCTGGGACGAGCCTTCCACGACCGCCGGCCCGGCGGCTCCCAGGCCGCCCGCTTCACCTTTGAGCTGCCCCGGGAGACCCAGCCCGGCTGGCCGGCCGTGCTGGAACTGGGCGCCGGGGATTCGGGCCGGCGCTATCCACTGACCCTGACCCGCGGAGCCCTGCTCACGGTGAGCCTCAACGGCACCGTGCTGGCCCGGGATCTGGCGCTGGAGGAAGGGGAGCAGACCCGCAGCTGGCCGGTCTCCAGCCTGCTGAAGCCGGGGAGCAACGAACTGCTGCTGCTGAGCGGCGCCGAATCGCGCAGCGCGACCCGGCTGGACCAGCTCAGCCTGAAGGTGGGACCATGACCGAACTGCTGCGCCTGTGGAACTGGGCCGGCGGCGGCCTGCCCGGCGGGGCGCTTTGGCTGCTGCCCGCGCTGGGTCTCTGGCCCGCGTTGCTCTATCTGGTGATCCGACCCATTGGTGTGTTCCGGGACCGCCGACCCACAGCCTGGTTGGGGGGCGGCTGGCTGATCCTGCTGGGTCTGCACGTGTTGCTGCGCGCCCGCAGCACGCCGCCGGAGACTCCGCCCAGCCTGCTGCTCTGGCCGCCGGACCTGCCGGCGGGCGGCGTGGCGGTCTTCGCCCGTGCGGAGCAGGGCCTGCGCGCGGCCCAGTTGGCGGGCGGTCTGCAGTGGCGAGACCGGCCGCTGGAATTGAGGATCACCCAGCACTTGCTGGCTCCGGGCCGGGCCCGGCCCGAGCGGCCGGAGGAGGCCCATCTCCTGCTGGAGGCCCTGCGCGTGCGCTTCCTGGTCCAGCTGGGCGGCCCAGTGGACGAGCCCCGTCTGCAGCTTTGGCACTTGCATTGGAGTGTCTGCTCGCTGGACGACCAGCAGGCGGCGGCGGACACGAGCCACGTGGCCCTGGCCGCCGCCCTGCACGAGCTACTGGCGCGCAACTTCCCAGGCGCGCCTGCCCCGGCGACGGACTGGCGGGCGGAGTGGACCCCGCTCTACGCGCCCGTGGCAGACTCGGCCCGTCTCTGGCTGGAGCTGCCCACGGGCGTGCTGCCGGCCTGGGAGGACTTGCGCCGGACGGACCTGCTGGGCGCGCTGGGCGCACCGGCCAGCCAGGTCGTGGACGGGCTCGTGCGCGCGCTGGCCCGGGCGGACTCGAGCGCCGCGCAGGGGGCCGAACCCTGGCTGGCGGCTGGTTTCTGGTTCGCGCGCCAGGCGGACTGGGAGCAGGTGGGGCAGGCGCTGACCAACGCTCTGGCGCTGGAGGCCGGCCATCCGCTGATTTACTGGCAGCTGGCCCATCTGGCTCCCTCACGCTTGAACCCCTTCGGCTACGACAACCGGGCGCAAGCCCGCCTGCGCTGCCTGAGCTTCTGCCCGGTCTTCGTGCCCGCCCTGCTGGAGCAGGTGCCCGACTGGCTGGCCAGCCAGCGCGGCTCCGTGGCCGGCGCCGCCGTGGACCGGGCCCTGACTGCCTATCCGGGGCACGGCGAGCTGCTGCTGCTGCGTGGCAACATCGCCTACGAGGTGCTGGACTATCCCACGGCCCGGCGCTGCTACCGGGATGCCTGCACGCGCCTGCCCGGGGATGCCCGGCCCTGGCTCAACCTGGGCCAGCTCCACGTGATCCACCGGGAGTGGACCGCGGCCATCCCGGCCCTGGAGCAGGCCGTCGCCCTGGGCAGCCCGCCCGCCAGTTTGCATCTGCTGGGGCTGGCGCACCAGAAGTTGGGCCACCTGGAGCTAGCGCGCCGCACGCTCGAGCGGCGGCTGGCCCTGGGCGGCCTGGCGAACGAGCTGGAGCCCACCCGCCGCCTGCTGGATGCCCTGCCCGGCGGAGTCGCGCGCTGATGGCCCGCCCGCTGGACGCCCTGCTGTGCCGCTTGCAGGAGACCGGTCGCGGGCCTCTGCTGATGGGCATCGTCAACCTGACGCCGGACTCCTTCAGCGACGGCGGCCGCTGGCTGGAGCCTGGCCGGGCCCTGGAGCAGGTCGAGGTGCTGGTGGCGGCGGGGGCCGAGATCGTGGACCTGGGCGGGGAATCCACCCGGCCCGGCGCCGCACCGGTTTCCGAGGCCGAGGAACTGGATCGGGTCGAACCCGTGCTGCGCGCCCTGCCGGCGGACCTGCCGGCCTGGCTCTCCATCGACACCCAGCGCCGGAGCGTGGCCGCCGCCGCCCAGGCGGCCGGAGCTGTGCTGGTCAACGACGTGAGCGCCGGAGGCCGGGATCCGGAGCTGCTGCCCTGGCTGGCCACCCAGCCGTTGGCCTATGTGCTGATGCACATGCGCGGCCAACCCGCCGGCATGCAGCAGGCCCCGCACTACCAGGACGCGGCGGCGGAAGTGGCGGAATTCCTCCGCACGCGCGCCGCCGGGCTGACGGCCCTGGGCCTGCCCCGGGAGCGCATCCTGCTGGATCCGGGGATCGGGTTCGGCAAGCGCCTGGAGGACAACCGCGCCCTGCTGCGCGCCCTGGCCGGCCTGCGCGAGTTGGGTCACCCCCTGCTGCTGGGCGCCTCGCGCAAGAGCTTCATTGGCCAACTGGAAGAGGCCGCCGGCCGGAGCGCTTCACCGGCGAACGCGCGCCTGGGCGGCTCGCTGGCCGCCGCTCTCTGGGCCGCCGCGCAGGGCGTGCACGTGCTGCGCGTCCACGACGTGGTGGAGACGCGCCAGGCCCTGGATGTCTGGCGCTGGCTGGAGGATCCACCATGGAGGTGATTCGTCTGGACGGGCGCCACCTGCGCGAGATGGCGGACCTGGAGCAGCTCTGCTTCCCGAGCGATCCCTGGCCCGCGCTGCTGCTGGCCTCGGCCCTGGGCGGCGAGGGCGTGCTGGCGCTGGGCTTCTGCCGGGAGGGCCGGCTCTGGGCCGCGGCCCTGGGCCGGTTGGCGGCGGACGAGGCCGAGCTGCACTCCATCGCCGTGCATCCCGCCCGGCAGGGGGAGGGCTGGGGCCGGCGCCTGCTGCTGGAGTTCCTGGCCGAGGTGCGCGCCCGGCAGGGCCGCGTGGTTTGGCTGGAGGTGCGCGCCTCCAACGAGCCGGCGCAGCGTCTCTATCACCGCGCGGGCTTTACGGCCACCGGGCGCCGCCCGCGCTACTATTCCGACGGCGAAGACGCGCTGTTGTTTTGTTTGAAGCTGGACAACGACTTAGACTGACCCGGTCATCCGACCCGCCGATTGACCCCCGCGCGCGGTTCCTTACTTTTGTTCGGCGCCACCAAGAAGCAGGAAGGTCCGCATGAGCTGGTTCAAACGCACTCCCGAAGGACCGCGCAAGGCCGTGGCCAGCACGGTGCCCGATGGATTGTGGATCAAGTGCAAGCAGTGCGGCCAGATCCTCTACCGCAAGGAAGTGGAAAAGAACCTGGAGGTCTGCCCCCAGTGCCGCTTCCACATGCGGATCAACAGCCGGCGTTACCGGGACATCCTGTTCGACGCCGGCAGCTTCATCGAACTGGGCCAGAACCTGGTTTCGCGGGACTTCCTCGGCTTCGTGGACACGGAGCCCTACGCCCAGCGCCTGGCCGCGGCCACGCACAAGACAGGCCTGAACGACGCCGTGCTGACGGGCTCGGGCCGCATTCTGGGCCTGCCGGTGGCCGCCGCGCTGATGGATTTCACCCACTTCGGCGGCTCCGTGGGGAGCGTGGTGGGGGAGAAGATCGCCCTGGCGATCCGCCACGCCATTGCCGAGCACCAACCCCTGCTGATCCTCTCCGCCTCCGGCGGCATGCGCATGCAGGAGGGCACCCTGTCCCTGATGCAAATGGCCAAGACCTCGGCCCTG
Organism: Acetofilamentum sp.; assembly: GCA_020726405.1. Taxonomy (GTDB): domain Bacteria; phylum CAIWAD01; class CAIWAD01; order CAIWAD01; family CAIWAD01; genus CAIWAD01. The sequence goes on along the minus strand of DYSB01000172.1, from coordinate 1,422 downwards.
CTCACCAAGCTGGCCGAACAGCGCCTGCCCTTCGTCAGCCTGCTCACCGATCCCACCACCGGTGGGACCTCGGCCTCCTTCGCCATGCTGGGGGATGTGATCCTGGCCGAGCCCGGCGCCCTGGTGGGCTTCGCCGGCCCGCGCGTGATCAAGCAGACCATCGGCGAGGACCTGCCGGAAGGCTTCCAGCGCGCCGAATTCCTGCTTGAGCACGGGTTCGTGGACCAGGTGGTGCCGCGCACCGAACTCAAGACCACGCTGCACCGGCTGTTCTGCCACCTCCTCAACCAGGAATCCGCCAGCCTGGCCCCGCTGGATGAAGAAGAGAGCCATTCCGAGTGAGAATCCTCCTGAGCAACGACGACGGCTACCGCGCCCCGGGCCTGCGCGCCCTGGCGCTTGCGCTGGCCGCCGAGCACGAGGTGCTGATCTCCGCCCCCGTCGCCGATTGTTCGGCCACGGGCCATGGCCTGACTCTGCGCGAGCCGTTGCGCATCCTGCGGCACGAAGAAGAGGGCCTCTGCTTCCACGGGGTGAGCGGACTGCCTGCCGACGCGGTGAAATTCGGGCTGACCGTGCTCTGCGCCGGCCACCCGCCGGACCTGGTGATCGCGGGGATCAACCAGGGCGCCAACACGGGCCAGAACCTGTTCTACTCCGGCACCGTGGCCGCCGCCGCGGAGGGCATCTTCGCCGAGGTGCCGGCCCTGGCCATCTCCGTGGCCGCCGGCCCCGGCCGGGAATGGGCGGAGGGCCTGGCCAGCGCCGTGCGCGTGGCTCGCCTGCTGGTGGCGCGCCAGCTCGCGCAGCCATTGCCGGCGGAGGTCTTGTTGAATGTCAATGTGCCCAACCTTACGGCGGAGCGCATCCAGGGCATCCGTGTCTCGCGGATGGGCCACGCGCGCTTCCACGAGGCCTTCCACGAGCGCAGGGATCCCGCCGGGCGGCTCTACTACTGGATGGACGGCGCCAAGAACGGCGACGACCTGGACCCCGAGCACGACGACTATCAGGTGCACGCGGATTGGGTCAGCGTGACCCCCTTGCGCCTGGACCTCACCCATCCCGCCTGGTCCAGCCTGCTGGATTCGTGGCGTCTGGACAGCCTGCCCCCGGAGGAGCGATGAGCACGACCCACCAGATCCTGGTCCTGGATTTCGGCTCCCAGTACACCCAGCTGATTGCCCGGAAAATCCGGGAACTCAAGGTGGACGCCGTGATCCTCTCCTGCGGAGCCGGGCTGGAGGAAGTTCTGTCCCATTCGCCCAAGGGCGTGATCCTCTCCGGCGGCCCCAATTCGGTCTACGATGAGGACGCCCCCGGCCTGAACCTGGACTTGCGCGCTCTGGGCGTGCCCGTGCTGGGCATCTGCTACGGCCTGCAGATCGCCGGCAAGTTGCTGGGCGGCGACGTGCAGGCCTC
>DYSB01000171.1 GCA_020726405.1 Acetofilamentum sp. | reverse complement strand
ATGTACTTGTTCTCTGCCGGGCTCCAGACCTCCAGGTCGTAGGTGCGGGCGCTGGCGAAGGACAGGTCCCCCGTGCAGAGGGCCAGCACGCGGTAATGCAGGCCCAGTCGGCGCAGCACCTCCTCGGCGTGGCCGCGCAGGCGCTCCAGCGCGGCGTCGCTCTCCTCCGGCCGCACGAACTGCACCAGCTCCACCTTGTTGAACTGGTGCACGCGCAGGAAGCCGCGCACGTCGCGCCCGTAGCTGCCCGCCTCGCGACGGAAGCAGGCGCTGTAGCCCGCGTAGCGCACAGGCAGATCCTCGCCGGCCAGCACCTCGTCCCGGTGCAGATTGGTGATGGGCACCTCCGCCGTGGGAATGGCGAACAGGTCGTCCTTCACGGCGTGATACATGTCCTCTTCCATCTTGGGCAGCTGGCCCGTGGCGGTCATGCTCTCGCGGTTGGCGAAGAAGGGCGGAAAAATCTCGGTGTAGCCGTGCACCAGGGTTTGCAAATCCAACATGAAGTTGATGATCGCCCGCTCCAGCCGCGCGCCCAGGCCCTTGTAGACCGGGAAGCCGCTGCCGGCGATCTTGGCGCCGCGCGGAAAATCCAGGATGTCCAGTGTCTCGCCCAGCTCCAAGTGGCTCTTGGGCGGGTAGGCGAACTCCGGCTTGGCGCCCCAGTCGCCCAGCACCACGTTCTCGCGTTCGTCGCGGCCCACGGGAGTCTCCGGGTGCGGCAGATTGGGCAGGCGCATCAGCAAGTACTGCTGGCCCTCGTCCATCTCCTTCAGGTCGGCGTCGATGGCCTTGATCCGCTCGCCTACTTCGCGCATGGCCGCGATGCGCTCCGCGGCGTCTTGCCCCTGCTTCTGCAGGTCGGCGATGGCCCGGGACTCCGTGTTGCGCGTGGCCTTGAGCTGCTCGCTCTCGTGCAGCAGCTGCAGGCGCCGGGCGTCCAGGGCCAGGATCTCGCCCAGGTCGAGGGTGGGGTTCTTGGTCCGCAGAGCGGCCAGCACGGCTTCGGGGGCTTCGCGGATGCGGCGCAAATCCAGCATGGGGCGTCCTCGGGCAAAGCGACGGCCGGAAGCGGACCATCCGCCCCGGCCGTTGCATCTCGTCTGATCTGAAGGTCGAAACTCAGTCGGGCAGTTCCAAGCTGCCGGGGCCCGGCAGGTAGACGGCGCGCTGAGCACGGGCGATGGCTCAGTAGTCGCTGGTCATGATCATCAGCGGCTTGGCCTCAACGCGCTCGTAGACGGGGCGCAGCCGGTCGGTGTGATAGAATTTGGCCACGTCCACCAGCTTTTTGGAACTGGCGACCACGCCGATGGGCACGTGATCATAGCGGCCGTTGCGCACACAGATCAGCCGGCCGTCGCTGCCGTCGAGGATCAGGTCCATGGCCAGGTTGCCGAAGGCCATGGGCACGATGGAATCCGTGGCGTCCGGATCCCCGCAGCGCACCATGTAGCCCAGGCGCTGGTTGATCACGTTGATCCGCCGCCCCTGGTTGTACTTGACGGACAGCTCCTTCAGCTTGGCGCTGACCAAATCGCCGATCCCGCCCAGCTTCTTGTGCCCGAACATGTCCTGCTCGTGGTCCTGGTAGGTCATGTCCTCCATTCCCTCGAAGCGGGCGCCCTCGCTCACCAGCACCACGCTGTACTTGGAGGGGTTGGAGAAGCGGTCGGCGGTCATCAGCTCACAGAGCCGTTCGATGTCGAACAGGTGCTCGGGGATGAGGCAGCGGTTGGCGGCGCCGGCCATGGTGGGCAGCAAGGCCGTGTAGCCCGCGTAGCGCCCGAAGACCTCCAGCACCAGGAAGCGCTCGTGGCTGCCTGCACTGGTGCGCAGAGCATGGGTCAGTTCGATGGTGCGCGTGACACAAGTGGAAAAACCGATGCAATAGTCCGTTCCCGGGACGTCGTTGTCCATGGTCTTGGGGATGGCCAGCACCCGGACACCTTCCTTCTGCAGCCGCACGCCGTATGAGAGGGTGTCGTCGCCGCCGATGGGAATCAGGTGATCGATGCCCAACCAGTTCAGATTGGCCAGGACCTCGGGGGTCAGGTCGTTGACCTCGGCGCCGTAGCTCGCCAGCAGGTGCTCGGGCACGTTGGCCTTGGGCACGTGGCTGGGCCGGGTGCGCGAGGTGTGCAGGAAGGTCCCGCCCGTACGCCCCACCTTGTTGACGATGTTCTCCGTCAACTCGATGATGTTCTCGCTGTTGTCGGCGGCGGCGTCCCGCTGCAGTTCGATCAGGCCCGCCCAGCCCCGGCGGATGCCCAGCACGCGGTAGCCTTCCCGCAGGGCCCGCACGGTCAGGGCACGGATGGCCGGGTTCAGTCCGGGCACGTCGCCGCCACCCGTCAGAATGCCGATGGTGCCGCGCTTGGTCTTGAGGTTCGCCATCTGGATCTCCCGTTGAACGCCCCCAAGGTAAGGGAGAGCGGACAGGGAAAGGAGCCGCCGCATCCCCTCGCCGACGCAACCCCACCCATCGCTTTCGCTGTGGGGATCGGGATCGACCTCAAAGGGAAATCCGCATATCCACACGCGGAGGGTACCAACCATAAATACACAAAGACACAAAGGTGTTGTGGGGAAACGAGATCAGCCGAGAACGGGACAGGGACGGGACAGGGGCTGCGACCGATAGAGACGGACGTGCATCCGATTCTGGTGGCCGGTGTCGCGCAGTTCCAGCTCGTGCATATTCACCCCTTCGTAGATGGCAACGGTCGGACCTCGCGCCTGCTTTCGGCACTCTGCCTCTACCGCGCGGGATACGACTTCAAACGGCTGTTTACACTCAGCGAGTTCTACGACCGAGATCGTTCAGCCTTCTATCGCGCCCTGCAGAGCGTGCGTGCGCAGGGAATGGATCTCACCGCGTGGCTCGAGTTCTTCGTCCACGGACTGCCACCCAGATGGAAGAAGTGAAAGCACGCGGCGAGGGGGTGATTCGTTGCGATGTGCTCGCACGCAAACATGGGCTCAATGAGCGCCAGACCTTGGCGATTGAGCATTTGATGACATCGGGTAGAATGACCATCCGTGAGCACGAGGCGCTGTGTCCACGTGTCATGTCCACGTGTCAGTCGCCACTCCTTGCAGCGCGACCTCTTTGCACTCGTGGCGTTGGGTCTCGTGAGAACCGAAGGGGAAACCAGTAGCCTCGTGTTTCTGCCCGGGTCTGGGTCGTGATCCATGTGACTGACTTGCATCAAACTTGCGCCATAACTTGCGACACGCGTGGGTGACTCTCCTCGATTTTCATGGTGATCCATCATGCAAGCAGCCGGCGCCCCGAAGGACGCCGGCTGCATGATTGCGTGAAACGCTTCTTGGCGAGCGTTTACTTGACCAACACGAGCTTGCTCGTCGCCACACCTTCTTCGCTCACCAGGCGCGCCAGGTACACACCGCTGGGCAGCGCGCCCGCATCAAAGCGCACTTCGTGCCGCCCCTCCTCCTGAAGGCCACTGACAAGCAGCGCGACTTCCTGACCTGCCAGGTCGAAGACGCGTAAAGGAGCGGCAGAAGGCTGCGCATCCGGACTAGATTCCCTCGACGGTGTTGACGCGGGAGATCCAGGCGCAGGGTTATAATGGTTGCAGCAGTCAACTGCGGGCCTTCCTGCGGACGCTGAAACCTGTGGCGAAGCCAGATCCGGTGGTGCGCTTCGAGATGCCGCCCGGGGAGCAGGTGCGTGTAGGCAGCAGGGTGGTGCCACGGCCACCAACGAAAAAGGCCGGCTTGCGCCGGCCTTCCCGTCCAATCGGGGCGACTGGATTTGAACCAGCGACCCCTTGACCCCCAGTCAAGTACGCTACCAGACTGCGCTACGCCCCGATGGTTCTTGTCAACAGCCGAAGCACTTCCTGGATCTCCGCCCGCATGCGATCCCGTGGACTGGTGGTCTGCCGCAGTTGCCGGCGGGCCCCCTCCAGGGTGTACTTCTCTTCGTGCACGAGGTGCTGGATGCACCGGATCAGCTCCAGATCCTGGACCTGATAGCGCCGCGTGCCGCCGGCGCTCTTTTTGGGCGCCAACTCGGGAAACTCCGATTCCCAGAAGCGCAGCACGTGCGCCTCCAGTCCGGTCAGTTCGCAGACCTCGCCAATGCTGTAATAGAGCTTGCCTCCGGACGACTCGGCTTCCATGGGTCCCTCCGTCAGGTTCCTGGGCGCCTGTGCCTTGTGGCAGGCCATGAAAGTAGCCAAGCCGAGCCGATCTATCAAGCCGGGCGGCCCGCGGTCAGGGCAGGCGCCCGCCGATCAGGGCGGAGAGTCGCGCGCCCCAGCCGGCCAACCGTTGCAACACGTCTGGACCCGCGCCCTGCCACATGGCCCGCATCTGCGCCGCGCCGTGCAGCGGGTAGACGGCCAGCCGGGGCCGGCAGAGGCGGTGGAAGGCCTGGTGGGGGGAAGGTGGCGCCTGGCCGAAGCCCGCCCGCAGGCCCGCGGCCTCGGCCACGCGCACAGCCCGCCGGTCGCAGCGGCCGAAGGGCCAGGCGATGGCGTGCACGGTCTGGCCAAAGGTCAGCTCCAGCTCCGAGCGGGCGTCCACCAGTTCGCGCTCGAGGATTGTCAGCGAGCAGCCGGCCAGCGAGCAGTGGCTGTAGCCGTGCAAGCCCACAGACCAGCCGGCCTCCAGCAGGCGCCGGATCCCGCCCTCGTCCAGGTGCCGGAAACGCCGGCCCAGCAGTCCGCGATCCCAGCGATTCCACTTGCCCAGATAGCCCAGCACGGGAAAGAGGGCCGCCGTGAGGCCGGCCCGCTGCAGCACGGGAAAGGCCTCGTCCGCCACGCATTCGTAGGCGTCGTCGAAACAGAGCAGGCAGAGCCCCTCGCCCGGCTCCTGCAGGCCGTCCCGCCGGATGTACTCCGCCAGGCCCACGCTGCGGGCGCCGGCCGCCTGCAGCGCCGCCACCTGGAGCCGAAAGCGCGCCGGCGACACCACGGTGATGCCCGGCTCCCGGCGGGGGCTCACCTTGTGCCAGGTCAGGATGGGAATGGAGATGGATGAGTTCACGGGGCCAGACCTGCAGAGCTTGGTGGTTCAGCAACTCCCGGAAGTCAGGCCGCGCTGGAGGATCACGCCGGCCGAAGTTACACGCCCGTGTGCCCGAATCCGCCGGCGCCGCGCTCCGAGTCCGGCACGTGCTCGACGGGCTCCCACTCCAGGCGCTCCACCCGGGCCAGCACGGCTTGGCAGATCCGCATGCCCCGTGTGACGGTGAAGGGTTCGGTGCCGAAATTGCTCAGGATCACCTGCACCTCGCCGCGGTAGTCGCTGTCGATGGTGCCCGGACTGTTGAGCACGGCCAGCCGGTGCTTGAGGGCCAAGCCCGAGCGCGGACGGATCTGCAGCTCGAAGCCCGGGGGAACGGCCACCTTCAGGCCTGTGGGCAGCAAGCACGTGGCGGCGGGCGGCAACAGCAGGTCCTCCGCCAGTGCGGCGTGAAAATCCAGGGCCGCGCTACCCGCTGTCTGGTAGGCCGGCAGGGGCAAGCCCTCGGCGTGCGGCAGGCATTCCACCAGGACGCGGATCATTCCTCCTCCTCGCCTTCGGGCAGCAGGCGGCTGATCTGGAAGGCCTCCGGATCCAGCCACTCATGCGCGGCTTCCGCCAGGCTGGCCACGGTCTGGGCCTCCAGGCGCGCCAGCCGTTCGTCCAGCGGCACCAGCCGCCCGTGCCGCAGCTCGCCCTTGGCCAGCTGCACCATCCGATTCATGCTCTGTTCCTGGGCGATCAGCCAGCCGCCGCGCATCTGGCGCAGGGCGTGTTCCAGCTCCGCGGCATCCACGCCTTGGGCGCGCAGGCGCCCGATCTCCGCCTGGCAGACGGACTGCACCTCGGCCACCCGGGCAGCCTCGCAGGCGAAATAGGCCCCGAAGGCCGCGCCGCGGCCCAGGCCCTCCTGCCAGGAATAGACCGTGTAACACAGGCCCAGCTCCTCGCGCATCCGCTGGAAGAGCCGGCTGCTCATGCCGTCGCCCAGCAGCAGCGTGAGCAGGCTCAGCGCGGGAGTATGCGGATGCCCGGCGTCCGGGCCCGTCCGCCCCAGCTGCACGTGGGCCTGGCGCCCGAAACCCGAGCGGTGCTCGCGCTGCCCGGGCGGGACCAGCGGCGCCTCGGGCACCACCAGCCGGCCGGGAGGCAGGCTGCCGAATAGCCGCTCGCAGCGCGTGTGGAGCACGTCGTGGTCCAGATCGCCGGCGAAGGCCAGCACCAGCTCGCCGCCGCGCCGACACTCCTCGGCGAAGGCCTGGAGCGCC
>DYSB01000018.1 GCA_020726405.1 Acetofilamentum sp. | reverse complement strand
CGGCGCCCATGCTGGGCGCACCGAGAAAGGGACCCGCTGCCGGATCCCTTCCAAATGCTTGTTGCCGAGCTATCGTCGCGGCGGCTATTTGTGACGGGCGATCAGCGCCAGGATGCTCTGCTCGTTGGTCAGGCCCACCAACTGGTCGACGGGCTGGCCGCTCTTGAACAGGATCATGGTGGGAATGCCGCGGACGTTGAAGCGGGCCGCCAGGGCCTGGTTCTCGTCCACGTTCACCTTGCCGATCTTCGCGCCCAGTTCGGGCAGTGCCGCCACTTTTTCCAGCACGGGCGTCAGCATGCGACAAGGTCCGCACCACTCGGCCCAGAAATCCACCAGCGTGAGTCCGTCGTCAATGGTGCTTTGGAAGCTGCCCTGGTCCAACTTGAGGATGCTCATGGTCTCTCCTATGCGAATTGGATTGTGTTGCAATCACGGTTGTCGTTTTCCTCTTCCACCAGCCCGGGCAGGACGCGCTCCAAGGCGGCCAGATAGCCGGCCATGCCGCGCAGGATCAGGTCCTGTTCACCCTCGGGAATCTGCTCCAGCAGGCGCTGGGTGATCCGGCTGGCGTGGCCGTTCTGAGTGCGCACGCGCTGGGAGCCGGCCTCGGTGATCCGGATCAGGATCACGCGCCGGTCGTCGGGGGACGGTTCGCGATGGATCAGCCCCTTGCCGCGCATCTGCCCGTTGGTGGTATCGACCTCGTCGGAGAGCGTGTCACCAATGCGCGTCATGCGGCTGCAGGCCACGCCGATCTCGTCGGCCAGGGTCTTCATGGACGGATCGCGGGGCAGCGCGTCCAACTGTTCCTTGCGCAGGGTCCCGTCGTAGTAGGTCGGCCGCAGGCAGCGCGGCAGGTAGAGGGCCACCTCGGCCTCGCTGAGCTGGCGGTTGGCGATGCGCAGGCGGATCAGCGGCTTCTGCTGGCGGTACTGCTCCAGCAGTTGCAGGGTCTGGCATTCCATTCGGCCCAGCCCGCTGCATTTCTGACGAATGAAGTTGGTGCGGTCCGTGAGTAGGCCAAACTGGTCCATCAAGCGCTGGTAGGCTTCCAGCCGTTCCGGTGCGGGAGAAATTGTTTTCATGGGTGAAATATGACGAACTGGAATTGTTGATCCAATGAAGGGTTGACCTTGCGGGCCATCTTTTCAGCTTGTTTTTCGACAGGCGGCCTGGACCCAGCCCAGATAGCCGTCGCTGACCGCGGCGGGCTCCAGGGCCAGAAACTCGGGCAGCTCGTAGGGATGTAGCTGGCCCAGCCGGATCTCCAGGTCGTCCAGGCGCTCGTCCAGCGTCTTGATGAGCAGCAGGCATTCGGGCTCCTCCTGCATCTCCTCCTCCCAGCGGTAGACCGAGACGCAGCCGGGCAGCAGGGTCACGCAGGCGGCCAGTCCCTCCTCGACCAGCTGCCGGCCCAGCTCCTTGGCCTGGCGGGCGCTGCCCACGGTGGACATCACAAGTCGCAGGTCGCTCATCTTTCCCTCCAATCCGGATTGGCGTTTCCTATTTTTCCCGCAACAAGCACTGGAGCGCGGTCATGAAGCTTTCCCACCTGTTGGATACCCGTCATGTGCTGGCCGTGGGCCAGGCGCGGGACGCGCACGACGGGATCGAACAACTGGTGGGGCTGCTGGCCGCCAGCGGGGCCGTGCGCGATCCCGCCCGGGCCCTGGAGCTGGTGCTGGAGCGCGAGCGCGAGTATCCCACGGGCATCGGCTCCGGGGTGGCCATTCCCCACTGCAACTGCCTGGACCAGAGCGAGGCGGTGGTGGCCCTGGGCCTGTTCGAGCCCGGCCTGGATTTCCAGGCGCCGGACGGTCCGGCTTCCCTGGTCTTCCTGCTCCTCAGCCCATCCGGCAATTCGGGCGGCCACCTCAAACTGCTGGCGCGGATCTCCCGGCTGGCCCGTCACGATCTCTGCGCCCGGCTGCGGCAACGACGCACGGCAGCGGACCTGCTGCAGGGCCTGCAGGAGGCCGAGCAGGACTTCGTCGACCTGTAGCCGCCCCTTTCCCGCAGGCAACATACACCAGCGGCGCCGCAACCTGAAGTCGGATCCGCCCGCCCAGGCGCGACCCAATGCCACAGGACCCGTCCATGACCCGTCTGACCCGCGACGAATTCCGCGACCTGGGCAGCCTGCTGCGGCCGGCGGGCCGCCAGGCCGCCGGTCAGGTGCTGATCCCCGGTCCGAAATGCTGCCTGGAATACCTGCGCGCCGGGGGCAGACCGGAGTGGGTCCTGATGGACGCGGAACGGGCGGAGGAACTGCTGGAGCCCCTGCGCGGCGAAGGCGCAGGCCTCTCTACTGCCGAGCTGCGCCACCTGCGGCCCCACGAGCTGGCGCGTCTGGCGGACCAGCCCAGCCCGGAGGGCATCCTGCTCGCCGGTCCGCCGCCTGCGGGCCGCTCCGCGCACTCCCCGCACATCCTATTGGACGGCGTGCAGGATCCGGGTAATGTGGGCGCCATGCTGCGCACGGCCCTCTGGTTCGGCTTCGACCGCGTCTGGCTGCTGGCCCCCTGCGCCGACCCCTGGAGCCCGCGGGGCATCCGCGCCTCCATGGGCGCCGTGTTCCAGCTGGCCGCCTGCCGCATGCTGGAGAACGACCACGCGCTGGACGCGCTGGCGTCGGCGCGGCTGGTGGGTCTTGACGCCCATGCCGGCACGCCGCTGGGCCAGTTCGATTTCCGCCCCGACGACGTGCTGGTGCTGGGCAGCGAGAGCCACGGTCTGCGCCTGCCGGCTGCCCGGCTGGACGCCCGCCTGCGCATTCCCGGCGCCGGGCGCGCGGAGAGCCTCAACGTTGGCCACGCGCTGGCGGTCTGCGCCTGGGAGCGGTTCCGCCATGCCGCGCACTGATCCGCCGCCGGCGGTCTGGCTGATTCCTCTCCTCGCGCTGCTGATCCTGCCCTCCATGGGCCAAGGCCCCATCGGCACCCGGCTGGCCGTGCTGTTCACAGAGCTGCTGCTGGGTCTGCCCATCCTGCTGGGCACTCCCGCGGAGCTGCGGCCGGGCATTCTGCCCAACCGCTCCCTGACGCCGGCCTGGCGCCGGGCCCTCTGGCTGGCGCCACTGCCGCTGGCCGTCCTCTACCAATTCCTGCACCTGGGCTTTCAGGTCCTGCTCCCGCCGGATCCCGCCGCGGAGGCCACGCTGCGCGAGCTGCTGACCCCGGGCAGTCTGCTGGAAGGCGCGTTGATCGGCCTCAGCCTGCTCGGGCTGGCTCCCGTGATGGAGGAGATCCTCTACCGCGGCCTGCTGCCCTGGCTTTGGCGCCGTCATCTGGGGACACCGGGCGCGCTCTGGGGGCCGGCCTTGCTCTTCGCCGCCTCCCACGGCAGCCTGCGGGTCCTGCCCTCGCTCTGGTTGCTGGGGTTGGCGCTGGGCTGGGCGCGGGAGCACAGCGGCTCGCTCTGGCCGGGAATGGCCCTGCACCTGGCCGTCAACCTAACGGGCTGGCTGGCCTGGCATTACGGTCTGGGCAGCGGATGAGCGGCGGCGGGAGGTCGACCAGCCGGTCCTCTCAATCGCTACTTTGAGCAGGTCGCACGGGGCGGCCATTCAGCTACAAACAGGAGCGTAATACGTGGAGCGCGTGCGCATCGGCTTCCTCCATCAGCGGGACGAGGTCTTCCTGCGAGTGCCGCCGGGTTGCCAGGCTCAGCTGGGCGATCAGACGGTTCTCCTGGCGGGCGAACTGCGCGTACGGCCCGCGGATGTCCAATCCGGCACGATCCAGCCCGCGCTGAAAGTGCTGGAGTGCTCCGACGACGCGCTGCTCCAGGCGGCGCTGACCGCCTTGGGCGCGGCCGGCCTGCGGCCCGCCCTGCGGGATCACGCGCCCGGCGGTCAGTGGGGCGCGGTGCGCGCCTGGCCCACCCGGCTGCTGTCCCTGCCCCTGGGACCGCCGGTTCCGGCGGATGCGGGCGCCCACATGTTGCGCGAGCTGGCCCAGCCCGCGGATCACGCCATTCTGGAGCGCGCACGGCTGGCCCTGGGCGAACTGGCGGGCCGCGCTTCGCAACTGGGTCCACCAGCGCTCTGGCATCTGCGCGTGCCCGTGCGCTATCGCTGGACGGTGACGCCGCCCGTGGGCGGCCTGGCCCTGCAGCTGGAGGGCGAAGCGGATGAACGGCTGACACGCGCGCCGCTGCGTCTCACGTTGCCGGCGGCTGGCCTGGCCAAGGTGGCGGACGTGCGCGTGGGCATCGGCTTCCACTGGGACCACACGGAGAGTCTGGCCTACGAGGACACGCTGGAGGTGATCCAGGAGCCGGACGGTCGCCTGGGGGTGGTGAACGAGCTGCCCCTGGAGCGCTACCTGGCCAGCGTCAACTCCTCGGAGATGACGGCCGATTCGCCACCCGCCCTGTTGCGTGCCCAGACCGTCGCCGCGCGCAGCACGCTGCTGGCCACTCGCGGCCGGCACCACGCGGGCGAACCCTTCGACATCTGCGCCGACGACCACTGCCAGTGCTTCCGCGGTTCGCGCACCTTGCGTGACACATCCCTGGCCGCCGCCCGGGACACCGCCCACCTGGTGCTGGTGAACGCGGGGCAGATCTGCGACGCCCGCTACTCCAAGAGCTGTGGCGGCATTGTGGAGGCCTACGAGCACGTCTGGGAAGATCAGGCCATTCCCTACTTGCCCAGCTTCCGCGACACCTGCCGGCCGGACCCGGACTTCCACGCCCCGCAGACAGAGGCGGGCTGGCGCGAGTGGATCCAGACAGCCGAAGCCGTCTGGTGCAACACCGAGGAGTTCTCCCTGCCGGCGGGCCTCGCCTTCAGCGACGGCTTCTATCGCTGGACCGTGGGGCTGGACCGCGAGGAGGCCGCCAGCCACATCCGCCGGGCCACGGGCCGCGTCTTTGAGCGCCTGCTCGAACTGGTACCGCTGGAGCGAGGAGCCTCCGGGCGGCTGAAATTCCTGCGCGTGGTGACCGAGCAGGGCGAGTTCGTGCTGGGCAAGGAGCTGGCCATCCGGTTGGCCCTTTCGCCCACCTGCCTCTACAGCGCGCTGATCTGTTTCGAGTGGCGGGGCGAGCGGTTACTCATTCATGGCAAGGGCTGGGGCCACGGGGTGGGCCTCTGTCAGCTGGGCGCCACGCGCATGGCCCTGGAGGGCCGCGAATGGCGCGAGATTCTTGTCCACTACTATCCGGACACCCAGCTGGTGTCCATCGTTCCCGAGGAGATCCTGTGATACACGAGACCATTCTTTCGCTCACGGCCAACACGCCGCTGGTCCGGCTGAACCGCGTCTGCGCCGATCTGGCGCCCACCTTCCTGGCCAAGGTGGAACGCGTGAGTCCGACGGGTAGCATCAAGGACCGGGTGGCCGTGGCCCTGGTAGAGGAGCTGGAGCGGACGGGACGCCTGAAGCCGGGCGGCACCGTGGTGGAGGGAACCAGTGGCAACACGGGCATCGGGCTGGCCATGGTCTGCGCCCAGCGCGGCTACAAGTGCATCATCGCCATGCCGGAGAAGATGAGCATGGAACGCGAGCTGATGCTCCGGGCCTTTGGCGCCACCGTGATCCGCACGCGCACGGACCTGCCGCACGACCATCCCGAGAGCTACGCGGGCGTGGCCGAACGCATCGCCCGGGAGACGCCCGGCGGAGCCCTGGCCGGCCAGTTCACCAGCCCGGCCAACCCGGATTGCCACTACCGCCTGACGGGGCCCGAGATTTGGCGGGACACGGAGGGCCGGGTGGACGCCTTCGTGATGGGCATGGGCACGGGTGGCTCCATCAGCGGTGCCGGCCGTTTCTTGAAGGACCAGAATCCGGCCATCCGCATCGTGGGCGCGGAACCCCAGGGCAGCAGCCTCAAGCGCTTCTTTGACACAGGCGAAATGATCGAGGGCGAGATCTACCACGTGGAAGGCATCGGCAACGACTATGTGCCCCAGACCCTGAACCTGGGCGTGGTGGATGAGATGCACTACATCAGCGATGCCGAGAGCTTCCATTGGGCGCGCCGGATCATCCGCGAGGAGGGCATTCTGGTGGGTGGCAGCAGCGGCACGATCCTGGCCGCGGCCCGCCGCGTGGCCCGCGGGATGACTTGCGATCAGGTGATCGTGGTGGAGCTGTGCGATTCGGGTGAACGCTACCTGAGCAAGTTTCTGGACGACAGCTGGATGCGGGCCAACGGTTACGATCTGGACGCCGCTTTCGATTGATTTCAACTTGACAGCGGGACCGCCAGGCAGGAGCCCGGCGGTCCCGCGCGCCTTGTTGTCACCCTCCCGGAACAGGGGGCCATTTTTCCTTCCCGCCGCCCCCGCACCGCCCACCTTTCCACCCGCCCGCACGCCACCTTGGTCCCGCGGGAAAAGGGAAAGGGTGACCGTGTGACACAGCCCGAAGACTCCACATCCTTGCAGCCCAGGTGGCGCTCCAGGGGCTACCTGCCCCACCTGGAGTCCCACGCGCTGATCCAGCACGTGGTTTTTCATTTGGCGGACGCCGTCCCCGGCGATGTATGGGCAGCGTTGGCCGCGGACATAGCATTGGCGCCCAATTACTCACGCCATCTGGCCACATCCCGCCCCTGGCAGGACCTGCTGGATCAAGGTCTCGGGTGTTGCTTGTTGGCTGATCCCCGGGCCGCCGGCCTGGTGCGGGACGCCCTGCTCTTCCATGACGGGATTCGCGTTCGACTGATGGCCTGGATGGTCATGCCCAACCATGTCCACGTGGTGTTGCGAACCCTGCCGCCGTGGCCCTTGGCCAAGACCATTGCGTCCTGGAAGGCGTGGACGGGAAATCGCTTGGCGGCCCTGGCCCGCGACCAGGGGCGGGCCGGCGTTTTGGGCCCGGCCAGCCGGGTGTGGGCACGGGAGTATTGGGACCGGGCCATGCGAACGGAGGAAGACGTGGCCCGAACCGTGTGGCACATCCACCGTGATCCGGTGCGGGCGGGGCTGGTGGAGCGGCCCGGGGATTGGCCATGGGGAAGTGCGGGAGCGGGACTCGGCGGTCCGCCAGGCTGAGCCTGGCGGACCCGGCGGAACTTCAAATTCAAACGCCCCAAGAGATCCGGCTTAAGTCAGAAACAGCAGCGGTTGCGGCCGCTTTCCTTGGCCTTGTAGAGCAGCGTGTCAGCCTGCTTGAGCAGATCCTGGGGCGAATCCGCCCCGCGCGTACCGTCGAAGGCGGCGATGCCCAGGCTGATGGTGATCTCCAGTCCCTGGTTGGGCTTGTAGCGGAAGGAGTCCACGGCAATGGCGCGCCGGATCTTCTCGGCCGCGATCCGCGCGGCGTAGAGTCCGGTTTCCGGCAACAGCACGACGAACTCCTCGCCGCCATAACGCACGGCCACGTCCGATCCGCGCAGCAGGTTCTGCAGCCGCTCGCCCAGCTCGCGCAGGATGCTGTCACCCTGTAGGTGGCCGTAGGTGTCGTTGACTTTCTTGAAGTGGTCGATGTCGAGGATGATGCAGGACATGGGCCGCTTGTAGCGCCGGCAGCGGCTGAATTCCCGGGCGAAGAAATCCTCGAAATAATGGCGGTTGTAGAGACCGGTCAACTCGTCGATGCTGGCCATGCGCTGCAGCTTTTCATTGGCCAGCTTGAGCCCGTGGGCCAACTCCTCGGCCCGCTTCTGGGCCGCCAGCAGTTCCCGGTTGAGCTGTTCGTAGGTTTTATTGAGCTGGGTCAGTTCCTGGTTGGCCAAGTCGAGGATTTCAGTGTAGCTCTTCAGTCCACGGACCTCCAGCCCATACTGCAGGGCCACGTCCATCACTTCATCGCGGATGGAGCGGAAGAAACTGTCCACTTCATTGGCATTCATGTCGATCAGCCGACCGGCTTCCACCTTGAAGTCCTGGATGGAAACGCCCTTGTTGGGGCTGTAGAAGATGCCGGCCGCCTGACGGGCCAGGTGCGTGATCTCGCAGAGCGCGCGGATGTCATCGGGCTCCTCCTCGCTGCCGGCCAAGTCGTGGTGATACAACACCGGGCGCGAGAGCAAGTCGGGGATGTTCCACCGTTCCAGCAGGCACTGACCCAGCCGCTCGTGGGACACTTCGAAATCAGTGACCTCACCGAGCACGATGTCCTGGCCCTTTTCCAGTTCCCCGCGAATCACCCGGGCATAGGGGTCGCCATGGAGCTTGAGCTGGGCCAACATGCCGATGTCCATCAGCAGCGCCGCCATGAAGCTCTCTTCCAGGTGCCGGTTCTTCAGCACCTGGGCGATCTTGCGAGCCGTCACCGCGGAGAACATGCTGCGTTCCCAGATCAGGCGCAGGTCGCGCAGAGCTTCGCCGGCGTGGACCATCACGTCCACCACGCTGGCAGAGAGCACCAGGGTCTGCACCGTGTCGAATCCCAGCATGACCACGGCCTTGTGGATGTTGGTTACTTGGTGGGGCAGACCGTAGAAGGCCGAGTTGACCACTTTGAGGATGCGCGAAGACAGGGCGGGGTCGGCGCTGAGCAGGTCACCGATCTGGTCGGCTTGGGTGGAGCCGCCCTCGATCAGCTGCATGATGGACGCCACCACCGGGGTCAGGGTGGGCAGATCATCAATCCGATCAATCAGGACATGGGGGTCTGTCGTCCTGTTGTGGCGCGGGTTGAAAGAGGCTGATTGTGCTGCGGCCAAAACCCTTTTCCCTCAACAAGATCAACCCTTCAGCGAGCGGTTTTACGTGGTGGGGGTGCTCCACCGCCAGCAGGCCCGCTTCTTCCAGGATATCGGCTCCCGCGAGGGCGCTCATCAATCGGATGTAGTCCGTACTGTCATATGGGGGATCCACGAAGACCAGATTCCAGCGCCGCAGATGCCGGCGCTTGAGAAATGCGAACACATCCAGACGCAGGACCGTGCCCGCCGAACTCTCCCCCAGCAGCTTCAGGTTGTGCTCCACCAAACGGATGGCCCCGGGCGCTTGATCCACGAAGGTCACGTGGCCGGCGCCCATGCTCAATGCCAGCAGACCGAGCCCGCCGCAGCCCGCGTAAAGGTCCAGGACTTCCGCCGCGGAAAAGCGCTCGCGCAGGACGTTGCCCAGCCAGTCGCGCATGCGCCCCGTGGTGGGCCGGATGCGCTCGTCCGGCGGCGTTTTGAGCCGGCGCCCCTTGTGCCGCCCGAAGAGGATCTGCATCAGCGCGCGCCCCCCCGCCCGCCCGGCCGGGCGGGAAAGACCGTCACCAGCCAGCCTGTGGCAGCGCCCTGGGTGTCCTGGGCCCCGAAATGCCAGCGTGTGGACTGGCCGGAGCCGTCCGCGCGTCGCCGCTGCAAAATCAGTCGTGCCGGGGCCTCGCGCAGGCGGGGCGCCAGTTCGACCAAGTGGGCCAGGGTCAGGCGCAGTACCGGACGGGTCGGATCCTCGGCCAACAGGCCGCCGTTCAGCGGCTCGTCAAGTTGCAGCCAGTAGCCGCCCCGGCCCACACGGGTGGCCCGGGCAGGTCGGGTCAACACGTCGCGCAGATTGACTTCCCCACGACGTTTTACCCGCACCAAGGCGCCGGCGGCGTCCAGCACCAAAAAGTCGGGCAGGCGCTCCTCGCCGGCAGTCAATTCGCCCAGCAGGGTCGTCCAGGCGGCCAGGGCCGGGCCGGCCGCCGGCGGGGTCGCCGGTGCACGGCCCGCGGGCAGACTGTCCGCCGTCGTCGGCTGAAGCGCGGCACGCAGGCTGTCCGTCATCGCGGAGGGTGGCGTGGGAATTCGGACCTGTTGCTCCGGGGCCGGTCGATTGAGCGTGAACAGGATCCCGGCGGCCGCCAGGATCACGCCCACGCCGCCCAGGACGAAGAAGCGCCGCCAGGGCGTCACCGGCGTATAGTGTTCCAGGGAAAGAGCTTCCAGGTGAGCCTGGGCCCGCGCCAGCTCCAGCCGAAAGCCCGCACCGCTCTCACCGGCCGGCACCACGTCCGCCAGAACCAGACCCAGTTCATCCAGCAGGGTCCGGCAAAAGTGGACCAAGCTCTGGCGGACGGCCATGATCAGCGTCTCGGCGCCCTCATTTCCTGCCGCTTCGTGAAAGTCGAAGTAGTACTGCTCTACGGCCTCGGGCGCGTTGTTGTCGATCTCCCAGGCCACTTGGTGCAAGGGTTGCGCCAGTTCGCCCAGCCCCGCGTGGGGCAGGCGCAGGCAGACCAACCCCCAATTGAGCGGCAGGGCCAGCCGAACCTGGCTGCCGGCGGCCGGTAACGCCGGGCCTGCTTTTTCGCGCAGGTGCTCGGCCAGGAGGCGCGCCAACTCACCGGTTTGAATCAGGCGGGAATGAACCTGGTATGCAAGAGGAAGCTCCACGACCCCGTCGGGGCCGTGGAGCAACATCCGGTCTTCAAGCAGGGTAGCATCAACCAAGGGGTTGATCACTCCCACGATTTGGTACCGTTGTAGATTTGTCCATGGTTCGCGGGCGGATTCACTTCAAAGATTCGCTTCCAACCGCTCTGGAAGGTCTCAGTGCCGGTGATCGGGCTGACCACAGCCAAGCCCACGGTGTCGATCTGCACCGGCTCAAAGGCGCCCTGCAGTTTCACACGCTGGACCAGACCCTGGATGCCGGCGTCCTCCAGCAGCTTGCTGAAGGCATCCGCCGCGTTGCCCTGGAACTCGGGGAAGAGGATCTCTCCGCGCTTGGCATCGGAGGTGTAGAAGTCGAGGGAATCCAGCCCGGCGATCTGGCTCTGCTCCGCCGCGGCGGCCAGCGACATCCCGGGCTTGATTTTCGGCAACACGGCCAGGGTTTCGCGCACGGTGATGCTGGTCTTCACGTCGTCGGGAATGCGGTATTGGCTGTCGCCGGCTTTCATGGCGCTGTCCGCCATGGCACCGAAGATCGCGCCCAAGGCGCCGGACGCCTGGTCACGCAGAGCGCCCAGGAAGGCCTGCTTCTGCGCCAGAGTGGTCAGCGGATCGCCCGCGCCATCCACGTTGAATGCATAGCCGCCCTTGTATTTGAACTTGCCCACGTGCTTGAGAATGAAGGGCTTCTCTGTGGTGGGACAGACGCCGATCTCGGCCAACGGCAGGTTCAGGCTGTAGGACTTGACGGGCTGCTTGACGGTCAGACCCGGCGCGAAGAAGGCGCCGTCCGCGCGGGGAATAAAAGTTCCCTGGGTGGCGGCCCACAGGTCGCGGCTCAATTCGCCGGCCTTGCGCTTGATCACCGTGATGGGAAATTCCGAGTCCAGGCACAGCGTATCCGAACCGATGCCCTCGAACAGCGGCTTCATCTGACCCCAGATCCGGTACTGGTAGATGGTCTTGGCCGTGCCGTCCACGCCCACCGTCTGGCGGGAGCCCAGGTCCTTCACCTCGAAGCTGGCGATCCGCATGGTGTCTTCCAGCGTGATCAGCAGGCTGTCCCGGATCAGGCTCTGCAGCTGGACCAGGCGCGCCTCTTCCTGGGTCGAGCGAAACTCAACCTTCAGCAGGTCCTCGCGCTCCGCCAGCAGATTCATGTTCTGCTTGGGTTCGATCTCGAAGTGCGCGGCCTCGGCGTCCACGCGCGCCGTGTCCAGCACGGCGATGATCTCTTCGATGGACTTGGGAAAGTGCTTCGTGAGGAAGAAGTAGAGATTGCCCGCGTTGTACAGGTTCTCCAGGCGCTGCCGCGCGAGGATCTCATCGCGCCCCTGCTGCTTCCATTGCTGGTTGGGGGAATAGATGGCGTAGATCAGGATCACGATGAGGGCGGCGATGATCCCCTTGAGGACCCAGCTGCCACTTGAGGGCTTCTGCACGGACGCCATGGGCGCTCCTATCATTTGGCGCCAGGATCGGCAGCAGGGATCGTTCCTGGCCCCCGCACCTTCCCGGGCACACTACTGTCTTCCGCAACTCGCACCTGGTCCCGCAAGCGCTTGAGCGTGCCGGGGCCGATCCCCTTAACCTTCAATAGGTCGTCCACCTGCCGAAAGCGCCCGTGCCGGCGGCGCCAGTCCAACATGGCACTCACCTTGGTGGGGCCGATGCCGGGCAGGTCCAGTAGCGCCAGACTGTCCGCCCGGTTCAGATCCAGGGGACCCGTGCGGACCACCGGCTTGGGACCGCCATCCGTGCGCCGGACGCTGTCCGCTGGCGCGGCCTGGAAGACGCGCACACCTTGCTGAATGAAGGCGACATCCTGACGGTCCAGCCTCACCGGAAGCTCCGGCTCGCGCCAGGAGCGCCAAGCAAGCACCAGATATCCGGCCGCAATCAGAGAAAAAAGCACGGCCAGACTGGAGCGTTCCGCAGGGGTCAACAACGGTTTCAAAACTACCAATCCCGGCTTGAACATGCGCTGTCAGCCGAAGATGTGGCTCATCACCTTTTGGAAAAAGCCCTTGCCCGAGCCTGTTGGTAAAATTTCCGGCAGGCTGGCCAATTTCTCGAACAGCGTGCGCGCCTCGGCCCCCAAAGTCTGCGGAGTGTACAGGTGCACGCGCACCAGTTGGTCGCCCTTGCGCCCGCCCCGACCCGGCACGCCCTGGCCCCGCAGGCGCAGGGTGGTGCCGCTCTGGGTGCCCGCAGGCACTTTCAGGTTGACTTCGCCGCCCAGGGTGGGCACGCGCAGCTCGCCGCCCAGGGCCGCCAGCGGGATGGGAATGGCGAACGCCAGCAGGATGTCGTCCCCCTGGCGCTCAAACTGGTCGTGCTCGATCTCCTTGAGAACCACAACAATGTCCCCGCGCGCGGCTCCCCGTGGCCCATGATTGCCCTGACCACGCAACCGGATGTAGTTCCCTTCCTCCACGCCGGCGGGGACTTTGATCACCACCGTGGTCTCGCCTTTTTCCAGGCCCGTGCCGTGGCAGATGCGGCAAGGGTTGCGCACCACCTTGCCTTCGCCATGGCAGTTCTGGCACATGACGATGTTCTCGATCATGCCCAGGAAGCTGCGCGTCATCTGGCGCACCCGGCCTTGGCCGTGACAGACCGGGCAGGCTTCGGGCTTGGTGTTGTCGGCCGCGCCGCTGCCGCCGCAGGTGGCGCAAGGTGTCTGGATCTTGATCTTCAGGCGCTTTTCCACGCCCAGGGCAATCTCTTCCAGAGTGAGGGGCAGGGTGAGTTGCACGTCCCGGCCGCGTTCCGGCCCCTGCCGGCCACCGCGGAACAACTCTTCGAACCCGACGCCACCGCCGCCTTGGGAGAAGAAGGAGCGGAACAGGTCGAAGGGATCGAAGTCCTGCCCGCCGGCGCTTGGCCCACCCATGTTCTGGGGACCGGCGTGACCGAAGCTGTCGTACTGGGCTCGCTTCTGTTCGTCGGATAGCACCGAGTAGGCCTCGGAGACTTCCTTGAACTTCTGCTCGGCCTCGGGATCCTTGCTCCGGTCGGGATGGTAGCTGAGGGCCAGCTTGCGGTAGGCTTTCTTGATGTCGGCCACCGAGCTGTCGCGGGCGACGCCCAGCACCTCGTAGTAGTCGCGCTTCGTTGTGTTCACGGCTTGTTCACGACAACTTGGGCGTGGCGGATCACCGCCTCACCGCGCCGGTAGCCGCGCACCAATTCGTCCAGCACGACATCCTCGGGCTGGGCGGGATCCTGCAGGGTGGTCAGCGCCTCGTGCCGCAGGGGATCAAAGGGCTGACCCCTGGATTCGAACACGCGCACGTCCACCTGCTCCAGCTGGGCGTGGAATTTGGCCAGCACCAAGTCCAGTCCACGGCGCAGGGCCTCGGCATCCGCTGCGCCGGCAGCCGCCTGGGCGCTCACCCGCTCCAGGTCGTCCAGGGCCGGCAACAGGGCCAGCACCACCCGGTCCACGGCCTGTTCGCGAACGCGCTGGGCATCCTGCAGAGTGCGACGGCGGTAGTTGTCGAATTCCGCCCGCAGACGCAGCAGCCGATCTTGGCTCAAGACCAGCTCGTCCCGCCACTGGCCGAGCTCCGGACGCGCGGGCTCCGCCATGGATGAAGTCTGCTCCGTCCAAGCCTCGGCCTTGCCATTGGCACTCGCGCGAAACTCCGCGTTCTCGCGAAACTCCGCGTTCTCGTGAAACTCCGCCCCCGTCGGCTCGGCGCCGCCGGATGGCGAATCGTCCGGACCCGCGACTGGGTCCTCGGGATGAGTCTTCTTGACTTTGCTCATTCGTTGACGTCCGGCTCCTTGTCTGTCTCGCGGGGAAAACGGCTGCTGATCAGGTCCGCCGTGTAGCGCACCAGATGCATCAGGCGCGAGTAGTTCATGCGGCGCGGCCCGATGATGCCCAGGGCTCCCGTCAGGCTGCCCAGGCGGTAGGACGCGGTGATCAGGCTGCAATCCGCGGCGCGCTCCTCGGTGTGCTCCCGGCCGATGCGCACACTCAGGTCTTCTCCCACCTGGCTGTTCAGCAGGTGCATGATGATATCGCGGTCTTCGTAGATCTCAAGAATGCCCCGGAAGCCGTCCTCCCGGAATTCCGGGATGTCCGGCAGGTTGCGGGCGCCGTCGAGGATCACGCCGTGGTTGGCGCTGGGGGCGAAGAGCCGCTCGGTGGAATCCAGAAAGAGCCGGGCGATGCCGGCGGCGTCCTTCAAGTCGCCCAGGCGGTCCTGGATGGTCTCCCGGATCTGGCGGAAGGTGAGCCCCACCAGCCGCTGCTGGATCAGCCGACCCACGCGCTGCAGATTGGGCGGATCCACGCGGCTCTCGATCTCCAGCGTGACGGTGCGGGCCAGGCCCGAGGCGACGGTGATCACCACCAGCACGCGCGTTCCGCCCAAAGGCACCAGATCCAGGCTTTCCAGCACACCATCTTCAAAGGCCGGCGCCAGCACCACGCCCAGATTGCGCCCGATGCGCGAGAGCAGGTGGGCCGTCCGATCCAGGATGGCTTCCACATCGGGCATCAGTTCGTCCACGTTCTGCTGGATCAACTGCCGCTCTTCGTGGGAGATCTGCTCGTGGATCATCAGGTAGTTCACGTAGACGCGATAACCCACGTCCGTGGGAATGCGCCCGGCGCTGGTGTGGGGATGGGCCAGCAAACCCTTGTCTTCGAGATCCGCCATGGCGTTGCGGATGGTGGCTGCGCTGAGATCCAGCCCCTCCAGCTTGGAGAGCGTGCGGCTCCCCACGGGATTGGCCGTCATCACGAAGCTGTGGATGACATGGCGGAGCACCAGGGCTTCCCGCTCCGTCAGACCGGGAACCTGCAGGGCGGATATAACGGGCAGCGGGCCACGCAACATGGGCGAATTCGTCCTCCTCGGACAACGATTATAGAGGAATGGCCCAAAGCAGTCAAGCCCGCCGGAACTTGTTGAGGCTGAGCACCTTGCATTCCCAGACTCAGGTTGGTAAACTCAGGGCCTTTGTCAACGGAAAATCCGGATTCGGAGCTCAGTCATGAAGCGCACTTTTCAGCCCAGCAACCGCAAGCGCCGCAACAAGCACGGTTTCCGTGCCCGCATGGCCACCCCGGGCGGCCGCGCGGTGCTTTCCGCCCGTCGTCGCAAGGGGCGCAAGCGTTTGTCGGTCAGTGTCTCTCGATGAGCACCTGCCGCGAAGCCGGGTCCTCAAGGACGCCAACCGGATTCGCGAACTGCTCCAGTCGGGACGCCGCCGCAACGGTCGCCACCTTACGATTTATTTGTCTCCATCCGAGCGGCCCCGGGCCGCTTTCATTGTTCCCAAGCGGTTCGGCAACGCCGTGGCCCGAAACCTGCAGAAGCGCCGTTTAAGGGAATTGTACCGTCGCCATCGGGATCGCTTTCCGGAGGGTTCGGACATTCTGCTCTTCCTGCGGGCCGGACGGCGGGGAGATCCAGTTGCCGCGCGCCCCGTACGGCCCGAATGGCAGGATCTGCTAAGGGATTTGGATGGGATTTTCCCCGCTAAAACTGGTGGCCTGCGGCCTGATCCGCTTCTACCAGTCTAGTCTCTCCCCCCTCTTTCCCAGCTGTTGCCGATTTTCCCCTACTTGTTCTCAATATGCACTGGAAGCCTTCGGAAAGTACGGCTTTCTGCAGGCAATGTGGAAGTCAATCTGGCGCATCCTGCGCTGCAATCCATTTTCTCAGGGCGGCATCGACCGGCCCTGAACAAGGAGTTCGCATGGAACCGGGCCTCGACAAGCGCACCATCCTGGCCTTCATCATCATCGGCCTATTGGTTCTCTTCATGAGCACCGACACTTGGCGCCGCTTGGTGGGAATGCCCACCAGCGAGGAACTGGCCGCTAAGCAAAGCACGGTGCAGGAGGCCCCGTCCGCCACCGCTCCGACGCCTGCCACGACGGCCGCCACGGACAGCAGCACGTTGTCTGCGCCCACGCCCGCGGTGGCCAGCCGGGACAGTGCCACCGCTCTGCTGGCCGCCGTGTTCGAAGCGCCGGCCCAGGAGCTGCCCGAGCGCACCATTCGCGTAGAGACCAGCCAATACGTGGCCGTCTTCAGCACCCGGGGCGCGGGCCTGGTCAGCCACGAACTGAAAGGCCTGAAAAGCTACCGGGGCGAGACGGTGGTCCTGCTGCTGCAGGGCTCCGGCAACCTGAGCGCCGAATTCAACCTGAACGGCCGCCAGGTGGAAACTGCGGACTATCTCTTTGCCTGTGACGCGCCGGACCAGCTTTCGCTAACCGATGACCAGCAGCAGGAACTGGTCTTCACCTACACGGGTCGTGACGGCGGCCAGTTGGTCAAGCGTTTCCTGCTCCGCGGCTCGAGCTACCGCATGGACGTGGACATCGCCCTAGCGGGCTTGACCGAACCCCTGCGGCACCACAGCTGGGGTCTGCACTGGAACAGCGGACTGGCGTTGACCGAGTCCAGTCCCGTGCAGGACAACATGTACACCGAGGCCCTGGCCCTGGTGGGCAGCGAACTGGAAGGCTACCGGCTGGGCCGCAAGGAGGCCGAGGCATCGGAGACCCGCAAAGGCACCGTGCATTGGGTGGCTACGCGCAACAAGTACTTCGAGCTGGCTCTGGTGCCACTGGATCAGAAGGCCGACGAAGTGACCTTCACAGGCCGCCAGGACAATCTCGGGGACGCGACGGCCCATGGCCACTACGCCTTCTCGTTGGAAATGCCCCTCACGGCGGAGCAGACGTTAAACTCGCGCTTCGCCCTGTACCTGGGGCCGCTGCAGAAGCACGCCCTGGCCGACATGGACCCGTCGCTCCAACAGAGCATCATGACCAAAACCAGTCTGGGCTTCATGGGCTTCATGTGGCCGCTGATCAAGCCCTTCGCCGCGCTGGTCCTCTGGGTCTTCACCAAGCTGCACATGGTGATCAGCAACTACGGCGTGATCATCCTGATCTTCTCGGTCCTGGTGAAGGTTGCCGTCTGGCCGTTGACTTCCAAGAGCCACCACAGCATGAAGGCGATGCAGAGCATCCGCCCGCTCCAGGAGGAGCTCAAACGCAAGTATGCCAAGAACCCGCAGAAGATGCAGGAAGAGACCATGAAGCTCTTCCGCGAAAAAAAGGTGAACCCCTTCGGCGGCTGTCTGCCCAATCTGCTGCAGATGCCCCTGCTCTTCTCGCTTTACTTCGTGTTCCGGGGAGCCTTCGAGTTGCGCGGCGCCAGTTTCGTGGGCTGGATCACCGACCTGTCGGTGCCAGATTCGATCTTCACCCTGCCCTTCAGTTTGCCGCTTTACGGCAACACCGTCTCGCTGCTGGCCATCATCTTCGCCATCTCGAACTACGTGATGATGAAGATGTCCATGACGGATTCGAACCAGAAGGCCATGATGTATATGATGCCCATCATGATGCTCTTCATTTTCAACCAGTTGCCCTCTGGTTTGACTCTGTATTATACGCTATTCAACGTCCTCTCGGTAGTCCAGCTGCAGTGGTTGACCGGCAGCCCGCTGCCTCCTGACACCCCCACGCCGGAAGGCCCCAAGGGGAAGAAACTCAAATTGGCCTGATGTGCCATGCTGTCCGAAGCGCGTGACACCATCGTGGCGTTGTCCACGCCTCCCGGTGTGGGCGCGGTCGCCATCGTGCGGCTCAGCGGTCCGCGAGCTCTCTCCCTGGCCCAGAGCCGCCTGGAGCCTCGAGGCGCCGACGGTACCGTCCTGCTGCACGGCAGAGCCCAGGTGCGCTGGCTGATCCGCGCCGACGGCAGGCGGCTGGATCAGGCCTTGATTCTCGCCTTCCATGCTCCCAATAGTTACACGGGCGAAGACGTGGTTGAATTCCACCTGCACGGTTCACCGTGGCTGGTGGAGGAACTCCTGGCTGATCTGCGCCAAGAAGCTGTGGTGGCGGAACCGGGTGAATTCACCCGGCGAGCGGTGGAGCGAGGCCGCCTGAACCTCTCCCAGGCCGAAGGTGTGCGCGCCTTGGTGGAGGCCCGCAGCGGGTTGGCTCACAATCTCGCGCTGCGCAGCCTGTCGGGGGAGAGCGGCCGTCGCGTGCAGGACCTGCTCCAGGACCTGCTGGATCTGCTCAGTCTGGTGGAGGCAGAGCTGGACTTCTCCGAGCACGAGATTGAGCCGACGCCGGTTGCCGAGCTGCTCAGCCGAGCCGCCAGCGCCCTGCAGCGCCTGGAATCCTGGCGCGCCAGCTGGCGGCTAGGCCGCCTGAGTCATGGCGCTCAGGTCGTGCTGGTCGGCGAGCCCAATGCCGGCAAGTCCACCCTGATGAACGCATTGCTGGAGGATTCTCGGGTCCTGGTGGACGAGGAACCCGGCACCACGCGCGACGCCATCGCGCAGGAACTGCGGCTGGGAGACCTCTCCATCACGTTGTGGGACACCGCCGGCCTGCGGGACACAGAGGGCCGGGTGGAGCGTCAGGGCGTCGCCCGCACGCGCGAGTTGGTGGAAATGGCGGACGTGATTCTTTTGCTGCGGGCCCCTAATCAGCCCGGTATACCCGAACTGGCTCAACAGGAATCATGTCTGCCCGTGCTTTCCAAGGCTGATCTGGTGGGCGCGGTGGCGGACCTGCGACCGGGCGAACTCGCCGTCTCGGCGCTCAGCGGAGTGGGGCTGCCCGAGCTGAAAGCCGCGCTTCATCAGCGCTTGGTGGCGGAGGATTGGCGCTCGCTGGATCTGGTGTTGACAGAAGCCCGCCACGTGCAACTAGTGGACGTGGCCACCCAATGCCTGCGGCGTTTCAGCGCCGCACTCGAGGCGGAGCTGGATCGCCCGCTGTCGGCCGCGGATCTGCGCGAAGCCGCGGAGGCCGTTGGCGCTATTGTGGGCGGCGCGGATTTCGATGACCTCTACCACCTGATCTTCTCCCGCTTCTGCGTGGGCAAATGAGTCACCCTCCCGACAATCCGGGCGCTGGACCTGGCGCCCTTGAGGCGGGCCGTTCCACGTGGAACTTGCCGGATCCCGCTTACGATCTGGTCGTGGCCGGCGCCGGACATGCCGGCATCGAGGCCGCGCTGGCCGGTGCCCGCCTGGGCCTGCGAACCCTGCTCGTCAGCATGTCCCTGCAGACCATCGGTCAGATGTCCTGTAATCCGGCCATCGGCGGCGTGGGCAAGGGCCAATTGGTGCGCGAGATCGACGCTCTCGGCGGCGAAATGGGCCGACTGGCCGACCGAGCGGGACTCCAGTTCCGCATGCTCAATCGCTCCAAAGGGCCGGCCGTCTGGTCGCCCCGAGCCCAAAGCGACAAGTTTCGCTATGCCCAGTTGGCCACCCAGACCCTGTCGGATCAACCAGGCCTTGACTTGCGCCAAGGCCTGGTGACGGACCTCGTCCTCCAACAGGATCGGGTAGTGGCGGTGGAGTTGGCGGGCGGTGTCCGCATCCGAGCCGGCGCAGTTATTGTCTGTGCCGGGACCTTCTTGAACGGTCTGCTACACGTGGGCGCTTCTCGCTCGCCTGGTGGTCGTGCGGGTGAGCCCCCGGCGCTTGGGCTCAGCGAAGCGCTGGCCCGGCAAGGAATCGAGGTGCGGCGCTACAAAACCGGCACGCCGCCCCGCGTGGATCGCGCGAGTATCCGATTCGACGCATTCGACGAACAGTGGGGCGACGCCAAGCCTGCGCCCTTTCGATTCTATGAAGACTTGATCTCTCTACCCCAGCAGTGTTGCTACGCGACCTGGACCACTCCGCGCACGCATGAGATCCTGAGCGAGAACCTGCACCGTTCCCCGCTCTTTACCGGCCGGATTGAAGGCACGGGGCCACGCTACTGCCCGTCGGTGGAAGACAAGGTCGTGCGCTTCGCGGAGAAGGATCGCCACCAGCTCTTCCTGGAGCCCGAGAGCCTGGCCGGCCGCGAAATGTATGTCAACGGCTTTTCCACCTCGATGCCCGAGGACGTGCAGCTGGCCGCCCTGCGTAGCGTGCCCGGTTTCGAACAGGCCCGTTTCACGCGACCCGGCTACGCCATCGAGTACGACTACTTCCCCGCCTGGCAAATGGACGTCACGCTGCGCATGCGCGGGCTGGCCAATCTATTTTTCGCTGGACAGCAGAACGGCACCTCGGGCTACGAAGAAGCCTCGGCCCAAGGACTGCTGGCCGCACTCAATGCTGCGGCCCTGCTGGATCACCGCGATCCCGTGATCCTGGGCCGGGACCAAGCCTACATCGGGGTCTTGCTGGATGATCTGGTCAACAAGCCTCTGCCCGAGCCCTATCGCATGTTCACCAGCCGGGCAGAGTTTCGCCTGTTGCTGCGGCAGGACAATGCGGATCAGCGGCTGATGCCGCTTGGCCATCGCTTAGGCCTGCTGGAACAGTGGCGCTGGGAACGCTTCCAAGTCCGCCAGGAGACCCGGACTCGGCTACTGGACTGGTTGGCGCAAACAGCCATCAATGGTCGCGCGCTGTTGTCACAGGAGCCCGAGCCGCAGGTGCCGCAGGCGCACGACAATCAGCGCGTTGAACCGAACCCAGCCGTTGACGTTCCGGCTTCCACGACGCAGCGGGCTACAGAGTGGTTGAAGCGGCCGGAGCTAACCCTGCACATGCTGCTTCAGGCTGCACCGGAACCTTGGTTCACTGAGCTAGATGACGACTTGATCACCAGCGTTGAGGTGGACATCAAGTACGCGGGTTATGTGGAGCGCCAGCGCCGCGCGGTGGAGAGTTTCCGCCGCAACGAGCAGGTACCTTTGCCCGAAGAATTGGACTACAAGTCCCTGGCCTCGCTTTCCACCGAGGCGCGCGAGCGGCTGAGTCTGGTCCGCCCTCGCAACCTGGGTCAGGCCTCGCGGGTGGGCGGCGTTAACCCGACGGATATCCAGGCCCTCTGGGTTCACCTGCAGCGCCGCCCGCAGGAGTCTCCATCCAGCACAACAGAGGATGCCGTCACCCCATCAGACTGAACAAGGAGCGTTCCACGTGGAACTCGACGCCCCCGAGCTGTCAGCCCAGCGCCTAGCCATCTACGAAAGCCTACTCCGCCATCAGAACGAGCGGTTGGGTCTGGTGTCATCCGCTGGCCTTGAGAATTTTTCTACCCTCTTGCTGGATCCCTGCCTGCGGATGGCGGAAATCCCATCACTTTGCTCGGCGCGCAGCATTGTCGACCTGGGCTCGGGCAACGGACTGCCGGGAATCCCCGTCGCCCTTCTCCATCCGGAAAAGTCCGTACTGCTGGTGGACAGCCGGCTCAAACGCTGCCAGTTCCTGGAAGAAGTTGTCGGCGCGTTGGAGCTGGACCAGGTTCGTGTGCTGCACGCCCGAGTGGAAAAGGTGCGTGCCGAGGCTCCGCCCGACTTGTTTATCTGCAGGTTTTTCAAAGACTTGCGGCTGATGGCGGCCTGGACTCGGCACTGGCGCGTTGCCGGAACTCGCTACCTGGTGGTGGCTGGTCAGGAGCAGCCCGTCCAGCCAACTGTCTACGACTTGACCCTGCAGGGAACCCATCCACTCTCCGCAGGAAAGGTGGCCCTTGAATACCTTGCCGGCTAATCCGCTGCAGGCTCTTCAGCTGCGGCTGGCAGCCTCAAGCCCATTCTCTTCTCTGCGGGACGCTCTCGCTACCCACCAGCTGGTGGAAGCCGGCGGCGTGTCCGGCAGTCTGCGGGCACTCTGTTTGGCCCACCTCCTGCGCGACCGGCCGGGCTTGATCCTGGTGGAAGACATGGGCGAAGCCGAGGAGCTGGCGGACGACCTGATCCTGCTGCTCGGCCAAGACCGCGTCTTCGCGCTGCCCCAAGTGGAACTGGCGCCTTACGACGAAAAGCTGCTGCCGCTGGAAAAGCGCTCGGCTCAGGTTGAGATCTACCGGCGCCTGCGGCTCGGTGATCCCCTGGTGCTGGTGGCCGGGCTACGCCAGCTGCTGCAGCGCCACCCGGACCCCCGCGAACTGGACCGCGGCCTGCACCTGCTGGAGCCCGGCATGGCGCTGGATCGCGAGGCCCTGCTGGTATCACTGGAAGCCGCCGGCTTCGAGCGCGTGTCCGTCGTGGAGGACATCGCCCAGTACTCGGTACGCGGCGGCATCCTGGATCTCTATCCGTGGGGCCAGGAATACCCCATCCGCCTGGAATTCTTCGGGGACGAGATCGAGTCCATCCGCGCCTTCGACCCCGGCATGCAGACCAGCACCGAGCCGCTGGCCAGCGTGACCCTGGCCTTGCACCACGAGGCGCCGCCCGAAGACGGGCAAGACATCTTCCAGCTGCTGCGGGCGGACACGCTGGTGGCCGGCCCAACCCTGGATGTGCTGCGGGCGCATCTGGATCACGGCGCCAAGGAGATTCTCCAGGCCTGGAAAGCACTGCCCGATCATGCCCGCACAGCCCTGCCCGAGCAGCGCTACGTGACGCCCGCCCGCATGGTGGAGCAACTGCTGCGCCGGCCCCGGCTGGTCTTCCACGAGAGCCGGCGCCCGGACGACGAACAGGTCCTCAACTTCCGCAGCCGCAGCCAGGAAGCCTTCATGCGCAACCTGAGCCTGCTGGCGGCCAACCTGCGCGGACTCCACGACGAAGGCTACCAGACCATCATCCTTTGCGACAACCACGGGCAGCTGGAGCGCCTGAGCGAGATCCTGGAGGAAATGGATTTGCCGCGCGCGCGCGTGCCGCTGGCCGTGGGATCGCTGCACCGGGGCTTCGTGTCCCACGACGCCCTGCTGGCCGTCTACACGGACCACGAGATCTTCGGCCGCCCGCGCATGCGCCGGCATGTGAAGCGCTTTCGCCGGGCCACGGCCCTGCGCCGGATCGAGAATCTGGAGCCCGGCGATACGGTCGTGCACGTGCGCTTCGGCATCGGCGTCTTCGAAGGCTTGACCACGCTCAAGGTCAACGGCCACGAGCGCGAGGTGCTGAAGATCCGCTATGCCAACAACGACCGGATCTACGTGCGCCTGGAGAATTTCCGCGACGTGGAGAAGTACTCGGCGGGCGAGGGCGTGGCGGCCAAGCTTTCCAAACTGGGAAGCGGCGAGTGGGAGCGCACCCAGCGCAAGACCAAGGCCTCGATCCAGAGCATCGCCAAGGAACTGCTCGCGCTCTACGCCCGTCGTCGCATGAGCCAAGGCGTGGCCTTTGGCGGCGACACAGTCTGGCAGCGGGAAATGGAGGCGGCTTTCGAATTCGAGGAGACCAGCGACCAACTGACGGCCATCGCCGCCGTCAAGGAGGATATGGAAGCCTCCTGGCCGATGGACCGGCTGATCTGCGGCGACGTGGGTTTTGGCAAGACCGAGGTGGCCGTCCGGGCCGCCTTCAAGGCCGTGAACAATGGCTATCAGGCGGCGATCCTGGTGCCCACCACCATCTTAGCCCAGCAGCACTACAACACTTTCAGCGCGCGCTATGCGGAATTCCCCGCGCGCGTGGAGGTCCTGAGCCGCTTCCGCACCGCCAAGGAACAGCATCAGGTGCTGGCGGATCTGAAACAGGGCAAGGTGGACGTGCTGATCGGCACGCATCGCCTGCTCTCCAAGGACGTGGATTTCCACCGACTCGGCCTGCTGGTGGTGGACGAGGAGCAGCGCTTTGGCGTGCTGCACAAGGAGCGCATCAAGCAGCTCAAGGCCAATCTGGACGTGATTACCATGACGGCCACGCCCATTCCCCGCACGCTGGACATGGCCATGCTGGGGATCCGCGACCTGAGCCTGGTGAACGTGCCGCCCTCGAACCGTCTGCCCATCGAGACGGAAATCCTGCCCTACAATCCCAAGGCGATCCGCAGCGCCATCCTGCGCGAGCTGGACCGCAACGGGCAGGTCTACTTCGTCCACAACCGGGTCCAGTCCATCGACACAATCATCACTCAGCTGCGCGAATTGGTGCCCGAAGCCCGCTTCGCCGTGGCTCACGGGCAGATGAGCGGACCCCAGTTGGAAAAGGTCATGTACCAGTTCATGCGGCGGGATTTCGACGTGCTGGTCTCGACGATGATCATCGAGACCGGTCTGGATATCCCCAACGTGAACACGATGGTCGTCAACCGCGCCGACACTTTCGGCCTCTCCCAGCTCTACCAGCTGCGCGGCCGCATCGGCCGCAGCCATCGCCAGGCCTATGCCTACCTGCTGACGCCCTCCGCTTTCGACATGACCCCAGACGCCAAGAAGCGCCTGCACACCATCGGCGAATTCACGGACCTGGGTTCGGGTTTCAAGATCGCCATGCGGGACTTGGAGATTCGCGGAGCAGGCAACATCCTGGGCGCGGAGCAGAGCGGCCACATCTCTGCCGTGGGCTACGAACTCTACAACCGCCTGCTCGAAGAGGCCATCCTGGAGATGAAGGAGGAGCTGGAGCCCACGGATCGGCCCCAACGGCTGGAATGCCAAGTGGAACTGCCAGTGGACGCCCTGCTGCCCGCGACCTACGTGGAGGATTCCGGCGAGCGCGTCAATCTCTACCGCCGGTTGCAGCAGGTGCAGACCGTAGAGGAGGTGGCCGGACTGCGCGGCGAGGTGGCCGACCGCTTCGGCAACTTGCCCTGCGAGGCCTGGATGCTGTTCCAGTTGGTGGAGCTGCAAGCCCTGGGGCGGGCGGCGGGCTGCGCGCTGGTGGATCTGCGCAACGAGCGCCTGACCCTCAAGCCGGCGGCGGAAGACGAGTCGGCGGCACAAGCCTGGCTGGCCGGGCTGCGCCACCTGGGTCCGGACTGGCCCGTCCAGGTCACAACGGCGGGTGGTGTGGCGTTGGTGCTCAATCAACGGGGAATGGACTGGGGCATCAAACTGGAACAGGCGCGCCAACTGCTGCGGGAAATCGGGCGCAGCGCCTGAGGCTGCGGCCCCGGGCTGGGCGGCGAGCGCACGCCGCAGTTCGCGCAGGCGCAGCTACCAGGACCACAGGAAAAGCAGGTCCACTCCGCGCGGCCAAGCCAGGATCAGCACCAGCAGGATGAAGGCGCGGGGAAGCAGGTGACCGCCGAATGTGAGCCACTGCGCCCAGCGGCTCT
>DYSB01000170.1 GCA_020726405.1 Acetofilamentum sp. | reverse complement strand
ATGAAGACCCTGAAGACGACCCTGACGACCGCCCAGCTCCAGAACAGCCTGCGCCGTGCGCGCGCCGCATTCGACCGGCACGTCGGCTGGAACCACGGCCTGGCCAGCCGCTTTGAGGCGCGGGTCTACCACCTCGAGCGCCAGCTCGAGGCCCGGGACGTGGAGTGATACCCCTGCCCCGTGGCCGGGGAGTTCGCCCGACGACGCGGCCTGGTGTTGTCAGGCGCGGCACTTCTCCCTTCATCAAGCAACTCGCGCGTCGCCCAGTCCTGGACGGCGCGCCCCTCAAGCTGGACCGCCGCGCCGGGCAGACCCGGCCGAGTGGCCCACGGACCGCCGGGCGCGGGAGCGCCCAGATGCGCATAGGAGACAGGCGATGACCTACTACGGGAACGGGCCAGAGGCCCGCGAGGCAGACCGCTATTGGCCAGGGCCAGAGGACCGCGAGGAGACCCATCGAGAGACGCGTCGCCTGCTGCGCCGAGCCTACGTAGTCCGCGGGCGCCTGCTCGCGGACGTGACCGCCATCACGGTCCTGGTGCTCGAGGACGCCACTGGCGGCCCAGTCCGCTACGGAGAGACCGCCGCAGGCGTGGCCTGCGGGGTGGATCTCGCACGAGCCGCGCTACGCTGGGCGGCGAGGCACCCGCGTGTGGGGCCACCGGTCACGGCGGCCGCACGGGCCATCATCGACGCCCATGAGGCCCGATTGGCCGAGATGCGGAGGCGAACGTGACCATGACCACTTTCGGGGCCGAGGTCAAGGCGGCCCTCGCCCGCGCGCGCGCCGGGCAGCTCGTAGGCCCCCGCACGGAAGCCGACCTGGCCCGCACAATCGGCCTGCGCGCCAGCACGCTCCATCGGAAGCTGAGGGGCGAACGCCCGATGGTCCCATACGTCGAGCGGCGCATCCGGGCCGCGCTTGGGATGGAGACATGAGGCAGCTACCAGAGGGGATGAGCGGAGCCGTGGTCATGCACGGCTACCGCGAGGCATACATCGTCCACGGAGTCGTGGTCTCGCCAGACGACAGCGAGGCGTGCTGGTACGTCGATGCGTCCGTGTCCGCCAGCGGGCGGCGCAGGGACATCTGGGGCACCGTCGAGGCCCGAGCCTCCGCCCTGGTCCCGTTCGCGTCCGAGGCGGATCTCTCGGCCGTGGTCGCGGAGCGCGCCGCGATCGCCGCATCCATGGTCTCGACGTGGTCGTGGTCGTCATGACCCTCGCAGACCTACAGCGGCTGATCGACCGCTTTGGGCCGAGAGCCACGGTCGGCGAGGTCTTGGCCATCCTGCACGGAGTTCCGCGACCTGCTCCTGTCCATCGCCAGGAGCGCACCTATGCGATGACCTGCCCGGCTCCGCCCCCCGGCAGCAGCCCGTCGTCGTCCGCGAGCCACGCGTACCCGGCCAGCGCCGAGCGGGCCGAGACCGCCACGGAGTAGTCGTTCAGGCGGACCGTGTCGCCCGCCGCCAACCCGTGCGCCGCCGTGGTCACGATGGAGTGCGTGCCAGTGTCGATGCTCTGCACCGTCCGTGAGACTCGCCCTGACCAGTCTCCGCGCGGGATGCAGTCGATTCTATCGCCGGCCGCAAACCACGCCTCGTAGCCATCCTCGACGACGGCCCGGTTGGCCGTCGGCACGCTCACGACGCGCGCCGACGGTCCCCACCCGCCAGACCGACCGGCGTATGGTCGGACTTCGAGCTCCATGACATCCGACTCCGGGTCCATCGCAATGCCGACGACGCGGCACGGGACGCCGGCTACCGTCTCCGTAGGCCGGATGGGGATGGCGTGCGAGCTGGTCACCGTGACCGTGTCGCCAATGGCGCGGCCCGCTGCCCCGGCTCGCGTAGCCGACAGGCGGAACCGCCAGCGCACGCGCGGCGTGGAGGCGTTGGCGCGCGCGTCCGCGACGATATCGATCGCCGCCTGCGCCAGCGTGCCGACGCCTCCGGTCACGACTACGCCCGGCAGGTCGAGCTCCATCGGCGTACCGTCGTCCGACCCGGAGTCGTTGCGCTCCCGACTGCACTCTACCGCGATATCGACGGGGCCACTGGAGCTCAAGTGATTCACCCGGAGGGTGTACGACCGCACTGTGCGGCCGTCCACCATGGTCTCTACGGGCGCAGGGTCGCCGTGGCTCGTGATCATGTCTGCGTCGGAGATGGTCTGCGCGGACTCGAGGCCTGACACAGGGCCGAGGTGGATCACGGAGATACGCCACCCGCCCACGGCCTCGTCATAGACCTGCACGACGTGTGCCCCGCACGCCAGGAGTATCCCCTCCATCTGGTCTGCGATGGTCTTGCCCCGGACCGCCGTGTATGTCTGCGCCTGGAGCGGGGGCGGGCAGCCGAGGGCCAGCATGGCGCTCTCGTTGATCACGAAGGCCGGCAGGTTGGCGCCGATGGGCAGGGCGTCTCCTACCCCGTTCGCACCGTCGCCAATGCCGGACTCGAGGAGCCGCATCAGATAGATCCCGGGGTCGGTCACCGACGACGCCACCACCTGCGCGGTTAGCGGCGCTTGCCCCGGCATGACGTGGATCGCCGGGCACATGCCATGCGTAGGGTCTAGCAGAAGGAAATACCCGGTCGTCCCGTCGGGCAGGGCTACGACCTCTGACCCTATGACCCACACGTCTACGCCGGCCCCTGGTAGGTCCCCGCCGGTGAAATGTACGCGCTGTGAGCCGCCGCTGTAGACCTCCGCGTCGAGGGGTCCGACCCACAGCTCACCGCGTCCGAGCCACCACACCGGCACGCCGCCGAGCGGGAGTAGCTGCGCAGCGTCGGAAAGCTCGGATCGGGAAGACACTACGGCGCCGATCTGCCGCCAGCCAGCACCGGCGTCGGCCGTCTGCGCCACGTCGCCCACGATGCCGTCCCAGCATGACCGCAGCTCATCGGAGTCGAGTTGGAGCCCCGCCTCCCACGCCCCCACGATCGCGGTGCCCACACTGAGGTCTACGACACGGGCGCTCACGCCGCCGTCGGACGCGGCGAGGCGGGCGCGGATCATCCGCCCGGTGCCGCCGAGGCCCGTAGGGTCCGCGAAACACGACGGGCCTGTCTGCCCGGCAGTCGGCTCGTTCCAGGCATCCTCGAGGCGGCCTGGCCATGGAACCACCTCGTCGAGTGCGTGCCCGCGCCACAGGGCGAGGTGCGCCGGGTCGTGCCGGAGATGAGTCATACCGATCTGCACAGGGGAGTGCGCAAGGACCGTCGCCGGCAGGTTGTCTCCGGCCCGCCAGCCGAAGAGGAGCCGACGGTTCGGCGCGTCGATGCCCGACGGGCGCTGATGGTACCCGCCGCCGACCCACCAGTCCGTCAACGGCAGTGCCTCGGAGTAGATGGCCTCGACCGTCGCCCAGTCCACGGCATCCCATTCAAGCCATGTATCGCCGTCTGCCGACTGCGCGCCGATCAGAGAGTCGCCGTCCCACCAGATCGAGACATGCTGGTGCTCGCGAGCGACGATGAGATCGCACACGCCGGCCACCACACGGTGCCACCCGGCCACCGTCTGCGCAGTCCGGGCCGCCGAGCCCACGCCGATGTGATAGCTCATGACCGCGGTGTAGGGAGCGACATGGATCGTGATGACGTCGCCCCTGATGACCGGGGCCGACGCGAGGACGCCCTGCCAGTACGGGACCCACTCCATCGCGTCGCCTGAGCCAGACAGCGCGGCACACCAGATCTGCGCCCACCGTCCGCGCCACGTCGTCACCTCACTGGTGACCCACGGCTCCTCGTAGTGCCGAGGCGAGACGACGTGCTCCTGCGATGACCACCCGTCTGCGGCTCGGTAGCAGCCCGTCAGCCTATGGACTGCTCCGACGGTCTCCGCGGCAGTCGCCCATATGACCTCCTGCCCGATGTGCACCGGGCCCGGCAGCGTCCATGCGGCGCAGGACGCAGAGACCTGGATGTCCACGGGGCCCGCGCCGGTCTCGGCATGAGGGAGCGTCGCGGCGAGGCGCACTGCGCGCTCGGCGCTCTCCGGCCCGCCGATGCGCCCGAGCGCGTGCACTGGGTGGACGAGCGCGCCGGCGGCCGTCCGCGCGTCGCGGGTCTGGATGCGGACCTCGACGGGCTCCTGCTCGGCCACCGCATGTAGGTCGTCGATGTGTGCCTCGCGAGGGCCGACGCTGAGGACGGCCAGCACGTCCGTCTGCCGGCTGAACTCGGCGCCCACGATCCACAGGAGCCCGGCGTCGAGCGTCGAGCCAGGGCAGACGTGCGAGCAGAAGCGCCACGGGAGGCCGGTGATACTCACTGCGAAGGCGAGGCGGCGGCGGTCCATCGGATCGAAGTCGGTCACAGCGTCTCCGGCCACTCAGGGCAGATGAGCGCGGAGACGACCATCGCGCTCACGGTGTCGATGTGCAGGATCGCCATCTCGCCAGCGGCAGCGCTGAGCGAGAGGCGCGCCGCTGACGACTGCGCCGCGCACGGCCACAGCCGATCACCGTCGCCGCCCGCCAGGACGAGGCCAGCGAGCCCAGCCCCGCGGTCCAGCGTGAACCCGGCGTCAATGGCCACCCCGCCGGAGTTGTAGGCCGAGACCTCGATGGATGGCGCTGTGCCGCCGTCCGGCAGCGCCAGGACGACGAGCGAGACGGTCACCACGTCCACGCCCACGGGCACATAGATGGGGAGACGGTGCGTCTCGTCGTCCGGCTCGCCGACCATCCATCCGACGTCGTCGGCATCGTCCGGGACGGCAGGCGCCTGGTAGGAGCACAACACGCCGAACCCCTGCGCCTGGATGCCTCCGAGGTGGGCAAGCGCCGCGGCGAGCCCGACGAGCGAGCGGCCGAGGACGGGGCGCCCTACTGCGATGGGCTCCTCGGCAGGGAGCGTCCACATACGCGAGACAGGGGTAGCCATTATCTCCCCCACGTCGAGATGGACAGCACGGTCGCCGTCGTCTGGTAGTCCGCGTCGATGCCGGTCACCCTGCTCCAGTCAGCCGCAGCGGTCTCAGTAGGCGCAGGAATGACCAGCAGCACGCATGAGGTGATACCGATCGGGAGGTGCGCGAGGGCACCGCCACCTCGGAGCGAGATGGTCCCCTCTCGCCACGCGATAGCCGCGCCCGCTTCGACTTCCAGGCGTAGGTATCCGCGCACCCGCCGCGAGCCGAGACCGTAGACGCAGACCACCACTTGCGAGGCAACCGACGCAATGCCCTTCACGAGCACCTTGACTGTGACCGTCCACCCGTGCTGTATCGAGTCGGGCCACATTGGGCACGGCCAGACGTGGGCGACTGCGCGCATCCATGCAGGCTCGCCGCCCAAGCTCGTCCCGCCGAGTCCACTCCATGTCCCATAGACATGAGGCACGGCGCGCAGCGTGGAGGCGTTGGTGCGGATCTGTCTCCCTTGATCCTCGGCCAGGGTCTGCGCAGTCGCCAGCTCGTTGGCGTCGATGCCCACGCACCCGGAGGCGAGGAGCCCAGTCCCGAGCGGCGATGTCTCCGCCGGCGTCCGGGCGTGTATGGCCGAGACCCACGCGACAGCCGAGTGCCCATCGACCCACATCGTCACCACGTCGCCGTCCGGGTCGACTGCGAGGGTGAGCGGGCCGACGAGCCAGCTGGTGGGCGGCAGCGTCTTGACTGCCGATGTCCCGGCCGCAGTCTCGCTCGTGAGGTACACCTCTCCGGCGCCTGCGACCGACGCACCCCAGACCCACGCGACGATCGATGATGCGCCTCGTGTGCCGGGAATGGCCCACGATGTCACCGCCACGGGCGATGCGTCGTCCACCGTCCAGAGTGGAGTAGCCCCGGTCCCGCGGGCAGGCCACGTCTGCCAGATGCGAGGCGTCCCGCTGCCTACGTGCGCCGCGCACCAGTTGGACGCCACACCGAGTGGTGCGACGGCATCGCCCGTCAGCCTTCGGCTCGCAAGGAGCGCCGACACATCTGGGGCCGCGAAGGTCGCGGAGAAGTCGTTGGCCATGTGACACCTCTTTGCCATCAAGATGTACCGCGCGTACCGCAGCGCCCGGGGCGTGCAGACATTGCCGGCGGCGTAGTGGCACAGGCCGCGCTCGGTCCCGTGCCGATCGATCAGCACACGGAGCGCCCGCGTACCGGCCCGCGTCACGTCGCACCCGTGGCGCTTGCGCCCGGGGCACCAGTACCGGGGCACCACCTGGAGCGGTCCGACGGCGCCCACGGGGGAGACCCTGTCCGCTCGTAGCCTGCTCTCGGACCACGCGAGGGTGACCGCGAGGCGAGGCGAGATGCCCTCCTCCCGGGCGGCCCGGGCCACGTCCAGGCAGACGGCCCACTCATGCAGGCGCGTGGCGTCAGG
>DYSB01000169.1 GCA_020726405.1 Acetofilamentum sp. | reverse complement strand
CTGGAGCCCGGCAGAGAACAAGTACCTGGAGTGCAGCAGCTGCAGCACGTTCACGGACTTCCAGGCTCGGCGCGGCAACATGCGCTTCAAGGACAGGGGTGGCAAGCCGCAGTTCCTGCATACCCTGAACGGCAGCGGCCTGGCCACCAGCCGGCTGATCGTGACGCTGCTGGAGACCTATCAAGAACCCGACGGGAGCATCCGCGTGCCGGAGGCGCTGAAGCCCTATCTCGGGGGACTCGAGCGCATTGGTCCGAAAAAACACCCGAGCGACTCGGACAAAAGCTAGTCGACCGGAAGAGGTTGTGATGACCGCCGCCCATTGTCGGGAAGAAGCCCGCCGCCTGCTGGAAGGTCCCGCCTGCGCGGCCGTGCTGCCGGCGCGCGCCGGGCTGCTCTGGCGCACACACGATGGCGGCCTGCTGGCCTTCCAGGAGGAGCGGCTGGACGAGAGCCTGCGCGCCAGCCTGCGCCTCCTGCTGGGCCACGGCCGGCAGCGCGCCCCCGAGCGGGCTGCCTGTCCCGTGCGCCTGCTCTACGCGCTGGGCGCGGGCGGCGTGCGCCTGGCCGCCTCGGCGGAGGAACCCGGCAGCCTGCCGGGCGGCGGACTGGTGCTGCGCGCGGGCGAACATCTGGTCTGCCTAAGTTCCGAGCCCCGGGTTTGCCTGGAAGCCCTGGCCCTGGCCGAGGAGCGTGGCCGGGAGCATGTGCTGGCCCGCCTGCTGGATTCCGCCCCCGTGGCGGCCGAAGAACTCGCCGGTCAAACCCCGACGTCCTCCCACTCCTGCGGCCGCTGTGCGGACCGCGCGGCGGGCCTGCTGGGCGCGGCCACTTGCCTGGGGTCATGCTGCGTCAACCACGAGCCCGCATGAGAATCATCATCGTCGGCGCCGGGGATGTGGGCGGCTACCTGGCCCGCGTGCTGAGCCGCGAAACCCAGGTGGATGTCACCGTGGTGGACCAGAACGGCGAGCGCCTGCAGGAGCTTGCCGACAGCCTGGACATCGCCGTGGTGCAGGGCAGCGGCACGCTGCAGCACACGCTGGAGAAGGCCGGCGCCCGCGGGGCCGACTACGTGGTGGCCGCCACCAACATCGACGAGATCAACCTGCTGGCTTGCATGGCCGCCGAGCGCCTGGGCGTGACCCACCGCATCGCACGGATCCGCAGCGACGAGCTGGCTGAGGAGATCAAGCGCCTGGGTCAGGCCACGCTGACCGTCAACCCGGAGAAGGCGGCGGGCAAGGCGATCCTCGATCTGCTGCTGCATGCCTCCGTCCGCGACTACAGCGAATTCCTGGGCGGCCAGGTGCGGATGATCTCCCTGCCTGTGGAGGCCGGCGGACCGCTGGACGGGCGCAGCCTGCTCAGACTGGCCCAGAAGTTCGACCGGGTGAGCTTCCGCATCGTGGCCCGGGTCGCGGGCGGCGTCACGTCCATTCCCGGCGGCGAGGACGTGCTGCGGGCCGGGGACACGGTCACCTTCGCCGTGCGTGCGCGAGACACGGTGGAGATCTTTCGCCTGACCGGAATCCACGACGTGGCCAGCCGCCATGTGATGATCCTGGGCTCGACGCGCATCGCCGTGGCCGTGGCCGAGGACCTTCAGAAGCTGGGCAGCATGAACGCCAAGTTGTTCACCACGGGCACGGACAACTGGATCTCCGACTACGATCTGGCCGAGCGCCTGCCGCGCATCGACATCTTCGCGGCAGGTGGCAAGGAGATCGACACCATGGCCCAGCACGCCCTGGGCGACATGGACGTGATGCTCAGCCTGACGGGTGACGAGGAAAACAACATCATCACCTGCCTGGTGGCCAAGCATCTGGGCGTGAAGCGGACCATCACCCTGGTGCGGCGCGCGGACTACATGCCCATCATCAAGACCATCGGCCTGGACGTGGGCATCAACGAGCGCCTGATCGCGGCCCAGGAGATCCTGCGCTACATCCGGGTGGGCCAGCTGCAGCAGCGCCAGACGCTGCCAGGCACAGGCGCCCTGGTGGCCACCTTCCGGGTCGATCCGGATAGCGCGCTGGCGGGCCGGGCTGTCGCCCAATTGCGCTTCCCCGAGCACTGCCTGCTGGCGGGCGTGCAACGGCGCGGCGCGGCCTTTGTCCCCCAGGGCAAGGACGTGCTGGAGGGCGGCGATCAGGTGATCGTGGTCACCCTGGAGGAGCGCCTGAATGTGCTGGAAGCCTTCTTCGGCTAAGCCCGACGCCGGCGGATTCCCGGTCGGATACCAGGACGGGAGCCCCCACGCATGAACCCCTTCCGGATCAGCCGCGTGCTGGGCTGGGTGCTGATCAGCCTGGGCGCCCTGATGCTCTTCCCTCTGCTGGTCAGCCTGGCCTATCCCGGCGAGGGCGACCGGCCGGCCCTGCTGGGCAGCGCGCTGCTCACGGCGGCGGCGGGGGGCCTGGCCGTGCTGGCCGCGCTGCGGCGGGGCCATGGCGAACTCAGCAGCCGCGAGAGTTTCGTGGTGGTGGCCTTCAGCTGGCTGCTGATGGCGCTGTTCGGCACCCTGCCCTTTCTGCTCTCCGGCCAAATTCCCCACTTCGTGGACGCCCTGTTCGAATCCATGAGCGGCTTCACCACCACCGGGGCGAGCATCCTGGGCCACCCGGAGGGCCTGACCCACGGCGTGGGCATGTGGCGCTGCTTCACGCATTGGATCGGCGGGCTGGGAATCGTGCTGTTCACGCTGATCCTGCTGCCCATGCTGGGCGCCGGCGGGTTGTCGCTGTTCCGCGCCGAGGCCACAGGACCCATCGCGGAGAAGCTGACGCCGCGCCTCAAGGACACGGCGCGCATCCTCTACCTGATCTACATCCTGCTCACCGTGGCCTGCGCCCTGCTGCTCTGGGCCTTCGGGATGGACTTCTACGACAGCTGGGCCCACAGTTTCGGCACCATCGCCACGGGCGGCTTCTCCACCAAGGACACGTCCATCGCCTGGTACGCCAGCCCGGCCATCCACATCACGATCACGGCCTTCATGGTGCTCTCGGGGATCAACTTCGCCCTCTACTACCTGCTGGTGCGGCGCCGGGACTGGCGCGGCGTGCTGGGGGACTCGGACCTGCGCCTCTACCTGACCCTGTTCTTCGGCTTCAGCCTGGCCATCGCGCTGGTGCTGGTGCTGCAGCAGGGTTGGAGCGTGGGCCACGCCCTGCTGGGCTCGGCATTCCAGGTGGGGTCACTGCTGACCTGCACGGGCTTCGCCACGGAGAATTTCGATGTCTGGCCCAGTTTCGCGCGCCTCTCCCTGGTGGGCCTGATGGTGGTGGGCGGCATGGCGGGCTCCACGGCGGGCGGCATCAAGACCGTGCGCTTCGGGATGATCCTGGCCATGCTGCGCCAGTCCCTGCGCCGGACCTTCCAGCCCCGCGCGGTCACGCCCATCCGCTTCAACCGGCGGGCGGTGAGTCCCGAGCTCATGCTGGACGTGCTGGCCTGCGTGACCTTCTACTTCGCCACCTGGGGTCTGAGCAGCCTGCTGCTGGGCTGGATGGGCAGCCCGTTCGACGAGGCGGCGGCCGGCGTGGTGGCCTGCCTGTCCAACGCCGGACCGGGCCTGGGGCGGGTGGGGCCGCTGGGCAATTTCGGCTGCCTGAGCGACGCGGGCACCCTGCTGCTAACCGCCGACATGCTGCTGGGCCGGCTGGAGTTCCTCACCATCCTGGTGCTGTTCAGCCGCCACTTCTGGCGTCGCTGATCCGACCGGCGGCGTTTGTTTACTTCATGTCACACGAACGGGAAACGCCTGATGAAGTTGATGGGCCGTCTCAACAAGTTCCTCGCCGGATTGACCAGCCACCTGCAGGTGAAGCTCGTGCTGCTCCTGCTGGCGGGCGTGTGCTGGTTTTTCGTCCACACCAGCAAGGAGATGGAGATCGAGTTCTCCCTGCCCCTGGATGTGCAGTTGGACCTGCCCTCCGGCCGCACCCTGGCGGAGAATCCGCCCAGCCACGTGCAGGCGCTGCTCAAGGGCCGGGGTCGCAACCTGCTGGTCTTCGCCCTGTTCGGAACGGGGCGCTGCGTGGTGGAGGGCGGCCGCGGCGGCGACAGTGTCCCGCTGACGAGCAAGCACCTGGAACTGGAAGGCGCGGTGGATCTGAGCGCGATAGCGGTCTTTCCCGCCCTGCTGCGGCTGGACGTGGATCGGCTCGAGACCCGCCGCCTGCCCGTGCGCCTGGCCGGCAGCCTGGAGCCGGCGGAGGGCTTCGTGCTGACCAGTGATCCCGTCCTGGAGCCGGAACTGGTCAAGCTGACGGGTCCGCGCAGCGTGCTGGACACGTTGAGTTTCATCGAAACCGAGCCCGTCGACCTCAAGGGTCGCAAGCGCGACGTGGCCGAGGAACTGGACCTGGTGGCGCCCGCGCCATCGGTGCTGCTGGACGTCACCCAAGTACGGCTGAGCGCCACGTTGCAGCGCCGGGCGGAACGACGCTTCACGGGCATCCCGTTGCGCGTGGAAGATCTGCCCGCGCCGCTCTCCGTCCGACCGCGCAGCCTGGATTTGACCATCGTGGGCGGCG
Source organism: Acetofilamentum sp. (assembly GCA_020726405.1). Lineage (GTDB taxonomy): Bacteria > CAIWAD01 > CAIWAD01 > CAIWAD01 > CAIWAD01 > CAIWAD01. The sequence goes on along the minus strand of DYSB01000169.1, from coordinate 1,828 downwards.
AGGAAGCGCTGGCCAGCCTGGAGAAAGAGCGCATCGTGGCCCTGTTGGAAGGCGCGCGCCTGCGGCCCGGCCAGACCCAGATGCCTTGCCGGATCATCCTGCCGCCGGGCTTCAGCTGGACCAACCCGGAACCGCCGCTCTTCCGCATCGTGGGCCGCCGCGCCCAGAAGGCCCCCGCAACCCAGCGCCGCGACAGCCTGGAAGGCGCCGCGACCCCACCCGCACCATGATCCTGCTGGGCATCGAGAGCAGCTGCGACGAGAGCGCGGCCGCGGTGATCGACGGCCAGCTGGTCCGCGCCAGCGTGGTCTCCACCCAATTGATCCACACCCGGTGGGGCGGCGTGGTACCCGAGCTGGCCAGCCGCGAGCATCTGCGTGTGGTGCCCGCCGTGGTGCGCCAGGCCCTGGCCGAGGCGGGCCTGGGGGTTGCGGAGTTGGAGGGCGTGGCCGCCACCCGCGGTCCGGGCCTGCCGGGCAGCCTGCTGGTGGGCTTCCACTTCGCCAAATCCCTGGCCTATGCCCGCCGCCTGCCCTTCCTGGGCGTGAACCACATGGAAGGGCATATCTACGCCAATTTCGTGGGTGAGGAGGAGCCGGCCCTGCCTGCGCTGGTGCTGGTGATCTCCGGCGGGCACACCCAACTGGTGGAGATGTCCGGCCCGCGCCGCTTCCGCATCGTGGGCCAGACCCTGGACGATGCGGCGGGCGAGGCCTTCGACAAAGTCGCCAAGCTGCTGGGGCTGGGCTGGCCGGGCGGACCGGCCATCAGCCGGGTGGCGGAGGGCGGGGATCCGGCCTTTCTGGACTACCCGCGGGCCCTGGCGGGCCGGGCGGGTTTGGACTTCAGCTTTTCCGGCCTCAAGACCGCCGTGCTGCACTCCCTGCGGGCCCAGAGCGGGGAGTGGCGACAGGCGCATCTGGCGGACATCTGCGCCTCCTTCGAACAGGCGGTCTGCGACCAACTGGCCCGCCGCACCCTGCGCGCCGCCCGGGAACTGGGCTCGCGGCAGTTGGTGCTGGCCGGTGGCGTGGCGGCCAACCAGCGGCTGCGCGCGCAACTGGAGGCCGCCTGCGCCGGCACGGGTTTGGCACTGGCCCTGCCACCACTGGCCTGGTGCACGGACAACGCTGTGATGATCGCCCGGGCCGCCCACGGCCGCCTGCTGCGCGGCGAGCGCAGCCCCCTGGACCTGGATGCCACCCCGCGCTTCGACCTGGAGCAAGCCTCCCGCGGCGCCGAAGAAAGTGACCCCGCATGACTGATCCCGCCCTGGACCTGGCCCGCTGGTGGCCCCTGCTGCTCTGGCCGGTGGCCCTCTGGTTCACCATTTGGAGCCTGCGCAGCACGCGCCCCGAGCCCGCGCCGCGGCTGGCCCGCTGGCTGGGCGGGCTGCGCGTGGCGCTCTGGACGGCCCTGCTCGTCCTGCTCTGCGGTCCGCGCCTGCGCTGGAGCCAGGTGGAGCGCCGGCCGGCGGAGCTGGCCGTGCTGCTGGACAACTCGGCCAGCCTGGCCTATCTGCAAGGTCGGCTGGACCACCGGGATTGGCTGCCTGGGCTGAGCGGCGCGTTGGACGGCATGAACGTGCGCGTGTTCGCCTACGACGGCGGCCTGCGCGAACTGCCCGGAGACCAGGAGCCTGTCCTGCCCGGCGACGGCGTCGAGACGGACTTGGACGGCGCGCTGCAGGGCGTGGAGCGCGCGCTGCAGGGCCGGCACTGGACCGGTCTGCTGCTGGTGGGTGATGGCAACCCCACGCGCGGTGCCTGGCCGCTGGAGCGGGTCCGCCGGCTGGAGACGCGGGTCTGGACCGCAGGCACCGGCCGGC
>DYSB01000017.1 GCA_020726405.1 Acetofilamentum sp. | reverse complement strand
AGCGATAGTCGATGCCCCAGAAGCGCTCCAGCCAATGCCGCTCCAGCACGCGGAAGGTCTGGGGCCGTCCGGCCTCGTCCACCAGTTCCAGCTCCTCGACGGGACGATCCTCGGGCAGCAGGATCACCCAGCGGCGCACGGCGTCCCGGCGTGGGAAGGGCAGCGGGTTCCAGGCCGTGAGACAGGTGGGCAGATCGCCCGCGGACTGCGGCGCGAACAAGGCCGTCCCCTCGCCCAACAGCTGGCGCAGACCCTCCTCGCCCAATTGACGGAGCTGGGCGAAGCGCGATTCCATCTCTGTGTGGACCTCGTCGGTGGAGCAGCCGCAGATGGAGTCGTGGGGATGGTTGCGCAGCAACAGGCGCCAGGCCTCATGCAACAATCCGTCGGGCAGCCCGCGCCCTCCGCTGGCCTCCAGCAGCGCCTCCAGGGGCTCCAGTTCCTCGGCCAGCAGGCGCTGGCAGTGCTCGTTTTCCTGCTTGAGATAGAGCCGCGCGGAAAGCACGCCGCTGAGCAGGTGCGCCTGGCGGCCCGCCCGCAATTCGCCGCGCCAGCTCGGCAGCTCGGTGGTCTGGGAGCGCAGCTCCGCCAGGAAGGCCTCCAGCGAGGAATGTTGGACGCGCAGGCCCGGCGCCAGCGCCCGCACGCGCTCGAGGATCGCAGCCAGCTCGGGCTGGGGCGGGTGGTGGTCGCAGCCGTTGCTCAGCAGCCAGACCCGGCCGTGGGAAGCCGCGGCCACCCGTTCGAGGCGCTCCAGGAACTGCCGGGCCGCCCGCTCCAGGTCCGGCTGGCGGCCCACCAGGATCTCCCAGATCTCCTCATAGCCCAGCGCCGCGGCATTGCAGTAGCCGCCCACCTGGTTCACGGCCAGCACGCGGCTGCCGTCCGGCGCCTCCCAGAACCACTCGCTGCCCAGCGTGGCGCACTCGTCGCCATGGCCGCGCCAGTAGATGAAGGAATCGAGCCCGGCGCGGCGCAACAGCTGGGGCAGCTGGGCGATGTGGCCGAAAGTGTCCGGCATGTAGCCCACGCGGGAGGCTCCGCCCAGGGGCGCGCAGCTGGCGTGGCCCAGCAGCAGGTTGCGCACGGTGGCCTCGCCGGAGACCAGGAACTGGTCAGGCAGCACGCTCCAGGGGCCGATGGACAGGCGCCCCTCCTCCACCAAACGCCGCACGCGCCCGGCGGCCTCGGGCCGGATCTCCAGGTAGTCCTCCAGCGCAACGGCCTGCCCGTCCAGCATGAAGTGGCGGTAGCCGGTGTCGGATTCCAGCAGCTCCAGCACCTGGTCCACCACCTTCACCAAGCGCACCCGGAAGGTCTGGAAAGGCAAGTACCACTCGCGATCCCAGTGGGTGTGCGACACCACGTGCACACTGCCCTGCAGGGCACTGGTTTCGGGCCGCGCCGGATCGTTCATGTGGAGCTTCCTTCTTCTCTGGCACTGCTCTGGCACCGCACGCGCAGATTCACTTTTCCGATTCCTGGGGGTTTTCCCTCCCACCAACCCCCCACCCACCCGGGGCACTCGGGAATGGGCTTTTTGATCCCCGTACAAGGGCCGAAATTGCGCCATTCGGGAGAGAGTGTCTCATCGGCCGCTCAGCTCCGACCGTCTGATCCAGGTGGGCCGTGCCGAGACAAGCCCACCGGACACTCCGTCGCCCCAGGTTGCAGCCGGACCCGTGCGGCCCGGCATTCCCCGGACCGACCACAGCTCGTGCCTTCAGGGCTCGCGGATGAATCCATCGTCATCTTCGCGCCGTTCCTGGTGCTTGAGGCTGTGGAACATGCGGCCGAGATCGCGGAAACCGCCGATGGTGAAGATCACCAGCACCACCACCGCCACCACCACATAGATCCAAATGTAGACGCGCCAGAAGGCCATCCAGCCCGGGTCGGTGGTGCCGCGCAGCCAGTGCCAGAGCGTGCCGATGCCGAAGATGGCACCCCAGAAGAAGGTCCAGCCGTAGGTGGCCAGATAGAGCACCTTGTCGCGCCGGGTGAACTCCGCACCCATCCCGAACACGCGCCACCAGCGGCCCGCGCGCCCGGCTTGCAGCTCGGGCTCCGAACCGACAGCCCAGCGGCCCCGGTGCAGCAGGCGGTCCAGTTCCACCTCCGGCTGCCTGCCCGCCAGTGAGACGCCGAAGTAGAGCAGGCTGCTGGCGGCCATCGCCAGGGCCCAGAATTGCTGGCCGTTGATGGGGAAATCCGGGTTGAATTGGCGGATGAAGATTCCGCCCACGGCGATGCTCGATCCGGTCAGCATGGCCGTCCAGGCCGCCGCCGTGGTGCCGCGCTTCCAGTAAAGCCCGCCGATGATCACCGCGCCCGAGCCACCGGCGAAGATCGCCCCGGTGATGGCGAAGAACATGGCGATGTACTCGTACGTGGGTGGGAACCACATGCTGAAGCCGAAGATGAACACCGCCACGAAGAGGATCGAGAGCCGCAGGGCCCGGAAGTGCTGCTTGGGTGTGAAGGGTTTGCCTCGCAGGGGAAGGATCACGTCCTGCACCAGCATGCTGCCCCAAGAGTGCAGGTAGGTCTCGTCGGTGGAGATCTGCGCCGCCAGCATCAGGGCGGCGAAGGCGCCCAGCAGGCCCGCCGGCAGCAGGCTCGCCAGCACCAGCGGCACGCGCATCTGGTTGCGCACCGTGTCCGTGTCCAGACCCATCAAACCGGCGTCCACGGTGGCGCGGATCCCCGAGTACGCTTCGTGATGCATCACCGTGTAGGCCACGATGGGCAACAGCAGCAGCGCCACGTTCATGCCGTGGTTGCGCCACGTGCCCAGCACGCCGCCCATCTTGGCCTCGTGGGCGCTCTTGGCGCTGGAGTTGTACGCCGCCGTGCCCTGCCAGGACATGGCGCTGTAGATCACGCCGAACACGCCGATGATGAAGTACCAGAAGTTGAAGTCCTCCAGGTGCGAGGTGTGGAAGGGGTTGATCTTGGAGGCCTCCACCGGCGCCATGGCCAGCGCCTCCTGGATGTGCGTCCAGTTGAATTGGGTCATCACGAAGAGGACCAGCACCACGAAGACCACGCTGACGAACAGGCCCTGGAAGAAGTCGCTGACCATCACACTGACCTGCCCGCCCATGAACACGAAAGCCACCGCCACGCCCAGCAGCAGGGCCATTGTGACGGGATAGCTGCCCCAGGTGATCCCCAGGAACTCGAAGTGGGCCGGCAGACCGCAAAAGTGGATGAAGAAGCGGGCGCCCACGCTGGGGAAAATGCCGAAGTTGATCAGTCCCGAGACGTAGGCCACGAGCCCGGCGAAGACGCGGAAGCGCCGGCTATAGCGCATTTCGAAGAACTGCGGCAGAGTCAACGCCCGGGTTTGGCGGAAGCGGTAGTTGACCCAGCCGCTGACGGTCAGGGCCAGCACCACCAATCCCATGGTGAAGCCCCACCAGGTCTGGGTGAATCCCGCCTGGTAGTTCATCTCCAGCACGTTGACCACGGTGATGGCGCCCAGTCCGGCGGCGCCCGCGCTGACGGTGATCAAGTAGCGCCCGCCCGTGCGCCCGGCGGCCAGGAAGTCGGCCACGCTCCGCATGTGGCCCCGGCTGAGCAGCACGCTCACCAGGATCCCCAGGAAGACGAAGAGCACGATGCTCCAATCGTACCAGGCAAGGTTCATCGGATGCCCTCCGGCTTGCGGCGTGTCAGGCGGCCCTGCTCGTCCACCGTCAGTTCCAGCCCGTCTGCGCGCCGAATGGTTGCTGTGAAGCGCGCGCCCGCTACTTGCAACGTCACGGCCGACCAGCCCGGCGTGGGAACCGTGCCCACCCCCTGGACGCGGGCCGCGCACTCCGCCTGGGTCTCCAGGATCCGGCGCTGGGCGTAATACACCTGGAGCAGCGCCTCGCCGGCGGCCAGCTCCGCGACAGACCACTCCTCCGGCGCCACGCCGGCGCTCTGCTGGAGCGGGTCCGCTCCCGGGCCGGCGAAGCGCAGCACACCCCAGCGCTCCGGGTAGTGCATGGCCACCAGTCCCTGGGGCGACCAGACCCAGTTTTCCTCGGGCAGAGGGGCGCTCGTGACAGGATCCATCCGCTTGTGATACGCCCCGTCCACCATTTCCAGGTGCCACTCCACGCGCGAAAAGTTCAGGCGCCAGGCGTCTCCCGGGCGAGGCGGGGCCGGGCGGCGGGCCGTCTCCTCCAGCACGCTCCAAGGCAGAGCCAGTTCCACGGTCCAACCTTGGTCGCGGTCGGAGGGATTGTTCAGCGTGCCTTGCAGCTCCACGGCGGACTGCAGGCCGGGAATCTCCCAGCTGTCCACGGCGCAGCCGCCGTCACGGTAGGGGGCCGTGAGCAGCAGGTCCCAGACGGTGCCCAGCGCGTTGATCTCCAACTCGTAGTAGTGGTGGTTGTCACCGTCGGGATCGAGGAAGAGTTCGAAGTCATGCTCGTGGTAGACCACCATGTCGTGCCCGTCGTAGGTCGCCCAGAGATCCGGTTCCTGCAGTTCGGCGGCCACGTACAAGTGGGTGGCGTCCCAGAGCAGGCGCGCCCGCGCTCGCAGCGGCGGCACTGGCCACGATCCGCCGCGGATGTCCACGAAGTCCTCCGTCCAGGGCGCGGGCGCCCAGCAGGGATCGTCCAATTGGCCATCCACGCGGGGCGCCGTGTCCGTCCAATGGCATTCGTAGCTCCGGGGCGCGAAGGGTGCCTGCGGCACAGGAATCTCCGCCCACCCCAGGCTTGCGCCCAGCGCCGCCAGCAAGATCCCGCCCACTTTGCTCCAGCCGGTGCTCATGCGTCCTCCTCTTGGTCCTGCCGCAGTGCCAGAACGTCCTCCCAGGCCCCCTGCGCCCGTGCCAAAGCGTCCGCCGACCGGGCACAGGCAAGCATCCCAATGCAGACTGAAGCGAAAGGAGTGGAAGCCGCCCAGCTCGGCCGCGAAATTCGTCTCCCAGTAGTTGGTCATCAGCCAAGCGAGGAGCGGATCCGTCGGCGGTGAGGGCGGAGTCCGGCCAGTCCCCGCGGTGGACGGGCCAGTCCCGGCCGGCCGCCTCCAGCTCATGCCGCACCACGTCCAGGGTGGCCAGCCGGATCTCGATTTCCGGGTCGCCCTCGCGCTCCCAGCGCGCCAACTGGTCCAGGATGGCGCCAGAGGGTGAACTGTTGTCCGTGCGCAGGCCGCTGATCATCAGCGGCGCGAAGTCCAGCGGATGGCCGGCGGCCTCCAGAGCGTCCAGGTAGCGGGGAATACGGCGCCGGGCCACGGTCCAGGCGTCGCCGAAGATCTCAGCCGCCGTGCAGTCGTCCTTGATCAAGTAGGAGGAAGTGGCGGCGGGAGCCAGACCCAGTTCGTTGCCCAAGTGGTAGTGTTCGCCATTGTAGACCAGCAGGCGCCCGCCGTGCGGGGCCTCCCACCAGAAGGGCTGGTGGCGGCGGAACAGCGGCGGCAGGCCGTGGTGACCGTGCACGCAGCTGAAGAGGAAGCGCACGCCGTTTCCGAGCAGGGATTGCGCCAGACCCCAGGAGTGCCCGTTGATGTCCGCGGTCATGGCGCAGGGAACCGTCAGGCCGTACTGGGCCGCCCAGCGGGCTGCGCGCTCGGCTGCGCTGGCCGTCTCCCAGAAGCGCTCCACACCCCAGAAGCCCTCGCACGTCCAGCGGAAGGCCGGATTCTTCCGGGCCAGGCGGATGGCCCGGCGCAACCAGTCACCCTGCCAGGTGGCCACCTGTCCCGGCGCCGCCGTGTAGCCCACGTCCGTGTGTGTGTGGTGAATCAGCAGGAGACGGCGAACGCGCCGGCGGCGGGCGGACGGCTCAGACACGGGCGGCCCCGGTTCCGGTCCCCGTCCCCGTCCCGATCAGGGCTTTTCCGGCCAACCCGCGCCGCGCCCAGGCGGCGGCGCCCAGCACGCCGGCGCGGTCGGGATCCAGTTCGCCACGCAACAGGGAGTAAGTGCCACGAAAGGGCTCCAGCAGCAGCGGGGGCAGCTGGCGGCGGACGGGTTCCAGCAGCCACTCGCCGGCCCGCGTGATCCCGCCGCAGACCACGATTCGGCCCGGGCTGAGGATGTGGATGGCCGTGGACAGGCCCCGAGCCAGCATGGCGCCGCTGAGTTCGAAAACTTGGGCCGCCCGCGGGTCACCGGCTTCGGCGGCCTGGTGCAGGGTACGCGGACTGGGCTCCTCGCCGGGCCGGCACCAGGGGTCGAGGTCGAGGCCCAGCTCCGCGGCCGTCCGCAGCAGGCCGCCGGCGGAGACATAGGTCTCCAGGCAACCCCGCAGACCGCAATTGCAGGCTCGCCCGTCGGGCTCCACGCAGATGTGGCCCAGCTCACCAGCATGGCCGCTGGCCCCGTGCACCAGCTCGCCGCCCACGATCAGGCCGCTGCCCAGGCCGGTGCCCAGCGTGATCACCAGCACGTCGGAAGCGCCTCGGCCGGCGCCATGGGTCCATTCGCCCAGCGCGGCGGCGTTGGCGTCGTTGGTCAGAAAGACCGGCAGGTCGCTGCGCCGGCGCAGCTCGCCCACCAGGTCAACGGTACCCCAACAGATATTGGGCGGCGACTCCACCCAACCGGTCAGCGCATTGGCGTTGGGCGAACCCACGCCGATGGCCCGCGGCGCGCCCAGTTCCGGCCGGTGCCGAAGTCCGTCCTCCAGGCGCTGGAAGAGCCGGTCCAGCAACTGGGGCAGCGGCTGCTCGGCCCGGGTCTCCAACTGGTCCTCGAACTGCAGGGTGCCCTGTCCGTCTACCAGCCCGAAGGGCGTGTTGGTGCCACCGATGTCGATGCCCAGCACCAAGCCGGAAGATTCATTCATGAGTGCGCTCTCCTACACAGGCTCGCAGGCGTCCAGCAGATCCTGCAGCCGGCCCTCGGCCAGTCCCACGCAGGTGTCCGCCGCGCCGTAATACAACCGGAAAGGGGCCGCCAGGGAGGCCAGGCCCGCAGCGTCCACGTCGACGGTCAGGCCGCTGGGAAAGACCACGTTGCCCACCTGGCCCACGCATTCCCACAGGCGGCGTGGCTCCAGCATGTTCAACCGGCTGCGCCCCAGCACGCGTGCCGGATCCGCACGGTCCAGCAGCAGCACGCCCGCCTGATAGATGCTGGCAGCGGCGAAGTGCGTGGCCACGCCGTGGTAGACGCAGAGCCAGCCGGCCTCCGTCTCCACGGGCGGCGGGCCCGGACCGATCAGTTCGTCCCAGTAGTGGAAACGTCCGCGGGCCACGCAGGCCACGGGCGTCCAGTCCAGCAGGTCGCGGGAGCGCTCGAGCCAGATCTCGCTGCCGCTGGGGGGATCGCCGGGCCGACCCGGACGGTTGGGCCGCGTGAGACGCAGGGCTTCGCCGGCCAGCCGGCGCGGGAAGAGCACGCCGTTGCGCTGGTCGTCCTCGCCGGTCAGGCCCAGCCACTGCAGCTCGCCGAAGTCCGGCCAGCGGCCCAACAATAGGCGGCAGCCCGCGTCCAGATCCACGGCGGCCAGCAGGTGGCAGCAGCCGTCCAGCCAGGTCAGACGCGGATCGTAGACGTGGTGTAGCACACGACCAGGGAGTAGATCCGCCGGGGGCGTCAGGTCCCGCGGCTCCACGCGGAAGACGTGGCCGTCCCGGGTGCGGGCGGGCAGCAAGTGCGTGCAGCGGCCGCGGTCCTGCACGCGCAGCAGCAGGACGTCTTCGTCTCCGTGACGCAGCGCGCCCGGGTTGAAGACGCTGCTCACGTCCGCCAGATCGGGCTGAAATGCAGGGATGTCCCCGCGGGACAGGATGGGGGTCGGGTGGGTGCGCAGACTGGCCGCCATGCGATCTCCCTTGTGCCAGGGCCAGCCACAACCTAACAAGCCGTCCCCGCAAAGCCGCCCCCGCCACGCTTGTCCCGCTGCCCGGCGATCGGGAAGTTGCGAGCCGTCACGGGAGGTTCCCCATGCCCACGTGCTTCCCCCCGTTCGCCCGCCGACTGGCCCTGGGTCTGCTGCTGCTGTTGTCCACCGGAGTGGGGGCCGAGCCCCTGCGCGTGGTGACCCTCAACCTGCAAGGCATGCGGCCTGACAGCAACTGGCAAGTGCGCCTGTTCTTCATCGTGCAGCGGCTGGTGGAGTTGGATCCCGACGTGATCTGCCTGCAGGAGGTCTGCGAGACCCTGGACGGCGGCGGCGCGGACAACCAGGCCCGCAGCATCGCCCTAGCACTGCAGGCCGCCCACGGGGGCGATTACTCGTGGAGTTTCCAGCCGACGCACGTGGGCTGGGAGCTGTTCAACGAGGGCGTGGGGCTGGTGAGCCGCCTGCCCGTGCTGGAGTCGGGCCATCGCCCGCTGACCCCGGGCACCTTCCCGCGCACGGTGGTCTGGTACCGACTGCAGACGGATGGCGGCGAGCTGCAGGTCTTCTCCACGCACCTGGATCACCTCTCCAATGCCGTGCGGCTGGTGCAGGCCGGCCAGGTCCGGGACTACGTGCTGGAGACACTGGCCGCCCACCCCGGGAGCAGTGCCGTGCTGGGCGGCGATTTCAACACCACCCCGGAGAGCGCGCCCATCCGGCTCTTCACCCAGGGCAGCCCGGACAGCCTGTTCGCCGACGCCTGGGCCAGCCTGCATTCCGGCGAGAACGGCTGGACCATGCCCGCCGAGGCGCCCACGGCGCGGATCGACTACCTCTTCTCCCGGCAGGACGGCCAGCCCTGGGTGCCCGACAGTTGCCGGCGCGAGCTAACCACGCCTTACGACGGCACGCACTTCCCCTCGGACCACTTCGCCGTGCTGGCCGACTACACGCTGGAGTCCAGCGCGCTGGGCGAGGCGGGCCCGCGGCCCCGGCGGCCAGAGCTGGGCTCCCCCTATCCCAATCCCTTCAACCCCGTGGTCAGCCTTCCTGTGGAGCTGGCCAAACCCGCGGAACACGTGCGGCTGGAGGTGGTGGATCTGGCCGGTTGCCAGCTGGCGTTGCTGCACGATGGACCGCTGGGCGCGGGACGCCACACCTTCCACTGGAGTGCGGCGGGGGCCGCCTCGGGCCTGCGCTTGGTTGTGCTGGAATCGGCCAGCCGGCGGGAGGTCCGCCGGCTGCTCCTGGTGCGCTGAACTATGCGCGTTCAAGGCTGGCGCGGTGCGCTCGTCTCCGCTCCGGCGGGGAAGCCATCGTCCACCACTCCCAGCAGCAGATGAGGCTCGGCGGGCAACCAGAGCGGATCCAGCGGCAGAATGATCTCCTCGCCCGCGGGTAGGCTTCCACCCAACACCGCCTCAAGATCCACCTGGACCACGCCCCAGCGCTCACGACTCCCTTCCAGCCGTAGGAACTGGGCGCGCTCCAAGGCATCGCTGCCAGCCAACGGCAGGCTGTAGACCCAGAGGCGCCGGGGCCGAATGGGCTTCTGCCCCGTGGAGCGCACCAGCAGCCGCGCGCTGAGGGTCAGCCCCACGCTGGAAGGCAGACCCGGGCTGTCCAGCGGCTCGCTGTCGTCCACGTGGATTTCCACGCTGAGGGGCTGGTCCGGCGCCTGCAGGATGGTGGAGACGGGGTCCTGGATCACATCGAGTGGCAGGCCATCCAGCAAGCGCTCGGCCGGGGCGCTGAGGGAATCGAAGTAGCAGCGCGAGACGAGCAGGTCCAGCGAGTCCGCCGAACCGGTGGCGCTGAGACAGAAGTCCCCCACTTCAAAGAAACTGCTGCTGTCCACGGTCACCACCACGGAGTCGCTGACGCTAAGCATGGTGCGGCAGGACTGGAACAGGCACTCGTCCAGGCTCAGACAGCCGCGGCCCGCCACACGGATGGCCGTGTCCAGCGATACGAACTCGCAGCGACGGAACTCCATCTGCGCGTCCACCACGGCCAGCCCCGTGTGCCCGTAGGCGAACCGGCAGTCCGTGAACCAGGCTTGGCTCAGGCGCCAATTGGAAACCACGGAGGTGTCGGCGGCGGAAAACCAAATGTCCGTGGCACGCAGGGACCCACGATGCCCGGCGTCGAAGAGTAGTCCGCGGCCCGGTCCGTACACCCAGCAATCCTCCAGCTCCAAATTGAGGGCGGAGAAGGAAAGGGGCAGTTCATAAAAGGCGGGGTTCTGCGGGTCGGCCCCCGGCAGCAGGGCACAGTGCGCGAACCGCAGGACGCCCCAGGGTTGGGAATTGTGCGGCCCCAGCACCTCGAGCCCCGGGAAGACACTGGCGTTGCCCACGGGAAACTGCGTCTCCTTCTGGAAGAAGCCCATCAGCTCCAGGGTGCCACCCGCCAGCAGCACCGGCGGGGGCGGCGTCTCCCCCTGCACCACGGTAAGCCATTCGCCGGGCTCCAGCAGGCCGTCATCCAGGCTGTCCGCCCGGGCCGGCTGGGGCGCGCCCAGCAACGAGGCCAGCAGCAGAGTGGGCAGGGTCATGGCCGATTCTCCTTGTCCTTGGTCAGCATGCGCTGGATACCGGTGGGGCTCTCTCCCAGCAGACGGGCCGCCGCCCGGATGTTGCCGCCACAGGTTTCCAGGGCCTTGCGGCGCAGGGCTTGTTCGAAGCAGCGGCGTTCGTGGAGGAGTGTGAAGCCCGGACCCAGAGTCGGTTCCACTACTCCGGGAGGAGGTGGAGCGGTGGCCGGTGGGGGTTCGAACGGACCGCCCTGCCGGCGGCGGGCCTGGCGCAGCTCCTCCTCCAGCGCGGGCAGGATGATGTCCCCGCCGCTCAAGGTGCAAGCCCGCTGCACCAGGAAGCGCAACTCGCGCACATTGCCCGGGTAGTGCCAGCCGCTCAGCACGGCCTCCGGCGCCGGCCCCAGCGTGCGCGTGGCCTGGCTCTCGCGGTTGAACTGCTCCACGAACCAGGCCGCCAGGTAGAGGATGTCCTCACCGCGCTCGCGCAGGGGCGGCAGCTCCACGGTGAAGCCCGCCAGCCGGTTGGTCAGCTCCGGCCGCATCTGGACGGGATTGTGGGGATCCAGGTTGGTGGCGGCCACCACGCGCACCCGGACCCGGCGCTCCACGTGCTCGCCCACCCGGTAGTAGCTGCCGTCGTCCAGGAAGCGGAAAAGCAGGGGCTGCACTTCCAGGGGCAGGTCCCCCACCTCATCCAGGAACAGCACGCCGCCCTCGGCCTCCTGCACCCAGCCCTTGGTCTCCTGGCTGGCCCCGGTGAAGGCGCCCTTGACGTGGCCGAAGAGCAGGCTGCTCATCAGCGCGGCGGGCACGGCCCGACAGTTGACGGCCACGAAGGGCCGGCCCGGCTGGACGAAACTGCGCGCCGCCAGCTCCTTGCCCGTGCCGGTCGCGCCGGTGATCAGCACGGGCAGTGTGCCCGTGTGGATGCAACGCAGCTGGTTCTTCAGCCGCAGCATGGGCGGCGAGACGCCCAGGATGCCGAACTCCAGCATTTGCTCGAAGGGCAGGCGGCCGGCCTCCGGCCCCCGCGCCAATTCCTCCACCAGCGGCAACAACTCGCGGTCCTGGATCCGTCCCAGCCGGCCGTACGCATCCCAGGCCCGACGGGCGCAGGCGCGCGCCTCTTCCAGACGGCCCAATTCGCGCAAGGAGCGCGCCACTTCCGCCAACAGATCCACGGCGTGCTCGTCGTCGGGCCAATCCTGGCCTTCGCTCCGGTAGAGCTCGGCCAACTCCCCGTGGCGACCGGCCCGGGCCAGCAGCTGGATGCGATAAGCCTCCACCCGCCGGCGCTGAACGGGACTAAGCGTCTCGAGGTCCACCGCACGCAGCAGGCGCTCGAAGGCCGGATCATCTCCGGTGCTGAACGCCACGGACAACTCCTCCACCTGTTGGGCGGGACCACCCTCGCGCGCCGGCAGCACGTCCAGGGAACGGCGGCTGCACTCCAGTGCCCGCTGCGCATCCCGGGGTCGCCACACGGCCGCCAGTTCCCGCCAGGCCAGACCCAACAGTTCCCGGTTGGCGGGTGGACACGTGCGGATCAGCAGTTCCAGATGGCGCACCGCCTGCTCCAGGTTGCCCATGCGCCGGGCACAGAGGGCCAGGTTGAACTGGATGCGCAGGGGATCGCGGCTGATCAGCTCGTGACGAGCAGCCCAGACCTGGAAGAACAACTCCGTGGCCTCTTCCAGCCGCCCCAGCTGCACCTGACAATTGGCCTCCGCCAGGCGCAAGATCCCGCGCAGGTTGCCGTCCCCCGCCGCGGCCGCCTCATCATGCAAATGGGCCAGGGCCGCGGCGAAGCGACGCTCCTGGTACAAGACCAAGCCTGGAGTGCTGGGTGGATCCGCAACAATTGCCATGCCGACTTCCTCGATGGACTCGAACCGGAAGAACGGCATGTTAGATGGCGGAAGCAAGTCAATTCAAAACCTGGTAGTTGGAACCACGATGATTCAGGACTTGCTCGCCTCAGCGCCCGATGAAGGAGAAAGAGCACCGGGCGGAGCCGCAGCCCCGCCCGGATGATGGAGAGCTCAGGGCCAAATGATGTCGACGATGTACCGCTCGCCAGCGTGGGGGCCGTCCAGCCACAGCACCACATAGTGCGTGGGCTCGCCCTGGCGCACGCTGAAGCCGCTTTGCAGGTAGACGTCGCAGGCCGGCAGGATCTGGATACAGCCTTCGCCGTTGTCCACGTAGCGCGGCGTCCTGCTGCACACGCGCCAGGAATCGCCATCACAGTCCTCCCAACTCACCAGGGCGATCACGCCCTCCGGGGTGCCGTCTGTGGCAAAGGTCACCTGGGGCACCCGGTTGCAAACGGCATCGGCGGTCAGACTGCCCGCCAGCAAACCCAGGGCCAGCAGAGAGGTGCGGAACATGTTCATTGTGGGCTCCAAACTTGGGGTAGCACGGGGCAACGCCTTGTTGCGCCCTTGATCTCCCTGTTAGCAAGGGGCGTGCCAAGTGCAGATTGCGGGATTTCTTGTTGATCATCAACGAATTTCCACCACCAGTCTCTCCCATTGGCAGCACGCACAACGAGAATGACGCCACTTGACGCCGTCATTTGGAATCGTGTCATCATTTGATCACAGAGCGAGGGGCCACGGTGGGATAATCCGCCCGACAGGCCAGTCCGCCCGGCCCGTCAGTTCGAGGGGACGGCCGATTCTTTGAGGTGCAATTCGCAGACCCGGCGGAAGTGCCGGCCGTAAATGGCCAGGGTCACAGCCATCTGCAGCGAGCGCGGGCGATGGAGCAGGGTCCACTGCAGCAGGCGCCAATAGTGGAAGCGCTCCCGGCCCAGCATACCCAGCCGCCACAGGCTGCGCAGGAAGGCCGTGAGCCGGTCGCGGTCCAGCGGCGCGCGCGCGCCGGCCGGGCGATACTCGTGCAGGAAGCCGCGGATCCGCGCGTAGTAGACCGAGGGCGTGTAGAGCCGGCGCATCAGGGCGAAGTAGCCCGCGCGCAGCAGGGAGAGATCCATTCGCGGTACGATGTTGGTGCCGCCGTCGGCGTTGTCACTCCAGTCGCGCTCGGTCAGCCGGCCCTCGGCGCTCAGGCGCTCGTGCAGGCGCGTGCCGGGCGGCGCCTGCAGCAGGCCCACCATGGCCGTCACAATGCCGCTGTGCTGGATGAAATCGAGCTGGCGCTTGAAGATCCCCGCCCCGTCGTGGTCGAAACCGACGATGAAACCGCCCTGGACCTGGAGCCCGGCACGCTGGATGCGGCGCACGTCGGCACCCAGGTCGCAGCCCAGGTTCTGGCGCTTGTGACACTCCGCCAGGCTTGCCTCCTCCGTGGTCTCCAGCCCGATGAACACGGCATCGAAGCCCACCTGGACCATCCCGCGCAGCAGCTCCGGGTCGTCGGCCAGATCGATGCTCACCAGGGTGTTGAAGGGCATGCCCCGGCGCGGCCGTCCGCCGGGTCCGGCGCGGCGCCACTCCAGCAACGCGGGAATCAGTTCCCGCAGCACCAGGGGCCGCTGCCCGATGAAGTTGTCGTCCACGAAGAACACGCCCTTGCGCCAGCCCATCTCCCAGAGCAGGTTCAGCTCCTGGAGCACCTGGGCCGTGGTCTTGCGGCGCGGATGGCGCCCCAGCAGTCCGGTGACGTTTCAGAAATCGCAATCATAGGGACAACCGCGGGTGACCTGGAGGCTGGCGGTCATGTAGTCCTCCAGCTCAGCCATCTCCCAGAGCGGCACGGGGGACTGGGCCAGCTCGGCGCGGCCCGCGGCCTCATAGAGGTGGCGCGCGCTGCCGGCGGCCAGATCGGCCAGGAAGGGCGGCAGGCTGAGTTCAGCTTCGCCCAGCACCAAATGATCCACCTCCGGCCAGCGCTCGGGCTCCATGGTGAAGAGCGGCCCGCCGGCCACCACGCGCAGGCCGGCCGCCTGGCAATGGCGGATGGCCAACTTGGCGGAGGGTCCCTGGACGCTCATCCCGCCGATGAAGACGGTTTCGGCCCAGGCCAGATCCTCGGCGCTCAGGCCGCGCACGTTTAGGTCCACCAGGCGCTTGGGCCAGTCCGCGGGCAACAAGGCCGCCACGGTGAGCAGGCCCAGCGGCGGCAGGGCGGCCCCTGGGCGGTCCACACCTTCGGTCCTGGAGAGCGAGAGGGTTCGACAGGGCGGGAGGAATGAGCGCTGAACAAGGTGCGGCTGTGCCCTTGAAAGACCAAGTCATTTTTACGTGTTTGAAATCCGCATTGCGATCAAATTGAATTCGGAAAGGCCAGCCCAGCCCGTGAGCCGTGAATCAGGCTACCAGGTCCGCGCCGCCTCCAGGTCGATCTCCAGCCGGCCTGCCACCAGCCGGGTGGGATCGCGCTGGCGGTCCAGTTCCTCCAGCAGGAGGCGCGCATCCGGCTCCAGCCGGTGGCGCAGGATCTCGCGGCCCTCCAGGAAGACCGTCACCTCGCGGCTGAAGTCGATGACCTGGGGATCCAGCCACAACGTCACCCGGCCCGGGCCGGAGGCGCGCAAGTCGAAGCGATTGTCCGCCAGGCTGGCCTCCACTCGTAGCGAAGGGCGCGTGCGATCGTGCAGCCAGCCGAACTGCGGCGGGTTGAAATGGTCGGACAGCCGCAGGCGCCGGCCCTCGCGCAGGAGCTCCAGCGTGAAGGGATCGCCGGCCTTGAATTGGCTCACAGCGGCTCGGAAGGCCTGCTCACTATCCACCTTGTGCGCGCCCAATGCCGTGACCACGTCGCCGGCCCGCAGCCCGAGGCGCGCGGCGGGCAGCGTGGAATCCGCCACCACGGTCGCCACCCGGTAACCCTTCCCCTGGAAAGACTCGTCCGGTTGGAAGCCCAGCACCACGCGGTCGCTCACCGTGCGCGAGTTCCAGTCCGTCCACTCGCCGGGAAAGCGCCCCGTCGAATCCACTGCCAGGATCTCCAGCCAATCGCAGCGCACGGGGTCGGCGCCTTCCAGCGTGAGCCGGGAGCGCAGGGGATCGCGGGATGTGCGGTCCAGAAAGGCGCCCATGCGCTCCTGCTCCGCCTCCCAGTAATCGGGGCGGTGGCCGTAGTCCGGGTAACTGTGGAAGCGCAAGTCCGCGCCCGCCTCCCAGGCGGGCAGCAGGTAGCCGTGAATGCGCGCTGCGGGGTAGAGCGCGTCCTTTTCATTGTTGATGGCGTAGACGGGCCGGTTGCGCAGGTTGACGAAATAGGCTTGGCGCTTGGGCTCGCCCCAGTTGTCGCAGCCCGGGTGGCCGCACTGGGGCAGGAAGGCGGCGAAATCCGTGGGGTGGAACTGCGCCAGAAAGTAGCTGCCGCTGCCACCGTCGGAGAAGCCGGTGACAAAGACGCGCTCGTGATCCACGGCCAGCCGGCTCTTGAGCACGCGCAGGATGTGCAGCACGTGCCGCGCTCCGGTCTCGTCCCACCAGGCAGCGCCCCGCTGGCCCGTGGGCACGACCAGGATCATGCCGCGCTCCGTGGCCCACTGGCTCAGGTAGCCCTCCGGGAAGTCCCCGTCGCCCAAATCCGGCAACTTCTCCCGTGACACGCCGCCGTGCATGTCCAGCAGCAGGGGCGCGGGGAGTTGGGGATCGTAGCCCACGGGCAGGCGACAGAAGAAGTGGCGGCTCACGCCGTCCAGGCAGGCCAGCGTATCACGGATCCACACGCCTCGTTCCGGCGCTGCAGCAGGGCGCCAAGCGAGGGCGGCGGCGGCCACCTCCCGCCACTCCGGCAAGACTTCGGGCAGAGTGAAGCGGCCCACGGGCGCGGCCATCAGCTCGGCCACCAGCGCCCGGGCAGCGGGCGCCAGCTCGTCGGTGCAGAACAGCGTGCTGGTGTAGGGATTGAAACCGATCTCCGAGAGCAGCAGGCTGCGCGGCCGGGCCCCCTCGCGCCGCGCCAGCAGCGGCTCGCTGAGCACGTAGCCCTGCTGGCCGTAGTCCATGTCCACCAGGAAGCGCGCCACGCTGCCGGGGTAGGGCACCACGGTCACGCCCGTCGGCGGCACGTGGCGCAGCAGGTAGTGGTAGAAGGGGTTCTGGGGCGACATGGCCAGGGTCATGTCACGCAGGTCCTCCAGGCGCGTGATGCCGGATTCCTCATGGACCATGATGCAGCGCGGGCTCACCTGGATCGGCGCCATCACGCTCTGCACGGCGACGCCCGCCGCGCGCCCGATCAGGATGAGGTCGGCGTTCTCCACGCCGAAGGTCGCCTGGCCCGCGGCCACCCGCTGGAGCAGCGGCACGTCCGGTCCGCCGGGGAGGATCTCCACGTCCAAGCCCGCCTCCTGGTAGTAGCCGTGCACCAGGGCCGCGTAGAAGCCGCCGTGCTCGGGCTCCGGGAACCAGTTCAGCGCGATGCGGACGTGATCGCGCCCGCCCGCCGGCTGGGGCTGGCCGCAGCCCGCCAGGCTTGCCAGGACAAGGGCCGCCAGCACGCCCGTCCAGCGTCTCAGGGTGTGAGTCATCGTTCCTGCTCCTGCCATTTGCGCAACACCGTGGCGCCCACCAGGCCCACCGACCAGAAGATCACCAGCCCGAGGCCGGCTGAGGCCAGTACGCAGGCGAAGAGGTACTCGGTCTTGAGTTGTCCGGAAGTCAGGGTGATCAGGTAGCCCAGGCCCTGGCGGCCCGAGCCGTAGCCCGCGAAGATTTCGCCGACGATGGCGCCGATCACCGACAGGCCGCTGGAGATCCGCGCCGCCGAGACCAGATAGGGCACGGCGTGCGGCAGGCGCAGACGCAGCACACGTCCAGGCGCGAGGCCCGGTAGAGACGGAACAGGTCGAGCAGCGCGGGATCCACCCGCAGCAGGCCGGTCGTGCCGTTGGTGATCACCGGAAACAGACTGATGATGAAGGAGACCAGCACAACGCTGCCCATGCCGGTGCCGAACCAGATGATATCAGCGGCGCGACGGCGACAATGGGGACGGTCTGCAGGAAGATGGCGTAGGGATAGCAGCCGCGGCGCAGGGTCTCCGACTGGGAGAAGAGCAGGGCGATCAGCAGGCCCAGGGACATGCTGAGCAGGAAGCCGCCCGCCGCCGCCAGCGAGGTCCAGGCCGTGGCGCTGAGCAGCGCGGGCGCATGCCGGACCGCCGCCAAGGCCACTTGATGCGGGGCGGGCAGCAGGTACACGGGCAGGCGGAAGGCCAGCACCAGGCCCTCCCAAAGGACCAGACCCCCCGCGAGCACGAGGAGCGGGGGCAGCCAGCGCCGGATCACGCCGAGGCCTCGCGCAGCGCCTGGCTGATGGCGCCGCCCAGCCGCGCGAACTCCGGCTGGGCCCGCAGTCCGGCCGCGCGCGGATAGGGGAAGGGAATCTCGAAGGTGGCGGCCACGCGGCCCGGACGGGCGCTCAGGACATGGACGCGCTGGCTGAGGAAGACCGCCTCGAGCACATTGTGGGTGACGAACAGGCTGGTCCAGCGCTCACGCTCCCAGAGGACGAGCAGATCCTCGTTCAGGCGCTGGCGCGTGATCTCGTCGAGGGCGGCGAAGGGTTCGTCCAGCAGGAGCAGGCGGGGATGCGTGGCCAGGGCGCGCGCCACCACCCGCCCTCCTGCGGATGTCGCGGAACGCGTGCTATGCGGGTTGGCAGCTGTGTCGGAGAATGCCGGGTTCATGGCGCTGAAGATAGTGGCTGCCGCCCAGCCATCCGCCCACCGGGAGAGCGCGGATAGCCGTGGATGACGGGTGGAACCTGGATCCAGCCGTGCGGTGGTGGGCCGGGTGGCGGGCGTGGGCGGCCCTGGATCGACCCTGGGGGGACATCGCGAGTTGCGGTAGATTCAACACGTCCCTAACACATGTGCGGCTTCTTTCGTGCAACGAATCGGAGTAGCCATGAAGAAGCAGGACGACGACCGCTTCATTCCCAAGGAATTGAGCTGGCTGGCCTTCAACCAGCGGGTGCTGCAGGAAGCGCGCAATCCACGGGTTCCACTGGTGGAGCGCCTGCGCTTCCTGGGCATCGCCTCCAGCAACATGGACGAGTTCTTCCGCGTGAAAGTGGCGTCCCTGAAACGCCTGACCCGCCTGGGCGCGAAGGCCATCAAGCTGGTCGGGCACGACCCGGCAGTGGTGCTGGAACAGGTGCGCCAGCGCGTGCTCGAGCTGAATCAGGAGTATGACGAGGTCTTCCAGGGCGTGCTGGAGGACCTGGGCCGGGCCGGCATCCAGCTGGTGGGCCATGAGGGCCTTAATTCCGACCAGGCCGACTTCGTGCGCGAGCATTTCCGCCGCCATGTCCGCTCCGAGCTGAGCCCCATGCTGCTGGGTCGCCGCGGACGGCTGGTCGAACTGGACGAGCGCAAGGTCTATCTGGCGGTGCGGGTGCTGGAAGGCCCGCGGGGCCGCGTGCGGCACGGTCTCATCGACCTGCCGGCGAACTTGCCGCGCTTTCTGGTCCTGCCCGGCGTGGGGCGGCAACGCAACGTGATCCTGCTGGACGACATCGTCCGGTTGATGCTGCCAGAGGTCTTCGCCCTGTTCCAGCCCGAGCGCACCGAAGCCTGGGCTTTCAAGATCACGCGCGACGCGGAACTGGACGTGGAGGACGATCTGGCCCTGAGCTACAGCGCCAAGCTGGCGGCGAGCCTGAAGAAGCGCGCCCATGGCGCCACCGTCCGCTTTCTCTATGACGCGGCCATGCCCAAGGGTCTGCTGGACCTGCTGGTGATCAAACTGGGCATCAGCCGGCGGGACGCGCTGCTGCCGGGTGGCCGCATCCACAAGCGCAGCGACTTCCTCTCCTTTCCCCAGATGGGTGGTCGCCGTCTGCACTATCCGCCCTCCCTGGTCACCCACCATCG
Source organism: Acetofilamentum sp. (assembly GCA_020726405.1). Classification (GTDB taxonomy): domain Bacteria; phylum CAIWAD01; class CAIWAD01; order CAIWAD01; family CAIWAD01; genus CAIWAD01. The sequence goes on along the minus strand of DYSB01000017.1, from coordinate 6,575 downwards.
GGACCTGCCCGCCGATGGCTCCCTGTTGGCCGCCATCCGCCGGCGCGACATGCTCCTGCACGTGCCCTACAACCCGTTCAGCCAGTTTGTCGACCTGCTGCGCGAGGCGGCCCTGGATCCCAAGGTGACGGCCATCCGCATGACCCTCTACCGCGTCGCCCGCACGTCCGATGTGGTCCGCGCGCTGGTCTCGGCGCGGCGCAACGGCAAGCAGGTGACGGCCGTGGTGGAGCTGCAGGCCCGCTTCAACGAGCAGGACAATCTGCGCTGGGCCGAGAAGCTGCGTGACGAGGGAGTGGATGTGGTGTTCGGCGTGCCCGGTCTCAAGGTGCACAGCAAGCTCCTGCTCATCGAACGCAGCGAGGGAAAAGAGCGGCGCTTGTATGCCGGCGTGGGAACTGGAAACTTCAACGAGGACACGGCGGCGGTCTTTGAGGACATGCTCCTGCTGACGGCCGATCTGCGTATCACACGGGAAGTGGCGCAGCTCTTCGCCTATTTCCACAAGACCTATCTGCAGGTGCAGTTCAATCACCTGCTCGTCAGTCCCTGGACGGCCCGGGAGCGCCTGGAGAAGCTCATCAAGCAGGAGAGTGCGCGGGCCGCCGCCGGGCAGCGGGCGCGGATCGACATCAAGATGAACAACCTGGCCGACCACCGCCTGATCGACCGCCTCTACGCCGCCGCCGCCGCCGGTGTGACACTGCGCCTCAACGTGCGCGGCATGTTGGCCCTGAAGCCCGATGGATACCGGCTGGACAACCGCATCCAGGCCATGGCGGTCATCGATCGCTACCTGGAGCACAGCCGGGTGATTCGCATCGACCATCCCAAGAAGCCGCAGTTCTACCTGGGCAGCGGCGACATGCTGCCGCGCAATCTGGATCGACGGGTGGAAGTCTTCGCACCGGTCTATGATCCCGGCATCTGCGCCTACCTGGGCCAGGTGATGAACTTGTACTGGGAGGACCAGGGATCCGCGCGGAAGTACGACGACCAGCAGTCCAACCTGCGACGTCATCCGACCGGTGACGGACCACGGGTCCAGACGGAGATCGCCCGTCTCAATCAGGCGCTGCACAGCAGGCAAGAGGCCACGAAATGACTCTTCCTGAGGCGCAGGAACCCGGCTGGCGCGTGGCGGCCATCGACGTGGGATCGAATGCCATGCGCCTGCTCTTCATGCAAGTGCTGGAGCAGAAGCGCGCGACGACCTTCCGCAAAGTCTCGCTGATTCGCATGCCGCTGCGGCTGGGAATGGAGGCGTTCTCCGCGCACCGTCTGCAGCCCGCCACAGTGGATCGGCTGGTGCTGGCCTTGACCGGATTCCGGCAGCTCTTGCAAGCCTGGGAGCCCGTCACCTGGCGGGGCTGCGCCACAGCCGCCCTGCGCAGCATCGAGAACGGCCCGGAGGTCCTGCGGCGCATCGCGAAAGAGGCCGGCGTCGAGCTGGAGATCATCAGCGGCCAGCGGGAGGCCGAATTGCTCCTGCGCAACCAGCCGCTGGATTGGCACCCGGAGTCGGAAGCCTATCTCTATGTGGACGTGGGTGGCGGCTCCACGGAACTGACTCTGCTGCGCAGTGGCAAGGTGGTTGCCAGCCAATCGTGGCCCCTGGGCACCGTTCGCCTGTTGGCGGGCGAAGTGGACCCGCACGACTGGATCCAGCTGTCCAACTGGCTGGCAGGCTGCTGCAAGGGACTGACCCCGGTCTGCGTGGGCAGCGGCGGCAACATCAACAAGTTGGCCAGCCTGCTGCGGCGCGAGGAGACGGAGCCCATCAAGGTCGACCAGGTGCGCAGCATGTTGGAAAAGGTCGAACCCTTCTCCGTCGAGCAGCGCATCCTGAAGCTGGGACTGCGGCCGGATCGCGCGGACGTCTTCCCCCACGCCCTGCGCATCTACCTCCAGTGCATGGAAGCCGCCGGCGCCCGCTTCATCCTGGCGCCCCGGATGGGACTGGCCGATGCGCTGGTGCGGGAGGCCTGGCAGGAATGGCGGGGCGCGGAGGCCGGCCAACCGAAACGGAAAGAGACCAAGTCGTAGCCGACTGCCTCGTCAACTTCACTCGTCCAGACCGTCAGGGTGTCGCAGATCCACACGCCACGGGCCGGATCCACCGCCCCTCATGGAAGAGGCCCGCGCACGGGCCTCTTCGCTTCATATTCGCTCCACTCGCGCCCACCTGTCAGCTCAACGTCTCAAGGTGACCTGGATGGCGCTGATGATCTCCCGCCCCAGTGTCAACTGGATGACGTACACGCCGGAGGCGAGTTCCACGCCCCGGTGATCCACGGCCCGCACGAGGATGTCGTGACTGCCCGCACCAAGCCGACCCAGATCCATGACGTTGATCAGCTGTCCGAGCAGGTTGTAGACGCGCAGCATGGCCACCTGGCCGGCGTCCGCCGGATGGATGTGGATGCGCAGGGTGGTGGTGGGGTTGAAGGGGTTCGGGTAGCAATCGCGGATGAAGGAACGCGGCCGCTCGGGGCCGGGGTCCAGTGCCACCTCGCTCGAATCCGGCAGGGTCTCGTAGTCGGCGAAATAGGACGTGTAGCGACAGCGGATGCCATAGCCCAGGCTCAGGGTGATCAGGCTGTCGCGCAGTTGGTCCTGGGGGCCGTAGACGGCGATTTCCCGCTCCAGCTCATCAATGGCTTCGCGGGCCCAGAGCCGCTCCGCGAACCGCTGCACCCGGTCCTCACGCAGTTGGAGCGCCAGGTCCAGACTCAGCCCGCCCCCGGCACTCTCGCCCGTCAGAACGGCGCTGGTCGACCCGGCCTGCCGGTATCGTCCCGCCAGCCTGGCGAAGGATCCGGCGAACAAGGTGGGCAGCCGGCCGGGAAAGACAGTGTGCAGGTTCCCTTGGTCCAAGGCCAGCTCCGGCTCCACCAGCCAGGGTTCGGACAGTCCCTCGACCAACTGGGACATGGCCGCCGCCAGGTCCTCATCCTCGTCCATCCAGGTGGCGAATCCACGGTTGAGGATGGCCAGCATCTCCAGCTTGGCGCGATCCACGTTGTCGCCGATGGCAACCGGGAACACGCTGGCTTGCTCGTCATTCAGCAGGGAGATGGCCACGGGATCCAGCGGCGAACGTCCATCGGAGAACAACAGGATCAGCTTGCTGCCCGGGCCCGTTTCGAAGGCATCGAAGGCGACCGGCAACGCACGGTCCATGCGGCAGCCCCCGCTGCCCTGCACCGTGTCAGGAAGTCCATTGCCAACTGGACGTGATCCGGGCTGGCGGACACCATGCCCAAGGCCCAAGGGTCGGGCCAGTAATCAAACGGAATCAGCGTGAAGCTGTCCTGGGAGCCCAGGTGGCTCAAGGCTTGCGCGATCGCCGCCTTGCTCTCCTCGAGCTTGGTGCCGCTCATGGTGCTGGAGTTGTTGCGCAGGAAGACGACGGCGCGCGGCGGGACCTCCGCCGGCGAAATGCCGTTGCGCGGTCGCAGGGCAACGACAAAGTGCCCGTCCATGGTGTCGCACGCGGCCGAGTAGTGGTCGATGGAGAACGGCCGGTCTTCCACTTGGAACCTCAAGTCCAGCTCCTCGGCCAGCCAGACCAGCGCACCCTGGGCCTCCAGTTGGATGCCCGCCGGTGTTTCGGCATAGAGCAGGCTCCCCGCGAAGGGCGACAGCTGGATGTCTTCCACGGATCGGTCGGTGCGGATGGTGGCGCGGAAACTCACGTGATCGACGGGATGCGGGACGAAATCCTCGGTGGCCAGCGGATAGTGGTAGTGACATTCGCCCCGGTGAAAGTCCAGCCATTCGATGTACGAGAGCTGGATCTGCTGCACGACGCCGGGTTCGATCTCCTCCAGCCGCAATTTCAGGCCGTTGCTGCCAATGTACTGGGTGACCTCGGCCGCGACTCCGCCTTCGCCCTCGCCGGGATTGGTCGACTGGGGGAGCACGCGCAGGATGGCCTGGAAGGTCGAGTCGCCCCGCGTGTAGAGGATCTGGGTGGCGCGGGCGGCCGGCGGCAGCGGAAAGGAGAATTCCGCGTCGACGGCTTCGTTCCACTCGTTCTCGAACTCCACGTACACTGTCGTCCGAGCCACCAGACCGTCAATCTCAACTGCGATGTCGGTGCCGCGCTTGCGCAGGAAGTCGAGGGGGTACCGGTCGTTGTCGGGCATCATCAGGCCGTCGGCCCACCCGTTCCCGAACACAAGCAGCAGCATGAGCAGGTAGATGTGGCGCATGCCGATTCTCCTTACTTGGCGTACAAGACGCGGGTGACCAAACGCCGCTCGGGCATTCCCTCATCTCCGAGCAGGCGCGCTTCGAAGACGTAAGGCCCGCTGGAGAGCGGCTTGCCGGCGTCGTCCCGGGCGGACCAGACAAAGCGGATCGACTCCTGTCCGGCCGCGAAGCCGCGGGCCAGCACCTGTTGCCCCAGCAGGTTGAACGCGCGCAACTCCACCGCCCGGCGCTCCGGGTTGGAAAGGATCAGGGTGGTGCTCGGGTTGAAGGGATTGGGGCTGCCGAGCAGGGAAGACCCGGCTGGCCTGGTCCCGCCATTGCATGCCCGCCGCGGTGGCCAGGGCCTGCAGCGAGTTCTCCGGTCCGTCGCCGCCACCGTGCGCGTATTGCTCGGCGACCCAGGTTTGGAAGAGCGTCGCATCGTCCGTGAAGGGGTAGACGTTCTCCACCTCGTCCAGGAAGGTCACCATGCCCAGACGGAAGTCGACGCCCTGCTCCACCAGCGAATCGGCGAACTCGATCACGTGGTTGCGGACGCCGGCGATCTCTCCGCTCATGCTGCCTGTCACGTCCAGCACGAAGACCAGGTCCAACAGCTGGGTCTCCGTCTCTTCGAGAGTGAAGGCGGACACCGGCGCCCCATCGTCGCTCAGCCAGATGTTCTCGGGTCCAAGGTCCGAGAGCAGCCGACCGGTCTCCTCCACCCGGGCGCGGAAGAACAGCTCGACCTGGGGAAAGCCGGCGCTGGACAAGGAATCCACATCCAGCGTCAGTCCTTCATTGGAGAACGGTGCGGCGGGCACGTGCAGGCGCCGCCGCAGTTGATCCTGTCCCGCTGGTCCCACGCAGCTCAACTGGAGCGAGACCAGCCGGTCCTGATAGTTCTCGGGAAAGCTCAGCTCCGCCGCTGTGAGCAGAATCCCGCCGGGGGCCAGGTCCAGCGTGTCCGGGCCGCTCCAGGCCGGCACCCACTCGTCGCCGGCCAGTGTCAAGCCGCCGCCCTGAAGAGGCGCGGCTCCGTTGTTGTAGAGGCGCACCGGCGCATCATAGTGGCGCGGGAACAGCTGGTTCTACTCGATGGACAGGGCGCCGGGCAGATCCGCCCGCAGGAACAGCCCCGGCGGGAAGTCCGGCTCCAGCAAGGCCAGGTCGAGTGCCGCCACCAGCGAATCCCCCGGGGCCAGCGTGCGCTCCGCCCACTGGAAGCACAGAGCCAGGTCGTAGAGGTCCAGCGTGGCTGGTGCTCCCCCGACGACGGTGTCGACCCAGTTGGCGAGCCGGAGCGAATCCGGGGCCTCGCCCACCAGACGGATCGTCAGCCCCATGCCCAAGGGTGCTTCCCGACGTTCGTGCAGCAGCAGCCCGTCGGCGTCCGTTCCGGCCATGGACTGGCTGTCATCGAACCAGAGCCCCTGGGTTTCCGCGTACCCGTCTCCCCAGGCTCCCAGCGCGGGATCAAAGACCAGGTCGGCACCCACTTGATGGGGCAGGCTGTCCAGGTTGGCGAGGGACCATTCCAGGCGTGCGACCTCGTCTCGAAGCCGGATGGGGAACGCGACACGGACTCCAACGGGGTCGCCGGCGCTCACGTGCAGCAGCGTGTCGCCGAAGGCCTGCAGAACGCTGCTCCGTGGAAAGAGCCACTGGTGCAGACTGCGGCGTTGGCCGTCGATGGACAGTTCCGGGAAGGAGCAGCGGGCGTAGGGATGTCCGTAGCTGAGGGGCTCATTGTTGTCCAGCCCTCCGGCCGCGAGTCCCGCCGTGGTCCCCAGCGTGTAATAGCCCTGTGCGGTCAGGGTTGCCGACAGGCGGTCGCCATCGATCTGCAGGAAGTCGCCCAGGTCGTCGCAGGCGGCACTCGGTTTCGCGACTTCAGGTCCTGGCACCTGGTCCGGGAAGAGATCATAGCTGCCCTTCTGGAAAGCGCAAGCGCTACCCTAAGGAAGGGCCCGCTAAGCGCGGGCCTGACAGATTCCTCTCCGCCCACGAAAAAGGCCCGCTTTCGCGGGCCTTTTTCGTGGGACGGAGAGGGAGGGATTCGAACCCTCGAACGGGGTTAACCGTTACTCACTTAGCAGGCGAGCGCATTCGACCACTCTGCCACCTCTCCATGGATGTGCGCGCCCAATGGAGGAACCGGAGGAAGGGGGACTCGAACCCCCAAGGGCCGAAGCCCGGCGGTTTTCAAGACCGCTGCCTTACCAGTTAGGTCTATTCCTCCATCGGAAGCGCAACAGTGTAGCCACTGGCGGGAAGGAAATCAAGGCTGGACGGGTCAAGGTGTGTCGTCCCCGGTTTTCGCGACACGGTTTTAGACATCAGGCGACCTGCCTGACGGTGGCGGATTGGCGGGCTTC
>DYSB01000168.1:2692-6484 GCA_020726405.1 Acetofilamentum sp. | reverse complement strand
ACCCTTCTGAAACTGGAGACTGAGTGAGGACGGCATGACGGGCTCCTTTCGTGAACTCATCACGAAGATCGGCCCGGGGTGGGACACGCCATCTCATTGACCATGATCAGCAACCATTTCAGACGCTGACGATGCTACGTAATCGGGAATTCCTTTGTGTGGGTGGGATTGGTGTCTTCCGGCTGAACCAGCCCCTCACGAGACGCGGGAGCGGGTAGGGCACGAAAAAGCGCCCCGGCGGGAAGGCCGGGGCGCTCAGGATCGAGGTGGTCGGGCCCGCGGTCGGGCTTTACTTGGCCAGGACCATTTTGCGGGTTTGCACTCCTTGCGCGCTGGTCAGCGTGTAGAGGTACAGGCCGCTGGGCAGCGCCGCGGCATCGAAGACCACCTCATGCGTGCCGCGCTGGGCCAAGCCGTTCCACAGGGTGGCGACGGTCTCGCCGGCCAGGTTGTGCACGGACAGCGTGGCCTGGCCCGTCTCCGCCATGCTGAAGGAGAGCGTGGTGGCCGGATTGAAGGGGTTCGGGTAGTTGGCGCCCAAGCCGTAGGCCACGGGCAGATCCTCCGCGCCCACCACTTCGCAGCAGGGGATGGAGAGTTCGCGCGAGATGTTGTTGGTCGGGCAGGTTTCGGAGAAGACATCAATGTTGAAGTAGCCGTAGCCGCCGCAGAACTCGTCCAGGGCCGACAGGAAGAAGCCCACCTGGATGGTCTGGCCGGGATACAGGTCACCCACCGGCAGCAGGCCGCCGCCCGTCAGGCCGGCGTTGGTCGTCACGTTGGCCATCACGGCGTAACAGGGCTGGGCGCCCGTGTTGGTGACCAGCAGGTTCACGTCGAAGGGGTTGGGATTGATTTCGCCGTTGTCGCAAGACAGGCCCTGGCTGCCGGTCAGGCTCAGGCTCAGGTCGCCGGGCTGGGTGTACTCGACGCAGGTGCCGTAGTAGGTCTGGAAGTGGTCCGTGGCCGCGGGGGCCAGATTCAAGGCGGACCACCAGAGCAGCACGGCGCTGTCGCCGTAGCCGACGGGCTCGCACTCGTAGCCGAAGCCCGCGCCGTAGAACCAGCTCCAGCGGCCCACGGCGAAGCGGTCCGGCAGCGTGGCGCCGAAGCCGTTCAAGATGCCGCAGCCCACCAGCAGGGAGGGATCCTGGTTCGGGCCTTCCTCGAAGGCCTGCCAACTGTTGGGCACGTCGAGGCCCGTGAAGCAGGTCTCGATGGCCGCGTAGCCGGCGCTGGTGGAGATGGGGGCCGCGTCGTTCCCGTTGACCATGGTGTCCATCTGCAGCAGGACGCCCACGTCGTGGGCCACGCCGCCCAGGTTTTCCACGTCAAACTCGATGCGCACCGTGCCCTGGCCGCCCACGAGGACCGGGGTCAGGGTCTGGACCAGCCGGATGTCGCCCAGGGTCCAGCGCGTGACGATGCCGTCGCCGCTCACGTACGGGGCCTCCGGAATGCCCAGCGCCGACTCCACGCCGTCCACGCTCAGCTTGACCCAGGAGGTGCCGGGATCGTACCCGTGGCCGTAGAGCAGGTACTGGCCGGCGGCGGTGCCGATGGTGAAGCGGCCGCCGTTCTCGTCCGGGTTTTCATTGACGTGCACCACCACGGCGCCGTTGGAGACGCTGAGGAAGGAACGGTTGGCAGATACAAGGCCGGCCTTCAGGTCGGCGGCCTGGTCGGCCAAGACTATCGTGCTCAGCCCCACCAGCAGGGACAGACAGAGAAATGTCTTCATGGATGACTCCACCGTTTGAAAAATGAAAATGATTGCTGTGCCGAAGCCGCGGACACCTGTACGCGACTCCCCCATTGGCACTTGAAGAACGGGTGTTCAGCAAAGAACAAGCCAATCCTTCGAGCGTCCCGGCAGCTCGGACTGAACCTGCTGATCATCATTCTGATTTGCGCATTTCCCCGGCGCAGCCGGACTGAAGTGGGACTGGTGAGCTGTACTAGCCCCGGCATGGAACGGCTGATGTTGTTCAAAATCCAACAGTCGGCAGGAACAGCCGTCTCACCGTGCCGGCACGCAGGAACTTCTCCGTGGATGGTCCACGATGGTGCGCCATCCGGTCGGGAATTGCGCGGCTTTCGCCCGGGGAGACGGTCCGGGGGCCACGCCCTTTCCTATATTCCCGCATGGCTGACATCATCGCTTTCGCCAATCAAAAGGGCGGGGTGGGCAAGACCACCACCGCCGTGAACCTCTCCGCCTGCCTGGCCGTCTCCGAACGGCGCGTGCTGCTGGTGGACATGGATCCGCAGGCCAACGCCACCAGCGGCATCGGCCTGGAGCGGGACGAATCCCGGCCCAGCATCTACGAGGTCCTGCTGGACCCGGGCGCCGTGCGCGAGGCCATTTCCCCCACCCAGATCGAGGGCCTGGACGTTCTGCCCAGCCACATGCGGCTGGTGGGCGCGGAAGTGGAACTGGTGGCGGCCATGGGCCGCGAGTACCGCCTCAAGAAGGCCCTGGCTCTGCTGGCTGCGGACTACGAATACATCCTGATCGACTGTCCGCCCTCGCTGAGCCTGTTGACCGTCAACACCTTGTGCGCAGCCGACGGAGTGATCGTCCCCATCCAGGCCGAGTACTATGCCCTAGAGGGCCTCTCCCAACTGCTCAACACCATCGAGCTGGTGCGGGAGAGCCTCAACCCCAGGCTCATCGTGCGCGGCGTGCTGCTCACCATGTACGACAGCCGGCTCAACCTCTGCAACATGGTGCGCCAGGAGGTGGAGAACCACTTCGGCGATCGCATGTACAAGAGCATCATCCGGCGCAACGTCAAGCTGGGCGAAGCGCCCAGCCACGGGAAGCCCATCCTGCTGTACGACGCCGGCAGCCCGGGCAGCCAGAACTACATCGCCCTGGCCCAGGAGATCCTTGATGAATCGGTCCAAACCGCTGGGTAAGGGGCTCTCGGCCCTGATCCACAAGCCGGACGCCCCGCCGCCCGCTGCCGGTCCGGCCGGCGCCGACGAGGGCGCCCGCATCCACCAGCTGCCGCTGGAGCTGATCAACCGCAATCGCCACCAGCCCCGTCGGGATTTCGAGCCCGCCGACCTGGAGGACCTGGCCCAGTCCATCCGGGTCAATGGCGTGCTGCAGCCGGTGCTGGTCTATGAAGACGGCGGCCTTTACACGTTGATCGCCGGCGAACGACGCTGGCGGGCCTGCCAGCTGGCGGGCTTGCGCAGCCTGCCGGCCATCGTGCGGCCCCGGCCGGACGAGGCCGAACTGATGCGCTTGGCGCTGCTGGAGAACATCCAGCGCGAGGATCTGCATCCGCTGGATCTGGCGGCGGGCTTCCGCATGCTCATCGAAGAACACGGGATGACCCAGGAGGAACTGGGCCAGACCCTGGGCATGAGCCGGCCGGCGGTGACCAACCTGCTGCGCCTGCACAAGCTGCCCACGGTGATCAAGGTCAGCCTGAAGGAGGGCAAGATCTCCTTCGGCCATGCCAAGGTCCTGCTGGGCCTGGTCGCCGACGACGAGAAGGTGCGCTTCTGGCAGCTGGCCGTGAAGCGCGATCTGTCCGTGCGCCAGCTGGAGGAGGCCATCCGCCAGCACCGCGAATCCGCGCCCAAGCCGGCGGTGGTCAAGCCCTTCGACATCCTGCAGGCGGAGGAGAGTCTGAGCGGCAACCTGGGGGCCCGTGTGCAGATCAGTCCCAACCGTAACCGCGGCCAGATCCGCATTGATTATTCCACCCGCGAGGAGCTGGACCGGCTGGTCGAGCTGCTGGAGCGGGAGAAGGCCCTGGACACCGTGAGCGTCCA
>DYSB01000168.1:0-2682 GCA_020726405.1 Acetofilamentum sp. | reverse complement strand
TGGTCGAGCTGCTGCAGAAATCGGACGAGTCATGAGACTGATCCTCTTCGAGGACCCGCAGGCGCGGGCCTTCTATCCGCTGACGGAAATGCGTCCCGTCTGGGAGTTGCGCACGGGGCTGGGCACGCTGCGCCAGCGCATCGAGTGGCGCCTGGGTCTCAAGGCCGAGGGCGGCCTGTGCCGTGGCCCGCTGCAGAAGGTGGCCGCGCGGCTGGGGCTGCCCCAGCCCGAGCTGCTGGAGGGCGAGGACATCCTGATGGTCAACGGCCGGCTGCTGGAGCTGGACGCCGAGGCCGTGCTCTCATTGGAGCCCGGCACGGGCATGTTGTTGGACGACGTGCTGTTGGCCACCCGGTTGGACGCCGCGGAGCTGGCGGATCTGGACGGTGGCGGGCCCGAGTTGGACGTGGTGGAGGCCCCGGCTGGCATGCGGCTGGCCGAGCATCTCTGGGAGTTGATCCACGAACTGCCCGCGGCCGCGGCGGCGGACTTCCCCTTCCTGGAGGCCCGCCTGCAGGCCGAGGGCCGCACGGCACCGCCGGAGAGCGTGGACCTGAGCGTGCGCCTGATCGGCAGCGAGCGCATCCACATCGAGGCCGGGGCGACCATCGCGCCTTACTGCGTGCTGGACGCCAGCAAGGGCCCCATCGTCATCGAGAGCGGCGTCAGTCTGGCGCCCTTCTGCGTGGTGGAAGGTCCGGCCTTCATCGGCGAGAACTCGCGCCTGAAGCCCGGCACGCGCTTGCTGGGCGGCAACCACCTGGGCCCGGTCAGCCGCGTGGCCGGCGAAGTGGCGGAATCCATTCTGCAGGGCTATGCCAACAAGCAGCACGACGGTTTCCTGGGCCACGCCTATCTGGGCGAGTGGACCAACCTGGGCGCGGACACCAACAACAGCGACTTGAAGAACAACTACGGCCAGGTCAGCGTGCAGATGCTGGGCCGCCAGGTGGAGACGGGCGAGCGCTACGTGGGCCTCTTAATGGGTGACCACGCCAAGTGCGGCATCAACACCATGTTCAACACAGGCACGGTGGTGGGCGTGTTTGCCAACATCTGGGGCGGCGGCTTTCCCCCCAAGGAGGTGCCGCCCTTCAGCTGGGGCGGTCCCCAGGACGGGATCACGCCCTATGAGCTGGAGAAGGCCATCGCCACGGCACACATCGTCAAGGGCCGCCGGGAGCACAACCTGGGCCGCTGCGAGGAGGACCTGATCCGCCACCTCCACCGGCAGTACCAGGACGAGTTCGCTCCAGCGCCGGCTCAAAAACGGACACGAAGCACGGGTAGAAAGACGAAGGCCACGAAGTCGGAGCCTGTTAAGTAGCCTGCTTGCTGAGCACGTCTCTATTCGACGCACGGGAAGAGATCCGAAGAGCACGAAGAGGATCGAGGAAGGGATTTTGGATCCATCACCCTTCACGGGCCACGCGAGTGGATTCCATATCACTTGACTTCGTGCTCTTCTTCGGTCTTCGTGAGCTTCGTGGTGAGGTATTGGTGTGGAGCGATGATGCTGACACAGGAACAGCTGCGTGAACTGGAGGCCGCCGTGGGAGCGGCCTCGCTCATCCTGGACGGGCGCCGGGAGGCCTACGCCGCTGACGAACTGAAGATTCCCCACCTGCCCGAGCTGGTGGTGGAGCCCGAGCGCGTGGAGCAGATCCAGGAGCTGCTGCGCTGGGCCAACCGCCACCTCGTTCCCGTAACACCCCGCGGCGCCGGCACCGGCCTGTCGGGCGGCGCGCTGGCCACTCGGGGCGGCGTCATCCTCTCCATGAGCCGCTTCAACCGGATCCTCGAACTCGACCCGCTCAACCGCTTCGCCGTGGTGGAGCCTGGCGTGCTCAACCTGGCCCTGCAGGAGGCCGCCGGCCGGCACGGACTGTTCTACCCACCGGATCCCGCCTCGTGGGAATCCTGCAGCCTGGGCGGCAACGTGGCCGAGGACGCCGGCGGCCCGCGCTGCGTGAAGTATGGCGTCACGCGCAACTACGTGTTGCAACTGGAGGCCGTCCTGCCCTCGGGCGAGTGGATCTCCTGCGGCACGCGCACGCGCAAGGGCGTGGTGGGCTACAGCCTGCGCGACCTGCTCATCGGCAGCGAGGGCACCCTGGCCGTGCTGACCAAGCTGGTCTTGCGCCTGCTGCCCCGGCCGCGCTGCACGCGCACGCTGTTGGCCCTGCTGCCCGACACGGCCACGGCCGCCCGGCTGGCCGGACGCATCCAACTGGCCGGACTGACTCCCAGCGCGCTGGAATTCATGGACGAACGCGCTCTGGAACTGGTCCGCGAGCGGCTGCCCCTGCGCCTGCCGGCGGAGTGTCGGGCCGTGCTGCTATTGGAGAGCGACGGCGAGCCCGAGTCCGCCGAGCGCGAGGCCGAGCGGCTGGGCGGGCTCTGTCTGGAGGAGGGCGCGCTGGATGTGCTGAGCGCCGAGGGCGGCGAGAAACGTGAACGTCTCTGGGACGTGCGGCGGCGCCTGTCCTCCACCACGCGGGAACGGTTTGCCCAGAAGCTCTCCGAGGACATCGCCGTGCCGCTGGACCGGCTGGAGGAGTGTTTGGCGGATTGCCACCGGATGGGAGCCGAGGCCGGCCTTACCTTGTTGGCTTACGGTCACCTGGGGGATGGCAATCTGCATGTCAACGTGCTAAGCACAGAGAGCGGCGCGGAGGTGCG
>DYSB01000016.1 GCA_020726405.1 Acetofilamentum sp. | reverse complement strand
CCGGCGTACAAGAGACGACAGGCCACTCTCACCACTCGCGGAGACATGCGTACCTCGCTTCTGTCCTTGCCTTGTTCTCTGGTGCCCGCGTGCCGCACCTCGCCCATCCTAAACGGTGCTCAGGGCCGTAGGCCCATCAGCGGATGTCCAGAGCCACGCCCTCCGCTTGCTCCTCATCCAGCTCCAGGCGCCGGATTCCACCCATCCAAGCCCAGAAGAGCATGGTCCAGCTGGCCGACAGAAAGACCGAGTCCACCATCCCGGATCCCAGGAAGACCAAGCAGGCAACGATAAGGGCCTTGCGCTCCGGCTGCCAGCGGGTGGCCGACTTCAGGCTGCGGAAGAGGCGCCAGCCGGCCCGGCCCAGAAAGGCCCCGATGGAACCCAGCAGGGCCAGCATGCCCGGAATGCCCAACTCAAGCGACGTATTCAACAGCAGGTTGTGGGCGTGTAGCAGACGGATGATCGGGAAAGGGGTGATGGTCACGTAGAGGTGCTGGAACCGGGAAAAGCCGATGCCCAGCCAGGGATGGGCCGCAATCAGTTGAAGAGCGGCCTTCCAGCCGATGAAGCGGGCCAGCACGCTTTCCTCCAGTCCGGAGGACACCTGTTCCAGCCGATTGAAGAAGCCCCGTTCCACCATCCAGGTGCGGGCAGCCGCGAAGGCCAGGGCCGGCAGAGCCAAGCGTGCCCAAAGCTCAGGATAGAGGGCCAGACCCAGCACGGTGGTTAATACCGCCATGCGTGTGTTGGTCAACAACATGGCCAAAAAGACAAGCGCGAGCAGCACAACGTCGCGCGGGTTCCAGGCCCGGGCCAACCGCGCATAACAGAAGGGCAACACGGCCGCCGCCGTCTGCCCGATCATGGTGGGATACATGTTGAAGAAGCCTCCGGGGCGGGGAATCCACGGCTGGGTGATTTTCACGTACAGGCTGCCCAAGCCGATGATGGCGAAGGCGATCACTCCATGCAGGATTAGGCTGCGGACGTATTCCCCCCCGCGTGGTGAGCGGACAATGGCCATGTAGAAGGCCAGGGGCAGGAGGTAGGTTTCAAAGTACATGAACAGGGCCTCGGGCTTGTCCGGCGAGGAAAACACCCCCAGCAGGCCGGCTCCCAGCACGATGCCCAGCAGCCGCCGATCGAATCGGGTCAGGCGCAGGCCCGTGCCGGCCTGGAACATGTCCACCATCAGCAGCAAGATCACCAAACCACCCAGGGCCCAATAGACCGGATCGACCCGGTACATCAGCGTGTAGGGGAAAAGCAGAAAGACCCACTGGTAGGGATCCTTGACCAGCAACAGGCCCAATGCACCCAGCAGACCCAAGGGCAGCAATCGGGTACTTTGATCCAGCGGATCGGTTCCACCGAGTTGCAGACTCAGCACCAACCAGAGGGTCAGCAGCGTGCCCAGCATGACCAGCAGGGTTTCGCCTCTGGGCAGCCAGTTCCAGCGGTGGATAGCGGATCGGATCCGCGCAGTTGCCATCTCAGGACCCGCTCGTCAGCCGCTGGTACTCCTGCAACAAGGCGTCGGCGTATTCCGTACTGTCGGAGGCGGCGCCGGACGGCTCATCCAGAACGCCCAGCATGGCGCCCGTCAGGTCTGCCGGAGAGCCGGACCGGAACAGACGGCAGGGCACCGGGCGCGCCACGCAATCGCTGGCCACCACGCGCACTCCCATGGAAGCCGCTTCGCGCAGGGAGAGGGCATCGCCATCCGTTCGCGTCGGACGCACGAAGAGGTCCGCCGCAGGCATTACTGCCAGCAAGTCCACCGGACGGTCCACCAGCCGCACCCGGGTGCCCAGGGTGCGCAAACGATCCGCCACGAGGCTCTCCTGTTCCGACGGCCGGGGCTTGGCCGGCACCAGGGCCAGCAATCCCGCGCGCGGATGGTGTGCAAGCAGATTCTCGAACCCGGCCAGCGTCAGGTCCAGTCCATAGGTGGGCAGCCCAGCGGTGGTCCCCCAATGGGTCGCCATGAACACGATGGCCGGCGAGTGGGCGCGCAACCAGCTGCACAGCTCCTTCTCCGGCTCCACGGGCCGCTGTGGAGGAATGTAAGCCGGGATGACTTTCACGTTTCCGTGCAGTCGCCGTTCGCGGATCCGGCGGGCGTCCGCCTCCTTGACGCAGATCACGGTGTCTATCGGCCGCAGCATCCAGCGCAGCAGGGCGTCGGAGGAACCCACCCGGTCCAGATCCACGTGCAGGGTGTAGACGCTGGGGCCTGGCAGCAGGCGTTCACAACATGCCATCACCAGCAGGCGGTGCTGTCCCGTCAGGTGCCAGTGGCGCAGGCATCCCGCTCCCTGCCAGAGAAGCGCCAAGGGCAGGCGCGCGATGTGGATCTTCACATGGCCGGTCCGGCTGGAGCCGAAGGGACTGAGGGTTTCCACCCGGTGTCCACGGCCTTGTAAATAGTCCATCATGCGCTCAAGATGAGACGCGATGCCTCCGTGGGGCGGCGGAAGAGGTCCGATCAAGGTGATCCGCATGCCGAACACGTCCTCCCATCCGGCGGTTGACCCCGACAAGCGGGATTGGCCATGGCACGGCGCCGCGGAAAATATAGCTCACTCCAGCGGGGACGCGGATTGGCGCGCCCACCTCGCTGGTCGTCCGGGGGCATCGGGCATGCTTGGCGAACTGACGTACATTGAAGCATGCATGATTTGGACATGGACGGTGACGTGGAAAGCCAGGATCTGAACGACCCAACAAGCCGCCCGACCCGACCACTGAATCTCTTGTTGGTGGCCTTCGATTACCCTCCCTACGTGGGTGGTGGTGGATCCATCCGGATGAGAAAGCTGGTCAAGTACCTGGCGCGGGACCCCCAGCTGGCCGTCAGTGTGCTCACCGGCGGCTGGGAAAGCCGAGATGCTGCGCCCGGCTTGCGGGACCGGCCCGCGGACGTGCCCCTGCATGTGGCCGCCAAGCGCCCGGTCAATCCGGATCGGGCCAACCAAGCTCCCCGGCGGGCCTGGACATGGGCCGGCATCGGTCTACGGTCCCTGCTTCAAATGCCCGACAATCGCTTCCGCTTCCTGCCCCGGTTGGTGTCCGTCATCCGCAGGCTGGATCGCGAACAGGTTTTTGATCTGATCCTGATCACCAGTCCGCCCAATTCCATGGGCCTGCTGCTGCCGCTTTTGCGGGTGGCGGGCCTGCGTGCCAAGCTGCTGCTCGACGTGCGGGACATGTGGGCGCTGGACCCTTTGCTGTCGCCGAACATGGGTTGGTTCCGCGCCATCCAAGCCCGTCTGGAACGCTGGGCCCTGCGCCACGCTGACGCGCTGGTGACCGTCACGCCGGGCTACCAGCGCTGGCTGCTCCAGCAGATGGGCGGTCGCGTGCCCGTCTACATCATCCACAACGGATACGACGAGGAGGACTGGCGCGGCCTGGTTCCACGGCGGGTATGGCCCGGCACCCTGCTGATCTCCCACGCGGGCAGCCTGGGGGGGATCAACGGCCCGCGCACGACGGCCACGCTGGCTCAGGCCCTGGACATCCTGCTGGCCAGGCGACCCGACCTGCGCGGCAGTCTGGCCTTTCAATTCATCGGCAACATGCCTGTGGTGGAGCAGGAACAGCTGATGATGCGCTCCCCCGACGTCCGCTTCGAATTCGCCGGTTTCCTGCCACATGGGGCCACCCTGGAACGGCTAGCCGCCAGCGACGCCCTGCTGTTGCTCCATTTTGATCTGCCCCACTGCGACATCATATACCCCGGCAAGCTCTTCGAGTACTACCGCATGGCCTTGCCCGTGCTGGCCTGCTCGCCCCCCGGACACCTGCGGGACTTTGTGGATTCGCGGGACATGGGGGAATGCGCGGACTATGCCGATCCGCAGGCTGTCGCCCTGGCCCTGGAGCGGCTGGCGGATCGCCTGCGCCAGGGACCGGGATACGCTCTGCCCGGCACAGACGTTACGCAGTTCGAACGGGGGCAGTTGGCCGTCCAGTATGCTGGCTTGATTCGGGGTGTGATGGCCGGAAGGTGAGGCCTCAGGTGAAGGGCTGGCCGCGCTGGAATTGCTCCCAGGCTTGTTCGATGATCCCGCCCATTTCCCTCTGAAATCTCTGCTTCGAGAATCGCTCGGCATGGGCACGAATGACTGCCGCCTCGAAGCGTTGGGGATCCGCCTCGAAGCGGCGGATGGCGTCGGCAATGGCCTCGACGTCCTGGGTCGCGAAATGGACCCCCATCACGCCATCCACGACGGTTTCCCGGGTTCCACCACGCCCCAGGCAACACACCGGGGCACCCGCGGCCATGGCTTCCACCGGAGAAATGCCGAAATCCTCCTCGGCGGCGAACAAGAAGGCGCGACACCGCTGCAGATGGTCGGTCACCACTTCGTCAGGCTGTTCGCCCAGGAAGGTGATCAGCGGGCCGGCCATGGCCTTGATGCGACGGAGTTCCGGGCCGGCGCCCGCGATGATGAAGCGCCGCCCGATGCGTTGGGCCGCCTGCACCAGGAGATCAATCCGTTTGTACGGCACCAGCCTGGACACGGTGAAATAGAAGTCCTCCCGGGGGAGGTCGGCCCGGAAGCGAAGCACGTCCACGGGGGGATAGACCACCTGCGCCTGGCGCCGGTAGGTCTTGGCGATCCGCCGGGCCACGAACTGGGAATTGGCCACCAACACGTCGGGCCGGTCCGCGGATAGACGGTCCCAGATCCGGATGTGGTGCAGGACCATGCGGGCGAAGAGGCTGCGTAGACCGCTGGTCAGGCCGGCTTCCCGCAGGTACTTGTGGTACATGTCCCAGGCGTAGCGCATGGGAGTGTGGACATAACATACATGGAGTTGTTCAGCCGAGGTCAGCACGCCCTTGGCCACCGCGTGGCTGGTGGAGAGGATGAGATCGTAGCCATCTAAGTCGAACTGCTCCATGGCGAAGGGCATCAACGCCAGGTAGCGCTGGTAATGGGTCCTGCCTCCGGGCAGACGTTCGATCCAGCTTCTGCGGATGGTGTCGAAGGGGATGATCTCGTTGCGGAATTCCGGGTGCTGCAGCAGGACATGCACGGGTGAACCCGGATACAGCTCCACCAGGCTTTCCAGCACTCGCTCGCCACCACCGTAAGGCAGTAGCCAATCATGCGCGAACGCGACCTTCACCTTGTCTCCGCCTCCACTGTCGTCAGGACCTCACTTGTTTTCTGGGCACAATCTTGCCACGTAAAGCCCGCGGCATGCCTCCGTCCCCGGATGGCCAGGTCGGCACGCCGATCCGGGTCGCGCATCAAGTCCAGCAGCAGGTCCGCCACCTCGTCCCCGGCTTCGGGATGCACCGTCATAGCTCCAGGTCCCGCTGCTTCGCCCAGTGCCGTGGTGGAGGAGCAAAGCACTGGCGCCCCACAGGCCATGGCCTCCAGCGGAGTCAACCCGAAGCCTTCGTAGTGGGCAAGATAGACAAAGAGCTCGGCGCCCGAATAGAGTGCCGGCAGTCGCAAGGCGTCCACGTAGCCAAGCAGGTTGACGCGGGGCGGCAAGGCCCGGCCCAGGGCTTGCCGGAAGATCGGACTGGCACCGCCCGCCACCACCAAATCGAACTCCGGCAGGCGCGACTCCACCCGTCGCCACGCCTCCAGGACCCCGAGGATGTTCTTGCGGGGGTCTTGCGACGCCACGCACAACAGGTAGGGCCGGTGCAGGCCCAGTTCCTGGCGCGCGACGGCCCCTTCCTCCCCGGGCACGGGGCGGAATTGGGATCCCACCCCCGGCTTGGTGACCACCACCTGGCTGTCCGCCAGACCCAGCCGCTCCTGCAGCCTCTCGCGGGAAAACTCCGAGACGGTGAGCACGCGGGCAACGCGTCGGGCAAGTCGGGGCAGCAACCAGCCGTAGAGCGCCGCGAAGGAGCGGGAAAACCACTCCGGGTGATCCAGCGTGGCCAGGTCGTGAATGGTCACCACCTGACGACGCACGGAAATGGGTCCCGAATTGGCCGGGGAAAAAAGCAGGCATCCCCGGGTCAGACCTGGCAGTCGGACCTGCTCCCAGATATGTCCCAAGGCCTTGGGCATCCCGGCCGCCGGCACCAGCTCCTGCGCCGGCTCCAGCCGAGCCAGGATTTCGGTGGCGTAAACCTGCACGCCCGTGGCGCGCTGCCCCCGGAAGCGGGCGTTATAGACCACGCGGCTGGACCAAGTGTTTTCCATGACTCAGGCGCCCTCCGTCTGCAGGCGGCGCATCCGCCGCCAGAGAATGAGGCCGCCCGCGGCCAGGGGTAGCAGGGCGCCCAGCCAGAGCGGCCAGACGGGGGCCGGCAGCGCGCCGGGCAGGCCCAGGCGCCCGGGCAGCCACTCCAGCAGGACCAGCGGCAGGCGGGCCAGGCCGGCGGCCAGCAGGGCTGGCAGGGCCAGGGCCAGCAATACCGGCTGGCAGAGCGTGAAGGGGGTTACTCCCTGCTGGGCCAGCAGCCGCGCCTCGGCCGCCCAGGCGCGCTGGAGGGAGCGCAGGGC
The DNA here is from genome assembly GCA_020726405.1 of Acetofilamentum sp. Classification (GTDB taxonomy): domain Bacteria; phylum CAIWAD01; class CAIWAD01; order CAIWAD01; family CAIWAD01; genus CAIWAD01. The sequence continues at coordinate 19,618 of DYSB01000016.1, read as the reverse complement.
CGCCGCCAGCAGCGCGGCGGTCAACAGGATGAAGAGCGCCAGCACGGCCAGGGCCGCCCGGCCTGCCCGGCGCAGCCCGGTGCCCAGTTCGCCCAGCAGTTCGCGCTCCACGTGCACGCCGGATACGCCGGGCAGCGCATCCAGGGCCGCCAGGTCCCGGTCCAGCTGCGCCAGTTCGGCCGCCGGCCGGACGCGCAGCAGCACGGTGGTGGGAAAGGGATTCTCGCCCAGCAGTTCCACCACATCCAAGTCGAAGCCGCTGTGGAACTCGGCCGCCGCCTGGGCGGGGTCAAGCAGCCCGGCCCAGTCCAGCGTGCGGCTGTTCGCCAGGGTCCGCCGCACCGCCGCCAGGGTCGGGGCGTCGGCCTGCTCCAGGTAGCACTCGGCGGGCACGCGGCTGGTCCAGGCCTCGCGCAGGCGGGGGCTGTTACGCCAAGTCCAGCCCAGTGCACCGCACAAGGTCAAGGTCAGGGTCCAGACCAGCACCAGCAGCAGGCTGCGCGAGCGCGAGCGGGCTAGCAGGCCCAGGGCCTCCGTCCACCAGATCATCGGCGCCATCCCTGGCCGTCGCCTTCCAGTCGCCCGCCCGCCAAGTGCAGGCGGCGCGTTCCCTCGGGCAGCCGGGGCCGATCGCCGTGCAGACAGAACAGGATAGCCGTGCCGCGGGAGGACTGGCGCACCAGAAAGGCCAGCAGCTCGTCCTGGTGGTCGGGAGACAGATGGGCGAAGGGCTCGTCGAGCAGCAGGAGATCCGGCAGGCCGCAGAGGGCCAGGGCCAACTGCGCCCAGCGGGACTGGCCCGTGGACAGGCTGCCGCAGGGCAGGTCGGCCCGGGTGAGCTGGCCCGTTTCTCCCAGGATGCGCATGGCCTCGCGCCGGCGGTCGCGTCCGCCCAGACCGCGGGCCGCCAGGCTCAGGCGCATCAGTTCGCGCGTGCTGCGCCCGGCGGGCAGCGTGGTGGCCTGATCGAGTACGCCCAGGCGGCGGCGCCAGGCGGCAAGCCCGCCCGCGGTCCACTCCAGCGGCTCCTGCCGGAAGAGCAGGGTGCCGGTCTGGGCGGGCAGGCGCGCGGCCAACAGGCGCAGCAGGGTGGATTTGCCCACGCCCGGTTCGCCGGACAACGCAGCCAGCTCGCCGGCGTGCAAGCGCAGGTCGATGGGTCCCAGCCGGAAGCCGCCGGAGTACTCGAACTCCAACCCGCGGGTCTCCAGCAGCGGCAGGCGCGGAGGTTGAGCGGGTGCGCTCAGCATGGGCTCGCCACCGGCCGTGTGACAAAGTGCACGCGGTCGGCGTCCTCGCCACCCGGCCGCAGGCTGAACTCGGCGTAGCGCGCCAGCACGCGCAGACCGGCCTGCCGGGCGGCCTCCTCCACTTCCGTCACCCGGTAGATGCGCTGCAGGTGGGACTCGGCCCAGCGTCGCCGGGAGGGCAGGTGATCCAGCAGGAAGTCGTTGTGATGCAGCCGGGCCGTCCGCTCGTACCAGCTGTGACGCTCCCAGACCCACTCGCCGTTCTGCTCGCGCTCCGTGCGGTCGTTGAAGTAGGCCAGACTGTTGCGTTCCGTGCAGATGTCGAAGACCACCAGGCCGCCCGGAGCCGACAAGGCCGCCAGCCGTCCCAGGGCGCGCACCAGCTCGCCCGGACCCGTCAGGTAGTTGAGCGAATCGTAGAGGCAGGTCACCAGGCGCCAGCGGGCGGGATCCGTCAGTTCGCGCAGGTCGCGTCGGGAGAGTTGCGCGCGCCGGCCCAGGCGGCGCCGGGCCGCCTCCAGCATGTTCTCCGAGAGATCCGAACCCGCCAGGCGCAGGCCCTTCTCGTGCAGGGCGTCCAGGAAGCGCCCGGTGCCGCAGGCCGCATCGTAGGCGCTGTCCAGCGGGACCCGGGCATGCAGGTCCCAGACACCGCGCACGAAGTCCGCCCACATGGGGTAGTCCACATGGGACATGAGCTGATCGTAGAAGGAGGCCAGCACTTCGTAGGCGCCGGCGGGTTGGACCTTCAGCACGGGGCATCTCCAATGAGCAGGAGCAGGGCTTCCTCCAGGGCGGACATGTGGCTGCCTTCGTCCGCACGGCCCTGGCCGGCCAGATCGAAGGCCGTGCCGTGATCGGGCGAGGTGCGGACCATGGGCAGGCCCAAGGTAGCATTCACGCCCTCCGCCCCGGCCACCAGCTTGAAGACGGGCAGTCCCTGGTCGTGATACATGGCCAGGAAGCGGCCCTGCCCGCGGGCCAGGGCGCCGTCGGCGGGGAGCGGCCCCCGGACGGGTAGACCCCGCGCGCGCAGGCCGGCCACCAGGGGTCCCAGCCATTCCACCTCCTCGCGACCCAATGTGCCGCCGTCCCCGGCGTGCGGGTTCAGACCCAGGACCACCAGTTCCTCGCCCGGAAAGCGTCGCCCCATGTACTCCAGGGCCAGTGTGATCTTCGCCGCCACACGCTCCGGCGTGACAGCCGCGGCCAGCGCGGCAACCGGATCGTGGTTGCTCACCAGGCCGACGGAGAGGCGCGGGCTGGTCAGCCACATGAGTGGATCCGCCACGCCGCAGAGCCAGCCCAGGTACTCCGTGTGTCCAGGCCAGCGGAAGTCGGCCAGCGCGAGGGAGTGTTTGTTGACGGGGGCGGTGACCAGCGCCCGATGGTCGGGCTGCTCCAGGACCAGGGAGGCAGCGCGGGCCAGGGAGGCCCAAGAGGCCAGCCCACCCGCCCGGCTGGCGCAGCGTTCGGGCAGCATCGCAGGCCAGGCCGGGGTGGCGGCTGGTCCGCCGGGGACGGCATCCCAGCCCAGGGCCAGCAGGGCGCGCGGGGCCTTGGCGGGCACTGTGCGGGCCTCGATCAGGGGCAGATCCAGGCCCAGCTGCCGGCACTGGTCCTGCACGACGGCCAGGGGCGCCGTCAGCGCGAGCCCGGCGGGCCGCTCCGCCGCCAGCCAGCGCCGGGCCGCCTTGAGCAGTACTTCGGGGCCGATTCCCGCCGGATCCCCCAGACTGAGCAGCAGCCAGGGCGCGCTCCCGGCGCTCATGACGCGGCCGCGGCGGGGGTCCACCCGGCGGCGGCGGAGTCGCCGGTGTCGAGCCCAGCCACCTCCTCCTGCAGGCGCTCCAGCCGCGCGCGCACGGCCGGGGCCTCGTCCAGGGCCATCAGCTCCATCCGCAGCGAACGGATGCCCGGATAGTCCCGCAGGTAGGCCGCGTACATCTTGCGCATTTCCAGCACAGCGCGGTGCTCGCCCTTGTGGGCCAACGCGAGGTCCAGGTGCCCGCGGAGCAGAGCCACGCGCTCCGCCAGGTCGGGCGGCGCGGAGGGCGTGCCGGTGCGCAGGAATTCGCGGGTCTCACGGAAGATCCAGGGGTAATGGATGGCGGCCCGCCCGATCATCACGGCGTCCACGCCTGTGTGCAGGAAGAGGCGCAACGCGTCCCGCGGACTCTTGACGTCGCCATTGCCGATGACCGGAATCTCCACGGCGCGCTTGACCTCGGCGATGCCGTCCCAGTCCGCCTCACCCTCGAATTTCTGGCAGCGCGTGCGGCCGTGAATGGTGAGGGCGCGGATGCCCAGATCCTGCAGGCGCAGGGCCAGCTCCACAGCGTTGCGGCTGCCCTCGTCCCAGCCCAGGCGCATCTTCACCGTCACCGGGAGCTCCACGGCCCGGGCCACGGCCCCGGCGACCTCCAGCAACAGCTCGGGCTCCCGCATGAGCTGGGAACCCGCCCCGCCGCCGCAGACCTTGCGCGCCGGGCAACCGAAATTGATGTCCAACAAGTCGGGCTCGTTCTCGGCGGCCCGCCGGGCGGCCAGGGCCATCCGGCCGGCATCGCGTCCGTAGATCTGGATTCCCACCGGGCGCTCGTCCTCCGCCAGGGCGATCTTGCTGGCCGTGCGGCCCGCCAGCCGCACCAGGCCTTCGCTGGAGGTGAACTCGGTGTAGACCAGATCGGCGCCCAGCCGCCGGCAGATGCGGCGGAAGGGCTGGTCGCTGTAGCCTTCCATCGGCGCCAGCAACAGGGCGTTCTCCAACTGGAGGGCGCCGATGCGCAGCGTGCGGGTGTCCAGGCTGTCCAGGTGTGCGTTCATGCAGGCATTTACGGGATTCAAGGCCGGCAGCGCAAGGCGGCTAAAAAGGATGGCCCAGCTCGACCCAGAGTCGGGGGCCCGGGTTGTCTGCGGGACCGGCGTCGGTGAGCAGGGCCACGCCGGCGGCCAACTCACCCAGCCAGCTGCCCAGGTGCAGGGCCAGACCCGCCTCTTGGACGAGGCCGCGGCGGCGTGGCCGGTCGTCCAGGTCGTCGGTCAACCCCAGCGCCGACCAGCGCAGGGAGGCGGACCACTCCCCCGGCCAGGACTGGCCCAGCACCAGGCGCCAGGCCGCCCGCACGCCCAGCAGACGCCGGGCCGCCAGCTCGGCCGGCGTCAGGCTGCGCAGCCAGTCGTCCCCACCCAGCTCGAAGCAGTCGCGGCGCTCGGGGCTGTCCGTGGTGCCTGCCAGCAGGGACAGCTGGCCGGTGTGGTTGCCCAGGCTGCGCCAGGAGTCCACCGCAACCCGTGCCCGGAAGGCCGCATCCCCGCCCTGTCCCCGCGGCACCAGCTGTTCAAAGGAGGCCTCGTGGTATTCGCCGTTACGCGGCAGGACGCGCCGGTTCCGGCTGTCCACCCGGCTAAGCAGGCCTAGCCGGGCCAGCTGGCGCGAGTGTTCCAGCCCGTCCTGCTCCTCCTCCTCCCACTCCAGCCCGCCGCTAAGGAACACGCTGCCCAGACCCTGGATCTGTTGGCCCAGGCGCAGCTGGATGGCCCGGGTGGAACGCTCCGTCATGCCCGAGCCGGAGGCGTGCGGGAAGTGAAGCTCCTCCTGGCTCTGCCAGACATTCAGGCGCGTGGTCAGCCAGGTTTTCCAGATGCGATCACTCTCCAGCGAGGCGCGCTGCTCCCGGCGCCAGGCACCCAGCAGCCAGGCGGCCTCACCGCGCAGGCTGCGACGCAGCAGGTTCTCCCAGAGGATCTGGATGAAACCATCCCCCTGGCGGGCAGAGCCGTAGTGGAGCCCGGCGCGCAGTGCGGGAAAGGCCCGTTCGCTGGCGTGGAGGATCGCCACGTTGCGCCCACGGTCGCGCTCCAGGCGCAGGTAGACCTGCTCGTAGAGTCCGCTGGCGAACAGGCGACCGATGCTGCGGTCCGCCTGGCGCACGGAGAAGACCTCTCCGGCGCGCGGCCGGAACTCCCGCAGCAGTACGCCGGGCTTCAGTTTCACCAGTCCGTCCACGCGCAGTGTGTCCACCTGCCCGGGCTGAATGAACAGGCGCAGACGGCCGCCCGCCCAGTCCAGCGAATCCAACTCGCAAAGAGCAAAGCCCGCGCGGCGCAGGCGGATCAACAGCTCGTCCACCTGCTGGTCCAGCACATCCCGCCGCAGCGGCTGGCCCACCCCCAGGCAGAACAGCAGGCTGTCCACCTCTAGTTCGTCCCACTGCGCCGGTCGCAGGCGCTCGCGGATGGGATCCAGTCCCACCATTTCCACGGACAGCAGCACGGGGTTGGGAGTCAGGCGCAGGCGATGGACGCAGGGATCCGACAGACTGTCCGCCAGTTGCAGATCCACCTCGCTGTAACTGCCGCAGGCCGCCAGTTCGCGGCGCAGCTCCTGGGCCCGGGCCCGCGTGCTGGGGCCCATCTCCGCCAGACCCGGCAGCTCCGGGCCCGGCGAAAGCAGGTGCTCCAGGGAGCCGGCCTCCACCCAGGCGGCACCCGTCCAAAGCTCGGTGAGCAGGTCTGCGACAAGTCCGACAGCAACGGGTCCGTCTGCAGCCGGTTCGCGAGGTCCGGGAAAGCCCGGGTCGAACAGCCGCTGCAAGTGGTCCAGCTCAGCCAGCATGGCCTGTTCGCCCGCCTGCTGAAACTGCTCGCGGCTCCCCAGTACGTTCATGGGCGTGGGAGGCAGGTGCGGGCGCACCACCAAGTCGGCGGTGGCCAGACTGCGCTGATTGTGGTCCACCTGCATGATGCCGACAATCTGGTCCGCCAGCTCCCAGGCCTCCGCCAGCTGGTCTTCGCCACGCAGCGGGCTGGTCACGTCCACCACCAGCACCAGATCCGCGCCCAGCTTGCGGGCCGTTTCCACCGGGATGTTGTCGGCGATGCCCCCGTCGATGAGCAGGCGGCCATCCAGCTTGACGGGTTGGAACAGGAAGGGCACGGACATGGAGGCCCGAATGGCCTCGGCCAAGTCGCCACCGCCCAGCTCCACCCGCAACCCGGAACTCAGATCCGTGGCCACGGCCCGGAAGCGGAAGCGCAGGCGATCGAAGTTGCCGAAACCCTGGATGGGCGCGCGCCAGACCATTTCCGCCAGGGCTTGACTGACGCGCTGTCCCGTGGAAAGGCTGCGCACCCATTGCGGCTTCCAGCCCTGCAGGCGAATCTCCACCAGGTGTCGATCGCTCACATCCTTGCGACCGATGGACATCAGGCGGCGGTCCGGGCGATCCTGGAACAGGTTGCCCCAGGAGTAGCGGCCCAGCAGGGAATCGATCTCGTCAGGCGAGTAGCCGCAGGCGTAAAGCCCGCCCACCACGGCCCCGGTGGAGCTGCCCACCAGACAGTAGACGGGAATGCCGCTGCGCTCCAGGGCGCGCAGGGCGCCGATGTGCGCCAGGCCGCGCACACCGCCACCGCTGAGCACCACGCCCAGCCGTGGGGCGCGCTCGGGCGGAGCGCCTACAGCGAGGCCCTGCGCCCGGACCGTGCAACAGGTCAGCAACAGGAGCCCCAGCAGGATGCCCATCCGATTCAGCATGGTGTCGTGGAATGAAAGACTCTACCCGCGACACAGCTTATGAAAAGAGCGGCAGTGGACAAGCGGGCCGGGGCGCTGCCCGGGCCCGCCCCGTCGATAAATGATTATTTGACCAGCAGGATCTTGCGCACGGACTGGCTCTCACCGGCCTGTAGGGAGAGCAGGTAGCAGCCCGCCGGTTGATCGCTCAATTGAAGCCGTCGTTCATGCACACCGGCAGGCAGCAGGCCATCCTCCAGCACCCGCAGCTCGCGTCCCAACAGATCCACCACCTGCAGGCGGACCCGCTGGGTCCGGGGCAGCAGAAACGTGACGTGGGTCTCCGGATTGAAGGGATTGGGCCAGATGTCCAGCAGTGTGGGGCTGGCCGGCTGCCCGCCCATCGGCGGGTCCGCCAACACGGTGCTGCCGTCGCCGGGCTGGGGATCGCTTTCGTCAATCCAGGCCTGGGGACCGCCGCCCGCCCCCGTGTAGCGCAGGGAGTGTCCCTGTTCCACATCGGGCAGCACGGCGTCCAGCGGCCAGACGCCGGCCTCCGCAGCCTGGCTTTCCCATGAGTGTCCCGTGGTTCCGTACTGCATGTAGTCGCGCAGACCTTCCAGCGTCTGCTGATCCGTTTCCCACAGTCCCACGAACCCGTGCGTGTTGCCCAGGCTGGCACCCGTGAACCACAGTTCCGGCCCGGCGGGCGCCTGCTCCGCCGGCGCATTGTTATGCACGATCAGCACCTGGCCGGGTCCCAGGACCAGGGCGGGCAGCAGCAGATTCGGTCCTGAGCAGTCCAGCAGCCAACCGCCCAAATTGACCGGATCCTGGCCGGTGTTGATCAACTCCACCCACTCCAGCCCCGTGTCCGTGCCAGCGGGGTCGTAACAGACTTCGTGGATGCGAATTCCAGCCTGTGCGCTGATCCAGCCGCACGCGAGTACGCCCAACAACCATTTCATCCCAGCCTCCTTGTGTTGAAACCGGGGCGGCGAACCGCCCCGCCTGACCTGACCTCGACATCACCCCACGAACGGAGGAGCGCGCGGGCCGTCCATGTCCATGTCCTCTATTTGGAATTGAGAAGTGTCGAAGACCGGCGCAGGGGCCGCCGGTCCAGGGCCGTTCTCCCGAACAGCGCCAACCTCGAAGACGGTGTTGGCAAGCCCTGGGCCAGAATTCTCCCTTTGTCTGTCATGGACTTTCGCTGGATTGCCGCCTACCGGCCCTCAACATTCTTGAAGTCCAGAAGCCGGATTCCAGTCCGCCAGAAGGCTGTCCAGCGCGCGGATCGGTCCGGCGCCAGCGCAGTCCAGGCAAGGGAAGTCCACGCTGCTCTTGGATCTTCAGTGGAGGAGCACTACTCTTGAGGCTTGTTTTTCACTACGGAGGTAGCTCCCCGGAACCCGCGTAGCGGGCCCGCACTGGGCGGGATTCGAGTCCGGGGCTCCGGTGAATCATTCACCAAGGAGGAGCACGATGTCTCGTTACCGTGGACCCAAGGACCGTCTGTCACGCCGCTTTGAGACCAATCTCTTCGGCGCCAAACGGAATCCGATGGACCGCAGAGGGTTCGCTCCCGGCCAGCACGGTCACAACCGGCGCGCCAAGAAGAGCGAGTACGGCATCCACCTGGACGCCAAGCAGAAGTTCCGCGCCTACTACGGGATGATCTCCGAGGCGCAGTTCCGCAAGACCTTCGAGAAGGCCCGCGGCATGCGTGCCGGCGTCACGGGCGAGGTCTTCGTGGGCCTGCTGGAGTCCCGTCTGGACGTGATGGCCATGCGCATGAGCTTCGCGCCCAACATCTTCGCCGCCCGCCAGGTGGTGACCCACGGTCACATCCTGCTCAACGGCAAGCGCTGCAACATCCCCAGCGCCCGCGTGATGCCCGGCGATGTGGTGAGCGTGCGCGAGAAGAGCCGGAAGATCCCGATGATCTTCCATCAGTTCCTCGGCAGCAAGGGCACGCCGCCCACCTACGTCGAGCTGAACCAGGATGACTTCTCCGGCAAGCTCCTGCACTTCCCCGAGAAGCACGAAGTGCCGTTCCCGGGCGAGTTCAACGAGCAGCTGGTGGTGGAGTTCTACAGCCGCTGAGCCGAACTCGAACTTGATCCTGTCTTGAAAGGCCCGCCCATCGGCGGGGCTTTTTTCGTCCAGCCGGTTCGGATACGAGAACGGCCCGCGTCGGACGCGGGCCGCTTGCGAGTTCAGGTTGAGCGGCGGTCCGGGAGCCCGCCCGCACCGCGGGCGAAGCCTCAGAGCTTGAGCTTCCGCACGGTGTCGATGAGCGTGCCGTCGCGGTATTCAATCACGGCCACCACCACTTCCTCGGTCTCGGCCCGGGTCTGGTGGCCGCCGGTCAGTTCCAGCGCCTTGCGGTGCAGGTCCTCGATGCTCACCAGCGGCAGGCCCTTGCCCGCCAGCCGCTCCAGCAGATCCTTGCGCCGCGGGTTGACCGCCACACCGTGATCCGTCACCAGCACGTCGATGGTCTCGCCGGGCGCGGTCACTGTGTGCACACGGGGCACCACGATGCTGTGCACCTTGCGGGTCAGCGGCGCCGTGATCAGCGTGATCTCCGCGTCCGCCGCGTCCGTGAAGCCGCCGATGCCGTGCAGGAGCCAGCCGTCAGAGTGGGTGTTCACGTTGACGTTGAAGTCGAAGTCGATCTCCGTGGCACCCAGCACGCTGGCCTTGACACGTGGCGCGAAGCAGCCCTTGGTGTGGTCGTTGTAACTGACGAAGGGATTGGTCGCCACGTGTCGCGCATGCTCGGCCAGCGAGCGCACGCCCGCCAGATCGAAGCTCTGGCCGTCGAGGATGTAGCCCACCAGGCCCTCGTGCAGCAGGTCCACCAGCAGTTGGGTGCTGCCGCCCCGGGCGAAGGTGGCCTTGACGCCCTTCTCCCGCAGGTGGCGTCCCACGAATTCGATGAACTTCAGGCTCATGCCCCCGGCCCCGGCCTGGAAACTGAAATCGGGTTCGTCCAGCAGGCCGGACTCGCGCACCACGCGGGCTGCCAGCTCGGCGATCATCACGCGCTCGGGCTCCTCGGCCACGCGCGTGGTCCCGCTGACAATCTGGGCCGGGTCGCCGATGGCCTCCACCTGCACCACGCGGTCCACGTTGCCGCCCTCGATCATCCAGGGATAAACCGGGAAAGGCTCCAGGTTGTCGGTGATCACCGTGACCCAGTCCGCGTAGAGGCTGTCTGCCAGCGCGAAGCCCAGGGGGCCACAGGCGCTGCGGCCGCGGTCCCCGGTGGCATTGCCGTGGGGATCCGCCGTCGGCGCCGAGATAAAGGCTGCATCCACGTGCAGGTCACCGTCCTGGATGGCCCGGTATCGGCCGCCGTGACTGCGCAGGATGGCGGTCTTCGAGAAGCCGCCTAGGCTGCAGAGCTTGCCCACGGGCCCGTTCATGGAGCCTTCGATGTGGCTGACCACGCCGCTCCGGATGTGCTCGCAGAGCGGCTCATGGCAGGGGAAGAGGGCGCTGGGCGCCACGACCATGTCCCGCAGGCCCATCCTGGCGATGATCTCCATGACCTGGTTGAGGATGAAATCCCCGTTGCGCAGGTGATGATGGAAGGACACCACCGAACCATTGCGCAGGCCGGCCGCGGCCACCGCCGCTTCCAGGTTGGGCAGCATTTTATCGCGGTAGTCCGCGCCGTGACGGATGGGCGGCCCGGCTTTGCGGCCCGTGGGCGGGGTCTGTCCGCAGCCCGCGAAGGGCTTGACGGGTCGGCCGTTGACTTCCGTGGGGACCATGCGACCCACGGCATTCCGGATGTATTCCATGACCATCTCCAGGCTGAAAAGTGGTGGCCAATATAGCAGGCCCTGCGATTCTGAACTGGATCATTTGGCCCAGGTTGGGGGACTGAACGCGATTGGGTTGTCGCCAAATGCAGCCAAGTGATTGACAATCATACAATAGAAACTGGCCCGAACCTTGCCCCGATCCTCCCGAATCAACTGGAGGACTCCGCATGTCGCGTCTGTTCACTGTGTGTTGCCGGAGCGCTCAGCGCCTGCTGTTTTCCCGGCTGCTGCTACTGGCGGCAATCGCCCCAACGGCCCTGGCCCTGGCCCTGGCCCTGGAATCCAACCAAATCCGCGTCCTGCGCAGCGACGGCACGCCCGTGACGGCCACGGACGGCGTGAGCGCCGCAGGCTATCTGGGCGCCAGCCACCGCTGCAACGGGACTCTCCTGGACGACGGCATCTTCGAGTTCCCGGCGGCCACGCCCATCGACAATGCCCGGATCGCGCGGCACTACCTGACGTCGCCGGGTTTTCCCCTGGCCGGCGAGATCGCGCTGGTGGAATTCCGCGTGGACGTCCTGGCCAGCGGGTTCCAGGGCGGCGCGCCGACGTCCGTCAACCACGGCCTCTCCGTCTACCAGGGCAGCAGCCACAAAGCCTACTTCCCGGCGCCAGCCGCGCCAGGCATGTATCACATCGATGTGGTCCCCGGTGACGCGGCCAGAGCGTGCGCGCCAGCGTCACCAAGGATTACTTGAGCGCCTTCACGACCACGGCGGATCCCGCGGCCTCCGACACGGCGGATGTGAGCATGTAGCTGGTGGACTTCTTCGTGGGTCTGGACAGCAAGGATTGCGCGCCTGTCAGCCTGATGGGCGCCAGCCTGTACCCGGGGAACAGCCACAAGGCCTACATGGCCTTCAGCAACCCGGTCTCGGCCCTGCATCACGACGTGGTGCCCGGCGTGGCCGTGCGCACCTCGCTGACCCAGTTCTACCAGAGCGTGTTCACGGCCGAGCTGGATCCCACCCGGGAGCGCGAAGTGGACGTCTGGCAGGCCGTGCCCAGCGTGCGTTTCCAATTCGCCACCAATTGCGGCGGGAGCAGCCTGCAACTCTTCCACGAGATGTCGTACATGACCAACGTTCCGCTGGTGGCTCCCGACACCTACGAGCTGCCCCTGCTGGACGGCCTGCAGGAACTCTGGGTGCGGCTGAACGCCTGGCAGAGTCCGCCCTTCCGCGTGGAGGCCGGCCGCGGCACCTTGCTGGAGGACGGCAGCCAATCCGTGCTGCTGGAGCTCAGCGTCCGGCTGGACGCCCAGCCTGCAACCTTCACGCTGCTGCCCGCCGTGCCCAATCCCTTCAATCCGAGCACGCGGCTGGGCTCCGATGTGGCCGAGTCAGCGCCCGTGCGGCTGTCCGGTTACAATCTGCAGGGCCAGGAAGTGGCGGTGCTGGTGAACGGCACACTGGCGGCGGGGCGGCACCAGGTGCAGTTCACGCCCGAGGTCCTGGCCAGCGGAGTTTACGTGGCCGTGCTGCGCCATCCGCAGGGCCAGCTGGTGCAGCGCCTGACCCTGCTGCGCTGACCCACCCTACCCAACATGAAAACGGCCCCCAACCAATCCGGTCGGGGGCCGTTGTCGCTCTCGGCGGTCGTGGGTCAGGCCAGCTCGCGATTAAGCCGGTAGCTGAGGTTCATGATGCCCACGGAGAGGTTCTCATTCTGTACCACCACGCCTTCGGGCACGGTGACGTTCTCGGGGCTGAAATTCCAGATGGCCTTCACGCCTGCGTCCACCATGTTGTCGCAGACGATTTGGGCCGATTGGTGCGGTGTGCTGATGATCCCGATCTGGATTTTGTGCTGCCGGATGAAGCCCTGCAATTCGTCCAGATCCTGCACCTGGATGTCGCGGATCTTCAACCCGATGAGCTTGGGATTCACGTCGAAGATGCCGCGCAGCACCAGGTTGAAGCGTTCGAAGCCCTGGTAGTTGGCAATGGCCTGGCCCAAGTGGCCCACACCCGCCAGCACCATGTCCTGGGGCTTCTGCAGAGCCAGCACCTCGCTGAGCCGGTGGATCAGGAAACGCACGTTGTACTTCTTGCCCTGTCGGCCAAAGCCGCCCAGGGTGAAGAAGTCCTGCCTGAGCTGAGTGGGCTTGATGCCGATGATGCCGGCCATCTCGCTGGAGGAAATCTCCTCCACCACGTCGGGCAGGGTGACCAGGAAGTTCAGGTAGCGCGCAAAACGCAGCACCGTGAACTGGGGAATGTTCTTGAAGATGGCGTCCTCGGACATCAGCCTCTCCATCCCACTGCTTGTCGTTCCGGGAGGCGCGGTTCTGCGCCAAGCTGTACGTATGATGAACCGGTGCCAGTCCCCATAAGGGATACTTGAGTTGTGGACTCAACCTGTTAGGAAATAAATATCTATTTCCCGCGGCTGGAGCGCAAGCCCTGCACCTGTTTGCCGCTTAACGCATCCATGCATCGGGCTCGGCAATTCTTCACAGCTTGCAGAACCCGGGCTTGCGCTACGTGGCCGCAAGCCGGTCGCTGCGCTTGACCATTCAGGGCACAGCACAGTAAGAGATTAACAATCCCCTGTTGAAATCACCACATGAAGAAACGGTCACGAGACTGAACTGGGCAATCCAGGTGCCAGTTACGGAACAAGCCCGTACAAACGGGCTTGTTTTTGTTTGTCTATTCTTTTTCGAACGATATCAGCCTTCCATGCGCTCAAAGAGCCAGGTCTTGAGTTGATCCATCTTGACCCGCTCCTGGCGGCAATCGTCCCGGTGCCGGATCGTCACGCTGCCATCAGTCTTGCTGTCGTAATCCACCGTGATGCACCAGGGCGTGCCCACTTCGTCCATGCGCCGGTAGCGTCGGCCGATAGCGCCCGCATGGTCATAGAAGCCGTTCCAGCGGCCGCACAGGTCGTCGTACAACTGGTGCGCCAGCTCGCCGATGCCGTCCTTCTTCACCAAGGGCAGCACGGCGAAGGTGATGGGCGCCAACTTGTGCGGTAGGGCCAGCAGCACGCGTGGCTCGTCGTCCACCACGTCCTCGCGGTAGGCATCGCAGAGAAACATCAGCAGCGTGCGGTTCAAGCCCGAGGAGGTCTCGATGATGTAGGGCAGGTAGCGCTCGCCCTTCCCGCTGTCGATGTAATCCATCTTCTTGCCGGACATGGTCTGGTGGGCCTTCAGGTCGAAGTCCGTCCGGTTGTGGATGCCTTCGATCTCCTGCCAGCCGAAGGGAAACTGGAACTCCACGTCCCAGGCCTCGCGAGCATAGTGGGCCAGTTCGCCCGGGCCGTGCTGGTGGAAGCGCAGGTTCTCGGGCCGGATGCCCAGGCGCAGGTAGTAATCCATGCGCTTCTGTTTCCAGTGGGCCATCCACTCGTCGTCCTCGCCAGGCTTGACGAAGAATTGCATCTCCATCTGTTCGAACTCGCAAGTGCGGAAGATGAAGTTGCCCGGCTTGATCTCGTTGCGGAAGGCCTTGCCCACTTGGGCAATGCCGAATGGCACTTGCAGGCGCGCGGCGGTCTGGACCAGCAGATAGTCCACGTAGATGCCCTGGGCCGTCTCGGGCCGGATGTAGATCTGGCTGGCCGTGTCCTCCATCGGACCCAGGTTCGTGCGGAACATCAGATTGAACTGGCGCGGCTCCGTCAGCGCACCGCCGCAGCTGGGACAGGGCTGGGTGGCGTCGATCTGGTCGGCGCGGAAGCGCGAGCGGCACTCTTTGCAGTCCACCAGCGGATCCACAAAGCCGTCCACGTGGCCGGAGGCCCGCCAGACCTCGGGCCGCATCAGGATGGCGGCGTCCAGGCCGACGATGTTCTCGTGGCGCCGGGTCATCTCCGTCCACCAGGCGCGCTGCAAGTTGTTCTTCAACTCCACGCCCAGCGGGCCGTAGTCCCAGCAGGAAGCCAATCCGCCGTAGATCTCGCTGGACTGGAAGATGAATCCGCGTCGCTTGCACAGGCTCACCAGCTTGTCCATCACCTCATTCGTCTTCGTCTCCATGCCCCTCCCGGGTGGTTTCCGTGGTCGTTTCCAGCTCGTCCAACTGCCGCAGGCTCTTCAATTCGAGCATGGGCGACAGATGCGCGTGCAGCAGGGTCTCCAGCAGGGTCCGCACCAGAACCCGCGTGCCGGGCGTGATCTCCCGGCAAGCCACCTCCTCCGGCGGACTGTGCAGCAGGAAACGCAGCACGCGCCACAGAGCGGGCGGCAGGCCGGTCTCCTCGCCGCCGGGACGGCAGTCCGGGCAGCGGACGCGGCCTTCCCGGGGATCCAGTCCAGCGCCTTCGCGGTGGCGGAACTCTTCCCAGGGACGGCCGCAGCGGGAGCAGGCCTCCAGATCCAATCCGTAGCCCGAATGTGACAAGAGGAAGAGGAGGAACCAATAGACCAGATTCTGGGGCCGCGGGCTCGTCCCCGCTGCCAGCCGCAGCACGGCCACGGCCGTGTCGAAGAGCAGGGGGTCCGGTTGGTCGGGGAGTTGGGTGCGCTCGAGGATCTCGCAGACCAGAAGGCCGCTCAGGAGTCGGACGTAATCCCGGCGCAGGCCGCGGAAGTCCTCCCGCAAATCCGCGTCCTTGAGCAGCTGCAGCTCGCGCCCCTCCCGCACCAGCAATTGCAGTTCCACCAGATGGCCGGTCTGCAAGACGGGTTCCAACCGCGACTTGGGCCGGCGCACGCCCTTGGCCATCAGCCCCAGCCGGCCGGTCTCGCGGGTGTGGACGTGCAGCACCAGACTGGTGTCGCCGTAGGGAATGCGCCTCAACACGAGGGCCTGCGCGCGGCGGTCCATGCTCAAGTAAGCAGCGTGCTGATGAGCAGCAGGTAGACGGAGAGCCCGAGGATGTCGTTGCTGGTGGAAAGGAAGGGGCCACTGGCCATGGCCGGATCCGCGCCCACCCACTTGAGCAGCAGCGGCACGAAGGCCCCCATCACCGTGGCTTGGGTGATCACGCAGGCCATGGCGATGGCGATCACGCCCGCGGTGGCGCCGCTGCCCATCCAGAGCCAGACCACGGCCAGCATCACCAGACTGCAGGCCAGGCCCAGGGCGAAGCCCACCTTGGATTCCTTCCAGAGCCGCGGCACGAGGTCCTTGACCTGCAGCTCGCCCGTGGCCAGACCGCGCACCACAATGGTGGCCGACTGGTTGGCCACGTTGCCGCCCATGCCCATCACCACCGGGACGAAGAAACTGGCGGAGAGCAGGGCGCGCAGGTCGGCCTCGAAACGGCTCATCACCAGCGCGTTGACCAGCCCGCCGGCCAGGCCCACCAGCAGCCAGGGCGTGCGCTGGCGCACCACCATCAGGCTGGAGCGCTCGAGCACGTCCTCCACGGTGCCGGCCAGGCGCGAGATATCCTCCGCGGCCTCCTCGTGGGCGATGTCGTAGACGTCGTCCATGGTCACCCGACCCAGCAGCACGCCCGCCACGTCCACCACGGGGATGGTCACCAGATCGTACTTGCGGGCCAGGGCCGCCACCTGCTCCTGGTCCATGTCCGCCCGGACGGAGATCACATCGGGATCCATGATCTCGTCCATGCGCTGCCCGCGCCGCGCCAGCAGCAGGCGCTGCAAGCTGACCAGGCCCAGCAGGCGCCCCTCCTCGTCCACCACGTAGACGGCGTAGATGTCGTCCACCTCGCGGTCCTCGGCCAGGTGCCGCACCTCGTCGATGGCCTCGTCCACGGTCATGGTCCGGCCCACGGCGACGAACTCCCGGGCCATGACGCCGCCAGCGGTGTCATCCTCGTGCTCGAGCAGTTCGTCCAGGTCCTCGCGCAGCTCCTGATCCAGGTGCTGGTCCGCCAGCACGTCCTCGGCCAGGGCCTCGTCCAGTTCCTGCAGCTCCTGCATCAGGTCGGCGGCGTCGTCGGACTCCATCTCGTTCAGAACGGGCACCAGCGTGTCGTGGGTCAGCCGCTCCAGGATGCTCTCGCGCAGGGACTCGCCCAGCTCGGGCAGGATCTCCGCCTGCAGCTCGGCGTCGATGGCCAGGAACAGGGTCAGCGCGGCTTCCTCGTCCACGCGCTGCATCAGCTCGGCGATGTCTGCGGGATGGCTGTCACGGAAGAACTCGTGCAACTCGCCCGAATCTTCGGGCAGGTCGTCGGGGTGCAGGCGGGGGTTCTGATTCACAACCGCGCCTCCTCGTCTGGCGCTGCGCGCAGCGCGCCCAGGCGGGCCGCCAGGTCGGCGAACTCCGGCACGCTGAGCGTCTCGGGCCGGCGCGAGAGCAGTTCGTCGGCGTTCTCCAGCCCCTCGGGATTGGGCACGCCGGGGATGTTCAGCAGGGAGCGGCGCAGCATCTTGCGCCGCTGGTTGAAGGCCGCGCGCACCACTCGGCGGAAGAAGTCCCAGTCCTTCACTTCGGCGCGCGGAGTCGCCAGTGGGCGCAGGCGGATCACGGCGCTGTCCACCTTGGGCTTGGGGAAGAAGGCCCCCGGCGGCACGTCCAGCAGGATGCGCCCCTCGCAGAGCAGGCCCACGTAAACCGAGAGGATGCCATACTCGCGGCTGCCCGGACCGCTGAGAATCCGCTGGGCCACCTCCTTCTGGATCATGATGGCGAAGTCGGTGATCTGGGCCGCGGCGGGATCCGTCTGGCCCCGGCGGATCTCCTCCAGCACGCGCATCAGGATCGAGCTGGTGATGTGATACGGCAGGTTGCCCACCACGCGCACCCGGCGTCCGCCCAGCGCGGCGCCCAGGTCGAAGCGCAGGAAGTCCTCGTGGATCACACGCAGGTTGGGGTGTCCGCCCAGCTCGGCCTTCAGCAACTCGACCATGCGCTGGTCGATCTCCACGGCCAGCAGGTCCCGCGTGTAGGGCAGCAGCGCGCGGGTGAGCGCCCCCTTGCCGGGGCCGATCTCCAGCACGCAGTCCTCTTCCTGGATCTCCAGCGCGCGGGCGATGCGCTCGATCCACCAGGGGTCGCTGAGGAAATTTTGCCCAAGGGATTTCTTGGGCGCCATGGACTTGTAGGACTTTTCCATCCGGCTCCTTCACGCCGATGCCGCGGGCGCGGGATCAGCCGGTTTCGTCCAGGAGGCGCACGCGCAGCGGCACGCCGTATTCCGCCGCGATGCGCCGGCAGCCTTCGATGTCGATGCTGCCGTCGTCCACGACCGTGAAGACCACCTCCGGCACCACGCGGGCGGCGTCCCGGGCGAAATCCAGCAGGCCCTGGAAGCTGCGCTCGCCCCAGGCCGGCCGCACGATGGCCGCGTACTGGGCGGCGTTGTCCGCATTGAGGGAGATGGAGACCACGTCCACCAGCCCGCGCAGCTCGCTGGCGGTGGGCCGCTTGTGCCACAGGTCGGCGTGGCCGTTGGTGTTCACGCGCACCCGGGCGCCGCGCTCTTTCAGCCAGCCCGCCACGGCTTTCAGCTCGTCCAGGCGCATCATCGGTTCGCCGTAGCCGCAGAACACGAACTCTTCCCAGGCGCCCGCGCCGCCCCGGGCCTCGATGGCCGCGATGAGCTCCGCGGCCGTGGGCTCCTGCTCGCGGCGCAGGGCCAGGTTGTGGCCCTTGACCACCGGGTGCGTGAGCCGCGTGCAAAAGCCGCAGTCCGCCGTGCAGCGGTTGGTCAGGTTCAGGTAGAGGCTACGCCGGATTGGATAGACCAGCACGCGCTCTTCGGCCAGGTCCAGGCGGAAGAGCACGCGGGCGTTGCGGCGCGTGATCCGGGCCACGTCCTCCACGCTCAGGCCTTTGACACGCGCGATCACGGCGGCGGCCTCCGCCACGCAGGCCGGCTCGTTGCGGCGGCCGCGCAGCCGCTGGGGCGGCAGGAAGGGCGAATCCGTCTCCAGCAGCATCTGCTCCACCTGGAGTTCGGCGATCACCTCGGTCTGGTTGCGCTTGGGATAGGTGACACTGCAGGGAAAGCTCACCAGGAAGCCCAGCTCGCGCAGCCGCTGGGCTGTCTCCACCCCGTAGGCGTAGCAGTGCATCACGCCGCCCACGTCCCCGGCCCCTTCCTCCTCCAGGACGCGCAGGGTGTCCTCCTCGGCGGCGCGGGAATGCACGATGAGCGGCAGGCCGCGCCGGCGGGCCAGGCGGATCATTTGCCGGAACACGCGCCGCTGGGTCTCGGCCGGGGCGTAGTCGCGGAACCAGTCCAGCCCCACCTCGCCGATGGCCACCACGCGCGGCCAGGCGGAGCGCTCCTCGATCCAGGCCTCCAGCTCGGCGCTCCAGTCGGCGGAGTCGTGGGGATGCAGGCCCGTGCTGAAGTGGATCCAGTCCTGGTCGGCGAACAGGGCCATCCCGCGTTCGATGGTCAGCCGGTTGTAGCCGATCTGGACCATGTTCTCCACGCCGGCGGCCCGCGCCCGCGCCAGCACCTCGGCGCGATCCCCGTCGTAGTCCGGCCCGTCCAGATGGACATGGGAATCGATGAACACGCGTCCCCCGCTTTCTGCGCGCTCGCGCTCCGGCCCCGCTTCTTGCGAAGGGGAACGTTGTGTCACGCCGGCCGCTCCCTGCCCAGCAGGCCGTGTTCGTGGAAGGAGAACCAGCCACCGGCGGAGATGATCAGATGGTCCAGCACCTGGATTCCCATGATCTCCCCCGCCCGGCAGAGTTGGCGCGTCAGGTCCAGATCCTCCGGGCTGGGCTCCAGGCTGCCCGCTGGATGGTTGTGCGCCAGCACCAGGTTGGCCGCGCTGTACTGGACGGCGAATTGGAAGACCTCGCGCGGGTGGACCAGGCTGGTGCTCAGTCCGCCGATGGAGATCACTTCGTCGCGGATCAGCCGGTTCGTGACGTCCAGGTAGAGGCAGCGGAACTGCTCGCGCATCAGCCGACCCATGGGCGCCAGGTGGCGCGCCACGCTGGAGGGCTGGTGCAGGACGGGGAATTCCCGCGCGCCGGGATCGTACAGACGTCGGCCGATCTCCAGCGCGGCTACCAGCTGGGCGGCCTTGGCCTGCCCCAGCCCGTAGACGCGCATGGCCTCTTCCACGCCCCGGGCGCTGCCCAGGGCCCGCGGACCCACTTCGTCCAGCAGGCGTC
>DYSB01000015.1 GCA_020726405.1 Acetofilamentum sp. | reverse complement strand
GTCTGGCTGAATCCGGCGCTTACTTGGCCTTTTTCACCGGCACCTTGTTCGCCACCGGCTTGGTGGTCTTGGGCGCAACCTTCTTCGCGACAGATTTCGCCGGAGCCTTCTTCGCAACGGCTTTCTTGGCAGGCGCCTTTTTGGCGGGCGGGTTCTGCTTCAGCTCGGCGATGGCGGCCGCTAGGCGGGCGATGGGCACCCGGAAGGGGCTGCAGCTGACGTAGTTCAGGCCCAGCTGGTTGCAGAATTCGATGGAGGCCGGGTCGCCGCCGTGTTCGCCGCAGATGCCCAGCTTGATGCCCGGACGCGCGGCGCGGCCGTCATCACAGGCGATCTGCATCAACCGGCCGATGCCCACCGTATCCAGGGTCTCGAAGGGATTGTACTCCAGCACGCCGCGCTCGGCGTAATCCTTCAGGAAAACGCCGGCGTCGTCGCGGCTGATGCCCATGCCCATCTGGGTGAGGTCGTTGGTGCCGAAGCTGAAGAATTCGGCCACCATGGCGATCTCACCGGCGGTGAGCGCGGCGCGCGGCACTTCGATCATCGTGCCGATGAGGTAGGGGAACTTCACCTTGGCCTTGCCCACGATCTCCTCGGCAATGGCGCGCACGCGGCCGGCCTGGTCCACCAGCTCGCTCTTGTGACCCACCAGCGGGATCATCACTTCGGGATGGACCTTGACGCCCTTGGCGGCCACGGTGGCCGCGGCCTCGAAGATGGCGCGGGCCTGCATCTCGGTGATCTCGGGATAGGTGATGCCCAGGCGGCAGCCGCGATGGCCCAGCATGGGGTTGCTCTCGTGCAGGGCGTTCACCTTGGCCTTCACCTGCTCCACGCTCAGACCCATGCGCTCGCCGATCTCCTTCTGGGAGGCCTCGTCGTTGGGCAGGAACTCGTGCAGCGGCGGATCCAGCGTGCGGATGGTGACGGGGCGCTCGCCCATTGCCAGGAAAATGCCCTCGAAATCCTTGCGTTGCATGGGCAGCAACTTCTTCAGCGCGGCCTTGCGGCCGGCCACGCTGCCGGAGAGGATCATCTCACGCACGGCGCTGATCTTCTCGTTGTTCGAGCCTTCGCCGAAGAACATGTGCTCCGTGCGGCAGAGGCCGATACCCTCGGCGCCGAAGGCCACAGCGGACTGGGCCTGATCCGGCTGGTCGGCGTTGGTGCGCACCTTGAGGCGGCGATACTGGTCGGCCCAGCTCATGATCTGCAGATAATTCTGGTAGACGCGGCCTTTGCTGGCGGCGGCCATCAGTTTCTTCTGCTCGGGCTTGGAGAGCTTGGGATTGGGCAGCAGGGCCTGGATCACTTCGGAGTCGCTGGTGGCCACGGCGCCGGCGATCACTTCACCCGTGGTGCCGTCGATGGAGAGCCAGTCGCCTTCCTTCAGCGTGAAGCCCTTCACTTTCATGGTGCCGGCCACGTAGTCGATGTCCAGCGCGCCGCAGCCGGCCACGCAGACCTTGCCCATCTGGCGGGCGACCAGCGCGGCGTGGCTGGTGGCGCCGCCGCGGGCGGTCAGGATGCCCACCGCCGCCTGCATGCCGGCGATGTCCTCCGGGCTGGTCTCCACGCGGGTGAGGACCACTTTGTCCTTCTGGGCCAGTTCCATGGCGCGCTCGGGCGTGAAGGCGATGCGACCGCAGGCGGCGCCCGGACCGGCGTTCAACCCCTTGGCCAGCAGACGACCTTCGGCGACGGCCTTCTTCTTGTCCTTCAGGTCGAAAATCGGCTGGAGGATCTGGTTCAGCTGGTCGGCCTTCAGGCGCAGCAGGGCCTCGCGCGGATTGATCAGGCCCTCACGGACCATGTCCACGGCGATGTTGATGGCCGCAAACCCCGTGCGCTTGCCGTTGCGGGTCTGGAGCATCCACAGCTTGCCTTCCTGGACGGTGAACTCCAGGTCCTGCATGTCGCGGTAGTGCTTCTCCAGCTTCTGGTAGATGGCCGTCAGCTGGGCGTAGACCTTGGGCATGTCCTTGTCGAGCTGGGAAATGGGCAGCGGCGTGCGCACGCCGGCCACCACGTCCTCGCCCTGGGCGTTGATCAGATACTCGCCAAAGAAGACGCGCTCGCCGGTGGCCGGGTCACGCGTGAAGGCCACGCCCGTGCCGCTGTTGTCGCCCATGTTGCCATAGACCATCGACTGCACGTTGACGGCCGTGCCCCACTCGTGGGGGATGCTGTTCATCTTGCGATACTCGTAGGCGCGGCGGTTGTGCCAGCTGTCGAACACGGCCTTGATGGCGCCCCAGAGCTGCGCGCGCGGATCGTCCGGGAAGGCCTTGCCCGTGGCCTTGCGGATGGCGGCCTTGAACTGCTTGACCAGATCCTTCAGGTCGGCGGCGGTGAGTTCGTTGTCGAACTTGACCTTGCGCTGCTCCTTCTTGGCCTCGATGAGCACCTCGAAGGGATCGCGGTGGGTCTTGTGATCCTCGGGCATGCCCATCACCACGTCGCCGTACATGCTGACGAAGCGGCGGTAGCTGTCCCAGGCGAAGCGCGCGTTGCCCGTGCGGGCGGCCAGCGCCTCCACTGTCTGGTCGTTCAAGCCCAGGTTGAGGATGGTGTCCATCATGCCGGGCATGCTGTCGCGCGCACCGGAACGCACGGAGACCAGCAGCGGATTCTTGGCATCGCCGAACACGGCGCCCATGGCTTTCTCGACCAGCTTCAGGTTGGTGTAGACTTCGCTCACCAGCCACTTGGGGGCCTGGACGTCCGTCTTCTCAAAGAGCTTGCAGACCTCGGTGGAGATCGTGAAGCCCGCGGGGACGGGCACGCCGATGCGGTTCATCTCCGCCAGGTTGGCGCCCTTGCCGCCCAGGATTTCCTTCATGCCGGCGTTGCCATCAGCCTTGCCGTCGCCAAAAAAATAGACCATCTGCTTGCTTGCCACGAACGGTTCTCCTCGTGTCTTGACCGTTTTCGCGCACCCGGGAGATTTCCCTTGCGCGTTTGCTGTGGAAATGTAGGGAAAACCGGCCAGCCCCAAGGCGCCTCAAGGACTTCCGACCCGGTTCCATGACCAAAATCTGGCGGCGGACGGTGGCGGCGGAATCCGCCAAGCCGCGCAAACCCGGCAATCCCGGTTCGACCTTTTGCTGCCGCTCGCTACCTTCCCTCAGCAACTCCACCATCCTCGTGGATCTCCCATGAAATCACCCCTTCTGCTGGCGGCGGGACTGCTGCTGCTCACCTGTTCCTGCACGGTTGTGCGGCCGGTCGGCGATCTGGGTTACAGCCACTACCCGGAGGGATTCCAGGTCATCGGCCCCACCAGCGGCATGGCGACCACCCACTACATCCTGGGCTTTTCGCTCCGCGACGAGGGCGGCGTGGCTGGGGCCTATCAGAAGGCCATCGAACTGCTGCCCGACGCCAACGGACTGATCAACATCGCCAGCGACCAGAGTTCCTTCTCCTTCCTGGGCCTCTATTCCACGCGCACTATCCGGGTGAATGGAACGGCCATTCGCACGGAGGATGCCCGCTATCGCCGGCTCGCGCCGGAGGCGATCCGCGTCAACGACCAGCTGTTCTCCCAGCGCCGCCAAGCGAAACAAGCGGCCACGCAATTGGCCCTGGATCCACTGGGCGCCTTCATTGCCAGCCAGCTGGAATTTTCGTCCGCTTCGCCCGCCTTCCAGGACCAAGCCCTGCCGTTTCAGGACATCCGCGCCGCCTACCTGGAATTCTGCCAGCGCACGGCCCTGACGCCCTTGTCCGATGAGGAGTTGCTGGTGGGCTTCCGCCGCCACGTGCAGGGGCGTTCGAAAGAGGTGATCCAAAACGGCGCGAGTTCTTTCCAGGGCGCCAAGCTGAAGTAGCTCCACGATCATCTTTGGTGCTCGCGTGTGTCACGCCCTGTCGGAGGAATGCGGGAAGTTGCGCGCGCCCCTTCACAAGCCCGGTGTATTCATGGCGGCTGTCTACTCGGCGAAACGCAAGTCCAGGGATACCAGCCGCAGCGGCGGTAGCGTGGTCAACCCTAGCAGCCCGCCGTTCTTGTCCACGTGGAAGGGCGAGAATCCGTCCACCAGACAGAAGCGGCCGGCACTGCCGGTCTCCAGATCCAGCTCCAGCTCCAGCAGATAACCCTTCACTCCCAGCTGCCGGGTCAGGGTCTCGGACAACGCGAAGAACAGCCACAGGCGCTCGTTGACGGCGCCGACCCAGGTGACCCGGCTGAAGCGTATGTGGATGGGTGAGTCGTTGGAGGGGAATCCAACGGTTCGCCTTCGTGCAAGAATGCCATCCAGGGGCGCAGATCCCATTCATGTAGTACCGCGCCGGCCGACGGATCCACTTCAGACAGGGTCTCGCCGAAGGCGTCCACGGCCAGCAGCCGGTCGCCCATTCGCACGGGCAGGGTTTGTTTCCACACAGCCCAAGTGTTCACCGTCAGCATGAAAAGCCGTCGACGCTCCAGCTCAGCCAGGTTGGTCGGCATCCCGTCGTTTTCGTCGCCATAGGGATCGAAGTCCGCCCAGGCAGACAGTCGGCGACGCAATTCGTCCCGCGGCAGTAGCAGGCGATCCACCTGCAGCTCGCCGTTCTTCTCCGAAAGCTTCTGCAGTGTGAAGCGGGTGTCCGCTGCGTCGCCAATGACGCCGGAGCTGGCGAGATGCATCCCGCGCATCGAAAGACCGCCCCAGGCGTAACTCACCTCATCGGCGAGGGGCGTGAAATCCAGTAACTCCCGTGTATCACGCCGAAAACGGCTGACTCGCTTCAGAACACCATCCGCAATGAAGAGTGTGTCACCGTCCAGCCACAGTCGCTGAGCGCTCAGAACTCCACCCGGCTTCATTTCCCCCGACCGCCCCACCTCGCCCAACAAGGCGCCCGTAGAGTCGAACACCGCCACGACGCTGCTGGCCCGCTGTGACTCCTGGGAGGTCGTGCCGCCCTGATAAACCTTGCCGCGCGGATTGTCGCGCTTCAAGCTGTTGAGCATGAGCTGCCCGGTCAACGGATCGTAGACCGGATGATTGAACAGACTGATCCGGCCCTGGTAGGATTTGGAATCCCACTCCGCGGGCATCTGAAGCGCGGGGCCGAACCGCAGCGCTGGCGCCAACTCCCGCGGGGCGAACCAGGCGCAGTGGAAGCCATCCGCTTCAACCGTCCCGGCCACTTGGTAACGCCCATCCGGCGCGGATAGCAGGCGGACATTGGCTGCGGGAATCTCCACGCTATTCCCAGCGGCCCAGGCGCCGCCCAGGTCGGGCAACAGCCGCACGCCGGGAATGGAATCCAGGAGCGCGTTGTGGCGGCGGATGTCAGCCTCGTGTTCGCCGTAGACCAGCACGGTTTGATTTGCCAACAGGCTGTCCACGTCCAGGGCGCAGATGCTGCTGTAGCCATTGGCGTGCCAGAGGGTGTCGGGCAGTGTGGTGGAGGCCACATCCGCCCGGACGGCATGGGCGATCGTCAGCAGAACAATCAAGCCGGACACGCGCATGGATTCCCCCGATTCAAATTGAACACGCGCATTGGCGTGCCCATCCGAACACGCTGCCCACGAGAAAGCCCCACGCGGGGGCATCTCGGGAAGGATCTCCGCTTCGTCACACGAGTGAACCGCCGAACTCAGCCTCTTTCTTCCGGCCGCCGGACTCCGGATTCACACGGAACCGCTCAGCCTCGCTCCCCCGGCGCCTGTTCGCGGATGAGGCGCTCGATTTCCAGCACGTCGTCGCGGCTGCCGATGTAGAGTGGCGTGCGCTGATGCAGGGCCGTGGGCTGCAGGTCGAGCACTCGGCCACTGCCCGTGGAGGCCAGGCCGCCGGCGTTCTCCACCACCATGGCCAGCGGGTTGGCCTCGTAGAGCAGGCGCAACTTGCCGCGATGCAGGCTGCCACGCACGTTGGGCGGGTAGAGGAAGATGCCGCCGTAGAGCAGGTTGCGATGCACGTCGGCCACCAGACTGCCGATGTAGCGCAGCGTGTAAGGCAGGCCCGCCGTCTTGTCCTCCGTGGTGACCTGGCGGATGAAGCGGTCCACTGCCGACTCCCAGTACTGGCTGTGGCCCACGTTGCAGCTGAGGATTTTGCCGCGGACGGGCGTGCGGATGTTCTGGTGGCTGCGCAGGAATTCGCCCACGCTGGGGTCCAGCGTGAAGCCGTTCACCGTGCCTTTCTTCGTCGTGTAGACCATGACGGTGGAGCTGCCGTAGACGATGTAGCCCGCGCCGATCATCCGCGTGCCGGGCTGCAGCACGTCCTCCTCCGTGGGCGTCGTGTTCAGCGGCGTGACACGTTCGCTGATGGAGAAGATGGTGCCGATGCTCACGTTGGCGTCGATGTTGGAGCTGCCGTCCAGCGGGTCGAAGTGTACGACGTACTTGGCGTCCTTGCCCACGTTGGGCGGATGGATCACGTCGGCGCACTCCTCGGAGCCGATGACGCAGACGCGCCCGCCCTGGCTGAGCGTGTTCACCAGCACGTCGTTGGCGTAGTCGTCCAGCTTGGCGACGGTCTCGCCCTGCACGTTGATTCCGCCCGTCTTGCCTAGCAGGTTGATCAACCCGGCGCGGCTGACTTCGCGGTTGATGATTTTCCCCGCCAGCGCGATGCTGTAGATCAGGTCGGAAAAGGCGCCCGTGGCGCCCGGCACGCTCCGTTCTTCCTCGAGGATGTGCTGGTCGATGGTCACCATGCTGTTCATCTGCTCCTCCTAAGTTCCCTTCCCCCGCGCCCTGCGGGGGAAGGCCCGGCCGGGTAGGCGCGACGCGGTCGCGGGGGATGGGGGCCTTGACGGCGGCTACCCGCTCCCAAACGACGACATCGCGTTCGCATGAAGTGTGTGCATGCCCCCATCCACCGCTCACCAGCTGCACCGGTGAGCGCCTTCCCCCGCGGGGCGCGGGGGAAGGGAACCGTCCACCAGCTCCAGCACGCGCAAGTGCCGGTGGCTGACCTCGTCCGCGCCCGCCAGCAGCTCGGCCGGCAGGGTGGTGGTCAGGGCCAGCACACGGCAGCCCGCCGCCCGGGCGGCCTGGATGCCAAATGGCGCGTTCTCCACGGCTAGGCAGTCGGCCGGGTCCAGTCCCAGCGCCGCGCAACCCTTGCGGTAGCCATCCGGATGCGGCTTGCCTTGTGTCACGTCCTCCGCGGCGATGTGCGCGACAAAGCGGCTCCACATCCCGGCGGGAACCATGGCGCGGGCGTTGACCACCGTGGAGCCCGTCACCAGGGCCGCCGGGATGCCGCGCTCCGCCAGCCCGGCCAGGACGGCCTCCGCCTCCGCAAAGGGCAGCGTGCCGGTGAGCGAGCGGAAGTAGCTCCGCTTCTCGGCCACCAGCTCCTCGCGCTCCGCCAGGCTGAGCGCCAGCCCCAGCTGGGCGCAGATCCAGCCGCAGGTGTCCAGCGCCTTCTCGCCCTCGCGCTGCAGGGGCAGGGAGGGATCCAGCTCCACGCCGCGCCGGGCGAACACCGTCTGCCAGGCCCGCACGTGGTTGGGCTGCGAGTCGATCAGCACGCCATCCATGTCGAAGAGCACGCCCCGGATGGGACGCGTGGCTGCGGCCGCGGCGCTCAGACCACGGGCTCCAGCTTGGCCATGAAGTGCCGCAGCACGGGCGGCTGCCAGACGATCCGGTAACCGCGCAGGCTCTCCTTCCGCTCGCTGATGCGACACAGCACGTCGGCCACGAACTGCATGTGGGCGCTGGTGTAGACGCGGCGCGGGATGGCCAGCCGCACCAACTCCATCTCCGGGGCCTCGGTGGCGCCGAACATCAGGCTGCCGATCTCGCAGGCGCGCACGCCGCCCTCGCGGTAGAGTTCCACCGCCAGGGACTGGCCCGGGAACTGCGCCGGCGGAATGTGCGGCAGGAATTTCTTGGCGTTGAGGTAGACGGCATGGCCGCCGGCCGGCTTGATGAAAGGAATGCCGTGGGCCTCCAGCTCATCGGCCAGACCTTTGACCTGACCCACTCGATAGGCCAGGTAGTCCTCGTCCACCACCTCCTCCAGCCCGCGGGCGATGGCCTCCAGGTCGCGGCCGGCCAGGCCGCCGTAGGTCGGGAAACCTTCGATGAGGATGAGCTTGGTCTTGATGCGCAGGGCCAGCTCGCCGTCGTTGGTGCAGAGGAAGCCGCCGATGTTCACCAGCGCGTCCTTCTTGGCGCTCATGGTGCAGCCGTCGCCGTAGCTGAACAGCTCCTGGGCGATCTCGAGCACGCTCTTGTCCCGGTAGCCCGGCTCGCGCTGCTTGATGAACCAGCAGTTCTCGGCGAAGCGGCAGGCGTCGAAAAACAGCGGGATGCCGTACTTGTGCAGCAGGGCGCTCACCTGGCGCACGTTCTCCATGCTGACGGGCTGGCCGCCGCCGGAGTTGTTGGTGATGGTGAGCATCACCACGGGGATGTTCGCCACTCCGTGTTCGAGGATCGCCTTCTCCAGCAGCTCCACGTCCATGTTGCCCTTGAAGGGATGCTCCTCGTCCGGGCAGTAGGCCACCTTGGCCGCGCAGTCCAGGGCCAGGCCGCCGTTGGCCTGCACGTTGGCGCGCGTGGTGTCGAAGTGGATGTTGTTGGGAACCACCTTGCCCGGGCTGAGCAGGGTGGAGAAGAGCAGGTTTTCCGCCACGCGGCCCTGGTGGGTGGGGATGAAATGCTCGTAGCCGAAGATCTTCCGCACCACGTCCTGCAGGTGGAAGAAATTGCGGCCACCGGCGTAGGACTCGTCGCCGTGCATGATGCCGGCCCACTGGTTGTCGCTCATGGCGCTGGTGCCGGAGTCCGTCAGCAGGTCGATGAAGATGTCCTCGGCCGGAATGGCGAAGACGTTGTAGCCGGCCTCGGCAATCTTGCGCTCACGCTCTTCGCGCGTCGTGCGCTTGATGCGCTCCACCACTTTGATCCGGAAGGGTTCCGCTGGGAAATCCATGTGCTCCTCGTCTCATCTATTGGGAACTGGTTACGGTCCTGTCATCCCAGCATCTCTGTCATCCCAGCGAAAGCTGGGATCCCTTGGGTCGTCCGGTTCTCCCGGCGCCTCACGGCGCCTGAGTTTGGCTAGCTCTTTTGTTGATCATACGATGCCACTGTCGCGAGCAGTTCATCCGCATGCTTGTAGATCTCGGTCAACTCTAGAATGGGGATCTTTGTCTCTTGCTTGTCGCTGCCAAAGACACCCAGGTATTTTTGTTTGGCGTTGAATCGCAAGCGGCAAATCGGCTTGCGGTTGTTGTCATCCAGCATGATTCCGCAGTAGGTCTGAGAGTCGCGCATGACGACTCGCTCCGGAGCGACACTTCGACAGACGATGGCACGGACAATGCGATAGCCCTCGGTCTCTTCCTCGGTCGTCACACACCTATCTTCCGATGTCGCATCAGCATTCTCAGAGCCAGATATCTCCATGATGGGCAATGAGACGTTGCTCTCATTCTGAAGTGCGGACCGAAGTCGGTCGCTGATTTTCTCACTTATAAACTGCTGAAATGAACGTGTCACGAGCGCAGTGAATTGCTCTTTGATGGCAGCAGTGAATCGCCCGCCGGGGGTTGCCCTTGCGTAGAAGAACCTGACAAGCTCCTCGTCGGGCTGTTCTATCTGGGAAGCCAGGATCTTTTTGCAGATCGACAGATACTTGAGATCATTCGCCGCACTCAGCATGCGGTCCAGATTGAATTCTTCCCTCGCAAGACGCTTCACCTCTGACAAATCCGCTGGCTTTGGGTCGCCGAGATCCAACTCCAGGAACGGCTGCTGGTCCATCTTGTTCGGCTCTTCCAGATCTGAGTAAAACCAATAGTTGACGCCGTTCGTGAGGATTGCGATACGCGCCTTGGTCACAACGAAATACCTGAAGAGCTGGCTCATTTCGGCGTGGCGCAGGTCGGTCTTGACCTTCTTGCACTCAAAGAGAATGATGATCTCTCCATCACGCTTGATTGCGTAGTCGACCTTCTCGCCCTTCTTCAGACCCACATCTGCTGTGAATTCTGGTACGACCTCGTGAGGATTGAAAACGTCATAGCCAAGTGCCGCGATGAAGGGCATGACGAGGGCATTCTTGGTGGCTTCCTCGGTGGGAAGGTGTTCGATCAGTGACGGCAAGCGCTGAATCAAGCCATGGATTTTCTCATCGAATCCCATTGTCATTCCTCCGCCCAAATTGTCCTGATCAATGCTGCTCTTCGAGACTCTGGTCTGCCATGGGATCCCAGCTTTCGCTGGGATGACAGATCCTTTGGGATGACAGACGTCCCACCGCGCCCTCAGGCATCCCTACCGCCCGATGGCCTGCAGCATGTCCTGCACCGCGCGCTCGACGCCGGTGAAGACCGCGCGCGCCAGGATGCTGTGGCCGATGTTGAGTTCCTCGATCTCGGGCATGGCGGCGATGCGCGCCACGTTGTGGTAGTTGAGGCCGTGGCCGGCGCTCACCCGCAGGCCGAAGCGGCGCGCGGCGATGGCGGCCTCGCGGATGCGCTCGGCGGCCTGCTCCAGCTCCTCCTCGCCGCGCTGCTGGCTGTAGTCGCCCGTGTGCAGCTCCACGAACTGGGCGCCCAGGCGCTTGGCCTCGCGCACCTGGTCCAGGTCCGGATCGATGAACACGCTGACCACCAGTCCGTGGTTGCGCAGCACGCGGATCTGGCGCGCCAGCTCCTCGCCGCCGGACTTGAGGTTCAGCCCGCCCTCGGTGGTCACTTCCTCTCGGCGCTCGGGCACCAGGGTTACCATGTCCGGCGCAGCGTCCAGGGCGATGCGCACCATCTCCTCGGTGGCGGCCATCTCCAGGTTCAGGTGGGTGGTGACCAGCTCGCGGATCAGCCGCAGGTCGCGGTCCTGGATGTGGCGGCGGTCCTCCCGCAGGTGGCAGACCAGCCCGTCGGCGCCGGCGCGCTCCACGATGCCCACGGCGTGGACGGGATCCGGCTCCAGGCCGCGCCGGGCCTGGCGCAGCGTGGCGATGTGGTCGATGTTCACTCCCAGTCGCATCTCATTCCTCCTGCTCGTTGTGTCCGGCCGGCCCAGCCGGTGTAGGCCAGGGCACGCCCGGCCACGGAGTCCGTCCCTGGGCCAGCCAGTCCTGGGCTGGCGGGGACAGCAGGGCCCGGGAGGCGGAAACCAGCTCCAGCCCCGCGGGCAGGCGCGCGGCCCACGGCCCCAACAGCGCCAGGGTGTTGGGGCGCGGGTGCGCGATGGCGATGGTCAGCTCCCGGCGCCGGGCCAGCTGCTCCAGCTCCGCCAGTTTCTCGGCGATGGCGCCACGCTTGTCCACGTGATCCAGGAAGAGCTGGTTCTCGAAGACCGCGATCCCCGCGGCGCCCAGTTCGGCCGGCACGCGAGAGCCCGCCACCGTGCGGCTGTCCACGAAAGGCAGGCCCAGCGGCTGCCAGGCCTGGGCGAAGCGCGCCAGGAAGGCGGCGTCCAGGCAGGCCCGCGAGCCCTGATGATTGTTGGCGCCCACCAGCGCGGGCAATTCGCGCCGGGTCTGCTCCAGGATCAGGTCCAGGCGCTGGGGCGGACAGTCCAGCCGGGCCAGCAGGCGCTCGGGCTGGCCCTCCGGCCGCAGCGGCTGCCAGGGCAGATGGGCCAGGTAGTCGCGGCCCTGCTCCGTGCAGCGTGCGGCCGTCCGGGCGGCCTGCGCCGTGCCCGGAATGATGGAGAAGGCGACTTCCGGCGGCAGCGCAAAGCAGGGCTCCAGGCGAGCGCGACCGTACCCGTGACCCATGTCGTCCAGGATGAGCAGGATACGTCCGGCGGCATGGCTCGCGCCAGCCACCCAACTCAGGAGGAAGAAGAACAT
The DNA here is from genome assembly GCA_020726405.1 of Acetofilamentum sp. Taxonomy (GTDB): domain Bacteria; phylum CAIWAD01; class CAIWAD01; order CAIWAD01; family CAIWAD01; genus CAIWAD01. The sequence goes on along the minus strand of DYSB01000015.1, from coordinate 14,485 downwards.
CAGCACTGGCAGGCCGTGGGGGCGTGTCACAAATCGTCGTCCCACTGGATGATGCGGAAGACCGGCTCGTCGGCAAAGATCGGACTTTGGCAGAACTCAACAACCTGTGCGGCCTTCACCACGGTGAAATTGGCGTGTCCCGTGATCAGCTCCTGGTCCAGGCGCAGCTCGAAGAGCAGGGTGAAGTGGATCAGCGAGTCCGGCGTCTCCAGCGCGGCCAGCTCCTCGCCCAGGCCCACCCAGCGCAGGTCCACCTCGTTGTAGTGCCGGAAGAGCCGGCCCGTGGAGACCAGATCCGTCTCCCGCGGCATCATCTCGTACTCGCCCAGCTCGGTGTTGAAGAAGTTGAACTGGTAATCCGGGCAGGCCAGGCACTCGGCGTAGCGCAGGCTGTCGCGGTGGATGTAGGCGCTGCGGAAGTTCTCCAGCAGCCCCCCCACGGTGCTCTGGTCCGTCCAGAGGCTGGTGGGATCACCCAGGGGCGGAGCGAAGGGGTTCTCGCAGGAAAGGCCCAGCAGCGCGAGGAGCGCCAGGCCCGCAACAAGGAGACGAGTTGTCGGGTGCGTCGTTCTGCGGACAAGGGATGGCGACACAGGTTCAAACAGGAACGAGGACTGGTAAAAGATCCCTTCCCCCGCGGGGCGCGGGGGAAGGCGCCGCGCAGCGGCGGGGGATGGGGGCCGCGGGATGTTGGGACGGAACGACAATCCACACTCCAATTGTTGGCGGGAAACCACTGCCTACCGTCTGGGAGCATTGTCAGACAGCCCCCATCCCCCCGGTTCCGGCTGTGCCGAAACCGGCCTTCCCCCGCGGGGCGCGGGGGAAGGGAATTGCCTGCCGGCGTCCGTCACGGCCAAAGGAATGCCTGCTTCAGCTGCGTCCACGAGGACAGGCTGTCGACGCCCCAGTCCTCCCACAGGTGGATGGCCCAGTCCCCTGTGCGCAGGCTGCGCGAGAGGGTCAGGCGCAGAGTGCCGGCGTAGCTCGCCGCGAGCTGGTCGACGGAGGCCGGGAAGTCCAACCGGTAGTCCACCGAGTAGTTGGCCGAGTCCCCGGCCAGTAGCGAGTCCGTCCGCAAGAGGCTGAGCAGCGGCCGCACCTCGGCCGCGCGGTATTGGTCCGTCAGTCGCTGCCAGGCGCCCAGCTCCTCCTCCAGGCCCCAGTTGGTCTCGCCACCGGAGGCCGCCGCGTCACCCACGAAACGGAAGGAGCGCGCCCAGCCGCTGTCGGCCAGCAGCTCCTCGTAGAGCCCGGGCTCCAGCGCCTGGACCACCGTGCCCAGATTCTCCAGCACGGCGTCCGGACTGATGGGCGGTCGCCAGTCCAACTCCTCGCCCTCGTCGGGGCGCCGGCTGTCCCGGGGCTCGAACAAGGCGCAGCCACAGGCCACCAGCAGGCCCAGGAACAAAAAAGTCCGCGAAGCGGGCCGGTGGGGGCCCGCTCCGCGGCGCGGTCGTCTGTCGTCGGCAGGTGTCACGGATCTCCCGCGGCCACCGGTCCGGTCCAGTGGTCGGTTACAGTTTGGCGATGACCGCCAGGCCCATCTCGCGCGTTCCTGTGGTGCCGCCCATGTCGTAGGTCCGGGCTTGGCCCTCCAGGAGCACGGCGGCGATGGCGGCCTCCAGCTGCTCGGCCTTCTTCGTCTCACCCAGCCAGTCCAGCATCATCTTGGCCGTGAGAAACATGGCCATGGGATTGACCTTGTTCTTGCCGAAGTACTTGGGCGCGCTGCCGTGGGTGGGCTCGAAGACCGCGTAGTTGTCCCCGATGTTGCCGCTGGCGGCGAAGCCCAGGCCGCCCACCAGCTGGGCCGCCAGATCGCTGATGATGTCGCCGAACATGTTCTCGGCCACCAGCACGTCATAGTCGAAGGGGTTCTTCAGCAGCCACATGCACTGCGCGTCGATGTTGGTCTCCCACATGGGGATATCTGGGTACTCGGCGGCGATCTTGCGGGCCTCGCGCACCATCAAGCCGCCCGTCTCACGCAGGACGTTGGGTTTCTCGACGATGGTCACGCTCTTGCGCCCGTACTTGCGCGCGAACTCGAAGGCGCCGCGCACGATGCGTTGGCACGCCTGGCGTGTCACAATGCGCGTGGAAACGGCGATGTTCTCCAGCCCGGCGGCGCCGAACTTCTTCATCTTCGGATTGAGGCAGAGCGCGTCGTAGACCTGCTGGGGCAGCGGGTGGAACTCCACGCCGCCGTAGCTGCCTTCCGTGTTCTCCCGGAAGATCACCAGGTCAATGTTCTCTTTGTAGTTCAGCGGATTGCCCGGGTAGGCCTTGCAGGGCCGCAGGTTGGTGTGCAGGTTGAATTCCTGCCGCAGCCGCACGATGGGACTGAAGTAGTCCAGGCCCTTGCCGCGCAGCTCCGGAGCCAGCTCGTCCACCGCCTCTTCCTTGGGCTTGGACGTGATGGCGCCGAACAGTGCGGCGTCCGTGTTGCGCAGCACGTCCAGCGTGCGGTCGGGCAGCGGATTGCCCTCGCGGCACCAGTATTCCCAGCCGATGTCGCCGTGGATGTATTCCGCGTCGAAGCCAAGGGCCTCCAGCACGGGACGGGTGGCGTCCATCACGTCGTTGCCCACGCCGTCACCCGGCAGCCAGGCGATCCGAAATTTGGCCATTGCGAATGCTCCTTCAAACACTGTCGCTGATCTATTCCACCGCCCCGGCGGTGTCACATGGCAAAGGAGAAGGTGAAGCGGTGGCTGTCGTTCAGCGCGTTGCGGAAGGGCAGCCAGGCGTAGTCCAACTTCATTTGACGCCAGACGAAGCCTACTCCCAGCGTGCCGCCGCGCTCATCGTAGCCGGTCATCCAGCCGCCGCGCAGTGCCAGCCCGCCAACCGGGAATGTCTGGACCCCAAGATGGAGATGGGTGTCCTCATCCTGCAAGTGACGCGCCTCGGCCTGCAGGCTGGCGGTCCAGCCCAGCAGCGGCAGGGGGCCGCGCCGCTCCAGTCCCAGGCTCAGCGTCCGGGGCGGATCCGGCGACTCGGCGACGAACTCGGAGCTGGAGCCCAGGTTGCGCACGGCCAGCGAAACGCCCAGCAGGCGCGCGGGATCCGCGCCCGGCCGCTCCCAGCGCAGCCCGAAGTCTCCCACCCAGCCGCGCGAGTCCTCCTGGTTGATCTTCTCCTGGACGCGGCGCAGGGCCGCGCCGGCGCGCAGCGAGGTGCCCAGCGGCGCCGAGAGCCGCAGGCCGTAGGCCAGGTCGTCCACCCGGTAGTAGCCTTCCGGCTCCGGGTCGGGGGAGTCGCGCTGCTCGATGTCCTCGATGGTAAGCACGCGCAGATCCGCGCCCAGCGACCAGCGCCCCACCGGCATTTGCACGGCCAGGGCCGAGTAGTCGCTCTCGAAAATCCAGTCCGCGTGCGTGAAGGCCAGGTGCCAGCGCTCGTCGGCGGGCGCCGTGGCCGGGTTGCGCAGCGGGCTCAGGGCGTCCTCCCAGGCCCCGGCGGCGGATTCGCCCAGCCCGGCGGAGCCCGCATCGGCGGCGATCTTGAGGAAGGCCAGGCCCGTGGCCGCCCGAGAGGTCCCGGCCAGCAGCAACAGGGCCGACAGCGCGAGGGTGGTGTTCATCCTGCTCCTTCACGTCCGCTTAGAATGCCACGCGCCAGCTGATGGTGTGGATCTCGTCGGGATCGTTCTCGTGGAAGGTGACGGCGTAGTCCAGCCCGGTCTCGAAGGTCTGGAAGGGCCAGGCGAAGCCCAGGCCCAGGGCCGGCGAGCCGTCATCCCAGCCCGCCCGTAGCGCCCAGCGCCCCATCTCAGCGGCCGGCGAGCGCCACTCCAGCCCGCCGCGCAGGTCCCAGGCGTCCACGTCCGTGGCTTCGTAGTCGGCCACGACCAGCAGGCGCTGCTGGACGAATTCGCCGGCCAGGCCCAGCGTGAGAGTGACGGGCAATTCGTCCTCGTCCCCGCCGGAGCCGCCCGCGCCCCAGAGCGGGCTGGAATCCCAGGCCAGCGAGCCGCCCAGGTTCTGCAGGCTCAAGCCCACCCAGACCTTGTCGGTGGGCCGGACCGAGAGGCCCAGATCCACGGCCGCCGTGGTCTCTTTCATCTCGACGGAGCCGTCCAACCCGCTGAAGCCGCTGCTGAGCACGCTCATGTTCAGGCCCAGCGCGAAGAAGCGCGCCGGATTCAGGGCCACGCCGAAAGAGAAAAGGTTGTCCGAGGCTTCCATTTGATTGCCCGTGGGCTCGCCCCAGGTGGTGGTCTCGGGGATGTCCGAGACACCCGCCCGCTGGTAGCTGAGCCCGAACGCGCCCATGGGTCGCAGGGGCCAGGAGACGTGCACGCCCAGCAGGCTGCGGTCCAGCGAGAGCTTGTACCAGTCCAGGCCGGCCTTGCGCACATCGCCCCAACCGATCAGGGCCGGGTTCACCAGGCGGGATTCGGGGCCCATGGGAAATGCCGCGCCCGCGTTGCCCAGTGCCATCAGGGCCGCGCCCTGGCCCACCCGGCGCAGGGCTCCGGCGGTGCCGCCATTGCTGTTCTCGTCCGCCCGGGCCGCGCCCAGGACCAGCAGGCCGGCGCCGCAGGCCGTCATGAGGAAGATGCCCGCGCTCATTTGATCACCATCAGTTTGCCCCAGCTATGAATGCCCGGGCCTTCCACCGAATAGAAGTAGACGCCGTTGGCGGCGGGCTCGCCCGAGCGCGTGCTGCCGTCCCAGTAGAATTCGCGGGTTTGCCCCGCCGGCACGGCCACGCCATCGGCCACGGTCTTCACCAGATCCATTGCGAAGTCGAAGATGCGGATGGTCACGCCGCCGGCGCGGGGCGCCTCCACCGCCAGGGTGGCCAGGCCGTGCACGCGAGGCGAGAAGGGATTGGGAAAGAACAGCGCGCCGTCGGGCTCGTGATGCACCGAGTGCCAGCTGTTGCCGCGGTCCGTGCTGGTGAACAGCCCGCGCGTGGAACCCACCAGCAGGCGGCCGCCCACCAGCTTGACGGCGTAAACCGTCTCCGTGATCATCTCGCGCCCGGTCACGGCATCGCGGATGGCCGGATAACGCGACCAGCTGCCCGACTCGCCATGGCGGTTGGACTTCCAGAGCCCGTCGTCACTGGCCACCCAGACGTCCTCGCCGTCGAAGGCCAGGTCCCAGATCTTCACGTCGCGCAGGTCCTCGACCTCCGTCCAGCTGGCGCCGTCGTCGGCGGTCCAGGAGAGGCCGTAGTAGTCGCCCACGCTGGAATAAGTGGCCCAGCCGGCCACCCAGACCTCCTCGCCACCCGAGGGGAGGAGGTTGTTCTCCATCGACACCACCCAGTTGCCCGTGATGGTGGGACTGCCGTCCACCTGGGTGTGCTGGAAGTCGAAGTGCCGCCAGCCGCCGCCCAGCAGGTTGCGCTCCGGATTGCGCAGGGAATCCCAGGGCAGGAAGTTGAGCCCGCCGGCGCTGCCCGCCCAGATGCCCGTCCTCCCGGCCAGCACGCTGAAAGCGCGGTGGTTCAAGTGCTCCACGGGCTGGAAGGGATCGTCGTCAGGGACCTGCAGGCGCCAGCAGCCGGTGCGCAGATTGTAGCGCCGGAAGCCGCCGGCGAAGGAGGCCGCCCAGATGGCGCTGTCGCCCTCCAGGGCCAGGCTCCAGGAAATGTTCTCCACCGGCGTGCGGTTGGGCAATTCGATCAGGTAGTCCAGGCTGTCGCCGGTCTCGCAGTCCACGGCGATCCAGTCGTGGGGATCGATGCTGGTGTCGAAGACGCTGTCGATGGGCTGCTCCAGCCAGGTCCAGCTGGCGCCGCGATCCAGCGAGTAGCCGATGCCCGTGCCTGCGCCCTGGACGTTGGCGATGGAAGTGTCGATCACTGTGGCCGCCGCCAGCAGACCCGGCACCGCCGCCAGCCCGGAGACGCCGCCGCGGCCCACGCCGCAGCTGTCGGTGAAGGTCACGAAGCTCTGCCCGAAGTCCGTCGAGCGCAGCACGCCGAAACTGTTGGAGCCGTAGACCAGCGTATCCGCGCCTTCCACCACCACGCGCAGCTGGGTGACGGAATTGCTGACCATGCCCGGATAGGGCGGGTTGAGATTGTCGTCGAAGAGGCCGCCCAGGGCGTCGGGACGCAGGTGCAGGCGGCTGGCGGAATCCGTCGCCGCGCCGGCGATCAGTGGCAGCAGCAGGCCAAGGCAGAGGAGGCGCGTCTTCATCGCATGTCCTCCTCAAGCAATGGCCCGACATCCGGTCCTATCCGTCTTGCCGTGTCTCCCCGGCTCCGCAATCGTGGATCCGGTTGACCCGGAGATTCTCCCGCGTTGTGGATCTGGATGATGCGTTCCTCCCGCACCGACTCGTGGAAGGCGTCGAAGGCCTGCAAATCCAGTCGGTAGTAGTGGTAGTTGTAGGTGATACCGTTCAGCCAGAAATACCCACGGTACACGCCGTCGGCGTCTGAATCTTCCATGTCGCGGACGGTGGCCTGGCCGGTCACCAGATTTGTAATCGTCCAGGTCACCTGTGTCAGATCTGCCGCCGTCTGTGGGTCGCTGACAGGAACATCCAGGCGGTAGGAATTGGTGTCCGCCGGGCTGTGACTGGGAGCGTACAAGTGGATGGTGTCACCGGTATCGATGGCTTGATAGCCCTGGTCGCCCAACCATTGGAAGAACTGCAGGTTCTCTCCCGCCACCAGTGGCGGACCGTTCTCCAGCTCCACCACCAGGTCCTGCTGCGCGGAATTGCCGACGCGGTCCAGCAGCTCCACGCGCAGAGTGTCCGCGCCCTGGCGGCCGGCGGCCAGCTCCGGGCCGACGCTCAGCGTGAACAGGCTGTCCTCCTGCCGGGTGAAGGACCAGCTGCGCATGACGCCGCCGCTCTGGATCAAGCTGGCCTGGGCCAGATCCTCCGGCCCGTCGGGATCGCTGGCGCGCAGGCTTAAGGTGAAGCTGACACCCGAGGCCAGCGTGTCCGGGGCCAGCACTGCGCCGATCTCCGGAGCGCGGTTGAGCACGCGCTCGCGCGTCACCTCGCGGAAGTCGCGCTCGGCGCCCTGTTCCAGCAGTTGCGCCCGGAACGTGTAGCTACCGGTCGTGGCGCTGAAGTTGGCGTCCAGCCGGGTGGTGAACCAGCCGTCGCCGGGCACGTTGTCCCCGCTGTGGTCGGCCTGGCCCGGCCCGGGTTGCGCCAGCGTCTGCTGGTCGCCGTCGTCCAGCAGCAGATAGTCCACCGCCGCCATTCCCGGTCCGCTGACGCGTAGCACGACGCTCCAGTCCCCGTCCTCCGGCAGCTCGGCCTGGACGCGGAACTCCAGCGGATCCGGCCAATCCATCACGATCAGGTCGGGGAAGTCCAGGGCCACCAAACGGGCGGAGTCCAGCGGGGCCTCCGGCAGATTGTCGGCACAGGACCAGAAGAGCGGCAGGACCGCCAGCCAGCTTTTTCGCATGCGCATCACCTGGATTGACACCGGTTTGATTCGGGGGTGTTGCGAGAGTATGGATTGGGGGGCAGGAATCCAACTGGGGCAAAGCCGGCGGAGCCGTCCAGGAGCCGCCAAAACCGGACTGCGCAACTTCCTAACTCAGCCGTCGTCCGGCCGGGTTTTTTGCCCCGCGCCGCTGGAGCTCGGCAGGAGCCTCCGCGGTGCACGAAAATCTGTAAAAGCTCTTGACAGGCATGGTGTTTCCTGGGTCACCCCATGCGGATTGCCGGCACTCCGCCAGCGGGCGGATCGGAGCTCGCGGCCCGCAGGTCGTCACACCCGGCGCGCAAACTGCAGAAATCAAAAAAGCTCCCGAAAGGTTGTTCAGCCCTTTTCCGCGCGTCGCTAGGGGAGACAGGATGTGGCGGGCGGGGGGCGCTTATAGCATCTCGGTGTACAGGAAGCAAAAGAGAAGTTGGGACTGTAGTAGCAGGTCTATCCGAACAGGGGAGTGACTGATGAGCTTGAGAATCAACCAAAACCCGCTGGCGATTGGGGTTCACAGAACGCTGATGAACACCCAAAATTCGCTTGACCAGGCGGTCACCCGGCTCTCTTCCGGCCTGCGCATCAATTATGCGTGGGACGATCCCGCAGGGTTGGCCGTCTCGGAGAAAATGCGTGCGCAGATCAGCAGCATGACAGAAGCCGAGCGTAATGCCAATTATGCCATCAACATGTTGGCAACCGCAGAGGGTGCGCTGGCGACGATTGACGAGAAGCTGATTCGAATGAGGGCGCTGTCCGTTGAAGCCTCCAACGGTACGCTGACTTCACTTGATCGCGGCTATCTGGATGTGGAATTCCAGCAGCTGAAAAGTGAAATCACCCGTATTGCCAACGTGACGAATTACAACGGTCTGCATCTCATTGACGGAACCTATTCGCAAGGCGCCGCTGGCCCCGGTGGACAAGGCATCAAGCTGCACATTGGCACGTACAACGTCTCCAACCAGGATTACTATTACGTGAACCTGGGTGACATGACGGCCAGTGGCTTGGGTCTCGCATCCGTTGATCTGACAAACACCGCCACCGCCCAGAGTGCCATTGACACCCTCGATTCGGCCATCAACACCAAGGACACCGAGCGCACGCGCATCGGTTCCTACGTCTCGCGCCTCCAGGCCACCGTGCAGAACCTGCAGGTTTCCAAGGAGAACATCGTGGCGTCCGAGTCCACGATCCGGGACGCCGACATGGCCGAAGAAATGTCCGCGTTCACCCGCGCCCAGATCCTGATGCAATCGGGCATCGCCATGCAGGCGCAGGCGAACAACGTTCCGTCCATGGTTGCGGGCCTGCTGGGTTAATCCCACCCTCCCGCAAGCGATTCTTGAACCGGCGCCCCCTAGTGGCGCCGGTTTTTTTTGGTCCGGGTATGAAAAGGGCGGGCCTTGCGGTCCGCCCAACTCGCTCCACCGATTCAAGATCCGGCGTTGGAATTGCAGCCCCCCCGGTTCAATTCCATGACCACCAATCTCGCAGGCAGATCAAGCAATGCCCTGCACTTGGCTGCCAAGTAAGTCCGTTCTCGAACTCAGTGGGAGTCGCAAAACGTATGCCCAAACCGGATTCGCGTCGCCCATCGGCGAGATTGTCTAGGAAATGTCCTTGTTGGATATGGAGTTGATGGTGTAGGAATGAAGTGTGGTGCGGTCGATGTGCAACATCTCCGCCGCCCGGGTGACATTGCCCCCGCAAAGCCGCAGAGCATGCTGGACGTAGCTCTGCACTTGGTGGATGCGCCAACTGCGCAAGGGTTGGATTTCTTCTACACACTGTGGGAAAATTCCAACATCTGAGTCGTTGACCCCAGCGGACCGGGGCGCGGCGGGGTAAAATTCCGGATGATGGGGCAGCAGGACCTGCAACTCCTCCACTTCCACCCAGGGCGGGTCCGAGGTGGCCACCAGACGCTCCATCAGGTTGCGCAGCTCGCGCACGTTGCCCGGCCAATCATGCCGCCGCAACACGTCCAAGGCCGCCTGCGAACAGTTGCGCGGTGGCAGGTGGTTGCGCTGCGAAGCCTGGTCCAGGAAGTGGCGGCAGAGCTGTCCCAAATCCTCCATGCGCTCCTTCAGGGCCGAAGTCTCCACAGTCAGCACGTTGAGCCGGAACCAGAGATCCTCGCGGAAACGGCCGATGCGCACCTGGTGGACCAGATCCTGGTGGCTGGCCGTGATCACCCGGGCCTGGACCTGGAAGGAGTGGATGTCCAGCAGCACCAAGTCGGGCGGACGCGTGGTCAGCAGGACCTGGGCCGTGGTCAGGTCCTCGGCGAAATCGATCCTGTAGCCCTGGCTGCTCAAGGATTCGCTCAGCGAGGCGACCACGTCCCGGTCATCCTCCACCAGCATGATTCGTGCCGTGCGGTTCATGTGGCGATTGACTCCTCGGCTGCGGAGATCGGCGGCCCGGGCCGGAGGGCGGGATCCGCTTCCGAAACCGGCCGCAGGATGCGCACCAGCGCCCCGCCCCCAGCCGGACTGGACAGGCTGATCTGCCCGTTCATATCGAGACTCGTGTTACGCGCGAAATACAGGCCGTAGCCGTGCCCGTCTTTGCGCGAGCCATAGCCCGGCTCCCAGACGTGCGGCTGCTCCTTTGGGGCGATGCCGCGCCCGTCGTCCCGCAGGGTCAAGCTCCAGCAGGCCTGCGCCGGGCTCGCCCTGTCCGGGGGCAACTCGATCTGCAGCCGGCCTTGGCGCGCCATGGCCTCCAGCGCGTTGGCCAGCAGGCCCGAGAGGACCATGGTCAACATCTCCGGATCGCCTTCCACCCAGGCCGGAGCCCCGGGCAAGCGGCACGTGCAGCTCACCAAGGGTAGCTGCCGCACACCCGTCCGCTCCAGCGCGGCCTCCAGGGGCAGTCTCAGGTCGAAGCGCTCCTGAACCCGGCGCTCGCCGGCCAGGGCCATGAACTGTCGCAACAGCCGGCTCATGGTGTCCAAATCCGCCCGCATGCGGCCCAGCACGCGCTGCAGATTTTCCGGCAGGGGACGCTCGACGCGTTCCACCTCGCGCTGGTTTTGGTCCAGGCCCAGGCGCAAGGGAGTCATGGGTGTCTTCAATTCGTGGGTGACCAGACCCACGAAAGCCCGGAAGCGCTGGCCCTCGCCGACCTGCCGCTGGGCCGTTTCGTCCGTGACCACGACCAGGGATCCAAGTTCCCGTTGGCCACGCCAGACGGGCCGGCTCTGCAAGCGCATCCAGCGCTGATCCACGTTCCAGCTCTCGTCCAGGTGCGGGCCGGCGGCACTCAGGATCGCCAGCAGATGCCCGCTCTCCGGCGAACCCAGCAGGATCACCAGGGCCAGGGCGAGCAGGTTGTCCGTGGCGGGGTGACGCAGGATCCTGTGCCACAAGCCAGCCGCCGGATCAGGCGCGCCAAAGGGCTGCCAAGTGTCGATCCACAACCCCGCGCCCAGGGCCAGCAGCAGGGCCAGGTCAGGCCACTGAACACGACCGGACCGAGAAGGTGGGTCAGGAAGCGGCCGGGCAGGCCGGGGATCGCCGCGCCGGAGAGAGGTCGTTCGGCCGCCCGGGGCGGAGCAGAAGCAGTGGGTGGCGTTTTTGAAGATTTCACGTACGCACGCCGGAATGGAGTCGCAATTCGTTCAGATGTCCGCGGGACGGCTTCAACCTATCGACTGAGGTCTGGCCTCGCCACTGCCCGCATGCCTCGCCCCGCGGCCCATCCCGTGGTATCTTGGCCCATCGCCAGCCTGGAGACGTCATGCCAGTTGTCCGCCTGTACCACAATCCCCGCTGCATCGAGAGTCAGGAAGCTTTGGCTCGGCAGCGCGAGCGGGGCGTGGAGCCTGAACTCATTAACTACAGCGAGCTGCCGCCCAACCGGGCGGAGCTGGAGGGCCTGTCCGCTTGAAAGGACCGTCCTGGAGCAAACAAGCCAACGTCTGGCGGCTGGGCCTGGGTCTGGCGGCGTTTTTCGGCGGCTCATGCTGGCTGTTCTGGCACCTGGAGCGCGACCAGGGACTGCTGAAATCCCCGCTGGACGTCCTCTACTGGTGGGTCACCACTGCGGCCACAGTGGGCTACGGCGACATCACGCCGCGAACCCAGGGCGGCAAGGCACTGGTCATCCTGGTGGTGGTGGCCGGCGTGACGGTGGTGGCCACTGGGGCGGCGCGGGCGGGCAGCTACATCCTGCAGCAACGGCTGCTGCAACTGCGAGGACTGGGACGCATGGACCAATTGAGCGGGCACACCATCGTCTGTGGCTGGAGCGACGATCTGGACGGGATCCTGGAATCCCTGGTCACCTACGGGCCCACCACGCGCGCCGACCACATCGTGCTGGTGAGCGGCCAGGACATGGACCGCCTCTCGGCGCTGCAGAACCGGCCAGAACTGGCCGGCCTGCACGTGATCGCCGGGGACATCACCAAGGCCGCCGACCTGGAGCGCGCCGGCGCCGCCCGGGCGGCCATGGCGCTGGTACTGGCCGACGAGGGCGACCCCGCGCCGGACTCCCGCACCCTGCTGGCCGTGATGGCCTTCCGCCAGCTCAACAAGGAAGCCCACTTGAGCGCCGAGGTGCGCGAGCAGCGCTTCGTGCGCTACGTGAAGGACGCCGGCGCCGACGAGTTGATCGATCCCGGCGCCTTCCGACGCGCCATGGCCGCGCAGATCCTGGTCTCGCCGGGGATGGGCAACGTCTTCTATGACCTGCTGCGCTTCGACAAGGGCGCGTTCTTCGGCTTCGAGGAGATCCCCGGCGGCTTGATCGGACAGACCTTCGCCGACCTGCAGCGCCGCTATCTGGACCGAGAGGGCGTGATGCTGGTGGGGCTGGTGGAGAACGTGGGCTCGCCCCTGCAGATCAAGCGCGAGGCCCTGCGCGAGGCCCAGAAGACGCCGGACGTGAGTCATCTGGTGAACCGCCTGCGGGAGGCCAAGCAGGTGCAGCCCCACCACCCCGTGCTCTGTCCGCCCGCCGGGCATGTGCTGAAACCGCGCAGCCTGGCCGTGGTAGTGAGGCGCCAGCCGGAGAACGCCGCATGAAGACCACGCCCGAAGTCCTGGAACACTTGTCCGCCTTCCTGCTGATGAAGCCCATTTCCGAGCACCACGACCAGTTGGCCCTGGTGGCCGCCTCGCTGGACGAACAGGACTACCGCGCCGGGGCCGAGATCATTCGCAAGGGCGAGCACGGGGACTGCGCCTACCTGCTGGTGAAGGGCGAGGTGACGGTCTTCGACTACACCATGGATCAGGAGCCCTTTACCCGGGCCATCCTCAACTCCGGCCAGCATCCGCTCTTCGGCGAGGTGGCGCTGGTGGGCGGCGGCGAGCGCATCGCCACTGTGACGGCCCGGACGGACTGCCGCTGCTGGGTCCTGCGGCGCGAGGCTTTCATCCGGCTGGGCGACCAGCACCCGGAGATCGGTTGGCGCCTGCTGCACCAGATCGCCATCCTGCTGGCCGGCCACCTGGAGAAAACCAACCGCGACGTGCTGCGCCTCTTCGAAGCCCTGGTGCTCGAAGTGGAGCAGAAGACCATCCACGGACACTGAGGCCGCCATGCTGCCCCTTCTCACTCTGCTGCTGTTGTTGATCCTCGTGGCGCTGGTGCTGGTGCTGGTGCTGCGCACTCCAGCGGTGCCGGATCTGGCCCCGCTGCTGGGTGAGCTGACCCGGCTGGAGCAGCGGCTGCGGGATGAGCTGTCCGCGCTGCGCCGGGACACAGAGGCCGCCTCAGGCGCGTTGCGCACGGAACTGAGCGGCATGGTCCAGGAGCTGGGCCGCACGCTGCGCGAGCCGGTCAGTGCGCTGGGCGAGTCCCAGCAGCGCCAGCTGGCGGACTTCTCCGGCCGCCTGGAAGAGCTGCGCGAGCGGCTGGCCCGGGAGGCGGGCAGCCAGCGTCAGGAGCAGGCCGGCCGGCTGGAGGAGTTCGGCAAGACCTTGGAGGGTCGGCTGGAGACGCTGCGGGTCACGTTGGACTCGCGACTGGAGAGTCTGCGCGCAGAGCTGGGCAGCCAGCTCGAACAGGTCCGCAGCGGCGTGGCCGAGCAGCTGGAGAAAGTGCGTGGCGACAACGCCGAGAAACTGGAGCAAATCCGCCGCACGGTGGACGAAAAGCTCCACGAGACGCTGGAGAAGCGGCTGGGTGAATCCTTCCAGCAGGTGAGCGAACGGCTGGAACAGGTCCACAAGGGACTGGGCGAGATGCAAGGCCTGGCGGCGGGCGTGGGCGACCTGAAAAAGGTGCTCACCAACGTCAAGGCGCGCGGCACCTGGGGCGAGGTGCAGCTGGGCAACCTGCTGGAACAGATGCTCACCGCCGAGCAGTTCGTGCGCCAGTACAAGCCCCGGCCACGCTCCGGCGAGGTGGTGGAGTACGCCGTGCGCCTGCCCGGGCGCGACGTCGATGACACGCCGGTCTTCCTCCCCATCGACGCCAAGTTTCCCAAGGAAGATTACGAGCGACTGGTGGACGCCGCCGAGCAAGGCGACCCGGCGGGCGTGGAGGCCGCTGTGCGCCAGTTGGAGCTGCGCATCCGCCAGGAAGCGCGCAGCATCCGCGACAAGTACATCGCGCCGCCGCAGACCACGGACTTCGCGATCCTCTACCTGCCCACGGAGGGCCTCTACGCGGAAGTGCTGCGCCGGCCCGGGCTGGCGGACCAGATCCAGAGCGAGTGCCGCGTGATGATCGCCGGTCCCACGACGCTGGCCGCGCTACTCAACAGCCTGCAGCTGGGCTTCAAGACCCTGGCGATCCAGAAGCGCTCGAGCGAGGTCTGGCAGATGTTGGCCGTGGTGAAGAAGAAGTTCGAGAGCTTCCGTGATACACTGGAAAAAGCGCAGCGCAAAATCGGCGAGGCCGGCAAAGTGCTGGCCGAGGCCCAGGACGACACGCGCATCATGGGCGACAAGCTGAAGAAGGTGGAGGCCCTGCCCGAGGCAGAAGCTGAGCCTCGGCCACCGCTTCTGGACGCCGATCAGCATCGCGCGATAGGAGCTGGGGACTGATGTGTCGCCCCCGGTTTTCGGGACACGGTTTTAGACATCAGGCGACCTGCCTG
>DYSB01000167.1 GCA_020726405.1 Acetofilamentum sp. | reverse complement strand
GACTGGACGCGTCACCAGGTGGAGGAAGCCGCCCGGGGCCACGAGCTGGGCCGCGCCCGACTCACCGGCACCTACCAGAAATCCCAACCCTGAAGGATCCCGCATGACCCACCCCGCCTGCGAACCCATTCCGCCCGCCGAGGCCTCGGAGCACTACAAACACTATCTGGACTGCTGCCCCGTCGGCGACTTGTCCGCGCTTCTCGAGGAGCAGCGCCTGCGCGTGCTGGAGGAGTTGGGCGGCTGGGACGACGAGGCCGGCCGGCTGGCCTACGCGCCCGGCAAGTGGAGTGGGGCCGCCCTGCTGCGCATTTTGGTGGGACACTGCGAACACCATTTGGCCGTCTGGCGCGAGCGCTACCGGCCTCTGCTGCCCGCCGGCCGCCGGCCACTGGAGGCGCAGATGGAGCAGGGACTGAGCCTGCATCAAGTAGCACTATCGGATCTAACCGAGCTGCTGGTCTTCCTTGCCGCGAACCAGACCCGCCTGGGCCGCTGGCTGGGCTGGGCCGAGCTGGGGATCGATCCGCCGTGCGCTGGCTGACGGCCCACGCCTTCGACACCCTCAACCTGGACCGCGTGGAAATCCGCTGCGCGCTGGAAAACCGCCGCAGTCGCGCCGTGCCCGAGTCGCTGGGTTTCCGGCTGGAGGGCGTCCTGCGGGGTGCTCAGCGGCTGGAGCGCGGGGTGCAGGATCTGGCGCTCTACGCCCTGGCCGCCGCAGACTGGCCGGTCCTGCGGGCGGCCTGGACGGCAGGCGGAGCGGAGCGGTTTCCGCCGGGCGCCTGCCGCGTGCTGCGCGCGGCGGAGGCCGAGACCGTGCTCGAGCAGGCGGGGCTGCGGGGTTGGCGGTTGGGTCAGGATGGCGAGCGCCGCTTCGTGCGTGTCCAATTGGAACCTGGGGCCGGGCCTCAACCACCTGGCCTTCCACGCCGCCGACCGCGCCCAAGTGGACCGCCTGACCCACGAGGTCCTGGCCCGCGGCTGGACCCTGCTCTACCCGGAGCGCCATCCCCACGCGGGCGGGCCGGATTCCTATGCGCTCTTCTTCGAGGGACCGGAACGGCTCAAGCTGGAGCTGGTCGCCCCGGATTGAAATGATGGACGGGACCCAGTTGCCAGGATCCCGTCGGAGAGGCGCGCGGACCGACCCGCTGGGGAGCAGGTCGTCACCTGGAGTCTGCGCCCTTGTCCAAAACCTACGAACCAGTCGCTGGATAAACCGTCTCCGGGATGACGGCGCTGAGTGCGCAGCCCAGCGAGGCCACGTGTTGCGGGTGCTCGGGCAGCCGCAGCTCCAGCTGGAGCCCGAGTTCGCGCACCAGACAGGCGTTGAGGGCACCGTCTTCCGTGAACAAGAGCGGGGCCTCGAGCTCCAGCCCGCGCACCAGGGCCAGCGTGCGCTGGACCACGCTGCGGTGGATGCCCAGCGCCAGGCCCTCGCGGCCCGCCCCGCGCGCGCTCCTCGAGTTCGTTGCAGAGGGCGATGAGCTCACCGGTGAAGCGCATGGGATCGTCGTAGAAGGAAATCTGCTGGATCAACAGGGCGTCCAAGTCACTGATTGACGCGGGGTCGGCGCGGCGCAGCTCGTTCAGACGGGCCAGGGCCGCGCGCTTGGCGTTCACGACACGGATGGCCTCGCCCGGGGTCGCGGCGGTCACCGGGCGTCCCAGGATCTCCAGCCGCTGCCGCAGGATCTCGTATTGATCGCGCAGCAGGGCCCGCCGCGTCGCCAGCCCTCGCCTTCCCGCCCGTCACTTCCGATGTTGAGCCCGCGCCGCTGCTTCAGAGCGGCCCAGTTTGCAGGAGTTCCCCATGCCTTGTCCCATGCCGCTCCCGAATCGCCGGAGTCCCTGGCTCCGCCTCAGTCCCGCCTTGCTGGTCCTTGGAATGCTGCAAGCCTGCAGCGAGGAGGAGTCCACGGAAGAGACGGGCTTGCGCCTAACGCTCGTGGAGGGCACCGTGCTGGGCTACGAACTGCGCGAGGTCTGGTTGTATCACGACTTGGCGGACACCTCGCTGGCCCTGGGCGGGGACAGCCTGCGGGCCTATCTTAGCCAGACCGTGGCGGAAGACGGCACCCTCTACAGTCAGCCTGCC
The DNA here is from genome assembly GCA_020726405.1 of Acetofilamentum sp. Classification (GTDB taxonomy): domain Bacteria; phylum CAIWAD01; class CAIWAD01; order CAIWAD01; family CAIWAD01; genus CAIWAD01. The sequence goes on along the minus strand of DYSB01000167.1, from coordinate 4,512 downwards.
CGCCGCGTGCGCGAGCGCACGGACTGGTTCGAGTGGAACAATCCGCTTGAGCCCGTGCTGACGGAGAACATCGACGTCTACTACCAGGAGCGCGACGAGGTCCTGCTGCTGCTGGCCAGCAGTGGTTCCTACACCTTGCTGTTGGGCCAGCCCGGACCGGGACCCTGCCTACCCGAGGACGGCACGCTGACCCGCAGCGGCCTCCTGCCCGGCAAGGACGCCGGCGCGGCATTCAAATCGGAGCGCTTCGGCGACGACCTGTACCTCGAAGATCCGCCGCTGGTGGTGCTGGTGTATCCGCTGGAGGTGGACCTGCAGTGGTCCTACCGTCAGGCGGGCTATCCCTGGCGCATCGACAAGCGCGTGACGGCGCTGGGGCCGGCGGATCCGGACAGCCTGGGCGAGCGCGACTGCGTCGGCACCGAATGGTGGTTCGATCTGGACCGGGACGAGGTCTGGGACACGGACACGCGCCAGAGCAGCGTGACCGATGAGCGGGGACTGGTGAGTTCCGTGCTGGTGCAGGAGAATCTGCGGGTCACCGATCCCGAGACGAACCTGCAGCTGGGCGCCACCCGGCGCGTGGAGCTGCGGCGCGTGGCGGATTCCACGCTGGATGACTGATGAGTAAGGACACTCCTGGCTGCGAAAAGAACGGACCCTGCCGGACATGAATTTGGAAAGCTGGTTGCGTCGCTTGGAGGAAGCCCGGGAAACGGATCCCTCCACCTCCGTGGGGATCTGCCTGGATGCCTTGCAGCAGGCCCCGGGCGCCGTGGTGGTGCGGGCCCTGGGACAGCTGCGGCGGCTGGGCCATGACGGCTTCGCGGAGGCGGCCCTGACGGCCTTTCCGCGCCTGTGTCACGACGGCCGGCGCACGGATCCGGGCTGCGCCGGACGGATGGCCATCGCCGAGGGCCTGCTGGCCCTGGAGTGGAACCATACCGAACCCTGGCACACGGGGATCAGCCTGGTGCAGTGGGAGCCCGTCTTCGGCGGTCGCGTGGACACCGCGGCCGGCCTGCGCGGCCTCTGCGCCCTGGGCCTGGTGCGGGCCGAGGATGCCCGGGCGCCGCTGGCTCTGGCGCGCCTACTGGCCGACTCCCAGGGCGAGGCCCGGCGGGGGGCCATCCGCGCCCTGCGCGAAGCCCCGGAGAGCTGGGCCCTGCCGCTGCTGGCTCACCGCGCCCTGCTGCGCACGGAAGACGTGGACGCCCAACTGGACCTGTTTCACGGGTTACTGGAGCGCGAGCACGCCGCTGCCTTTGAGCTGGTGGCGGACTTTCTCTGCGCGGACTGGGAGGAGGGCCGCGAGGCCGCGGCCATTGCCCTAGGTGAGCGCGGCGGCGAGCCGGGGGCCCGGCGGCTCTGGGAGTGCCTGGACGCGGAACCCCTGCGAGAGCGGCGCCGGCCCTACTGGCTGGGCCTGGCCCTTTCCCGGGCCGAGGCCGGCCGGGGCGAGTTGCTGGCCCGCCTGGGCACGGGCGGACGCGAGCTGAAGCGCGAAGTGGAACTGGCCCTGGACGGCGTGCTGGATGACGCCCTGCGGGCCGCCCTGGCGGGCGGACGCCCGTCGGTCCGGCGGGGAGGCTGAGCATGTGGATCTCCGGCACCCGGGCCTCCTGGATCGCGGGCGTGGAGTTGGGCCTGGGCCTGCTGTGATCACGGGCGTGATGCTGGCCGGGGTCCGCCAGGCCTGGCTGGGCCGCCGGGAAGCCCATGTGCGCACCATGCGCCGACTGCTCTTCCCGCTGGGGGCCTTCCTGGCCGTGTTCCCGCTTAACATCGCTGGACGCGGCGGCGTGGAGGCCCTGGGGTCGGCCCGCAGCCCGGCCTTCCTGGGCCTGCTGGGCGCCCTGATTTTCCTGGTGGCTTACATCCTGTGACCGGTTGCGCCGCCGGCGCGACGAAGCTCCAAAAGGGGGACTTGGCCGGTGATCAGCGTGCTCATCCCGCTGTTTAACGGGGCCCGCACCTTGGCGGCCTGCCTGGCGGACTGGCGCGCCCAGCAGGAGGTGGAACTGGAGCTCGTGGTGGTGGACAACGGTTCCACCGACGGCAGCCTGGCCCTGGCTGAGGAGCTGGCCGCCCGGCCCGGGGCGCCGGTCCGCGTATTCCAGGAGGCGACGCCCGGCCCATCGGCGGCCACCAACCGGGCCGCCCGGGAAGCCCGCGGCGACTGGCTCCTGCTCAGCGCCCAGGATATGCGCGTCCCCGCCGACCTGGCCCGTCGCCACCTGGCCGCCCACCTCCGCCACGCCCGGCCCGGCGAGCTGCTGGCCCTCCAGGGTCACATCGCGTATCCGCCCGCAGCGCTGGCCACGCCCTTCATGCGCTGCCTGGTGGAGGAGACCGCCTTTCAGTTCGCGTTCGAGCAGGCGGGCAATCCCCTGGACGCGGACCCCACGGTCTGCTATGCGCCGCACCTCTCGCTGCACGCCGCCGTCTACCGGCGGCTGGGCGGCTTCGACGAGGATTTTCCCTACGGCTGGCAGGACACGGACCTGGGCTGCCGCCTGCGCGCGGCGGGCGGGCGGCTGGTCTACGAACCCGGGCTGGTGGCCTGGCACGACCATCCGGTGGAGGGCCGGGCCTACTGCCGACGCATGGAGACGGTGGGACGCGGACTGCCGCGCTTCGTGGACAAGCACCCCGGTGTGCTGGAGCTGGAACGGATCCGCCAAGGTGTGGGCGTGCATTTCCTCCAGGGCGGTCGGCTGGCCTCCGCCGCCCAGCGCCTGCTGCGCGTGGCCGAGGAGCATCCCGGGGCCACCCTGCCAGCGCTGGAAGTGGAGACGGTCCGCCACGACCCGGTGAACGCGGCCTGGGTCATCCTGCTCAAATACCATTTCCACAAGGGCGTGCACGACGGTGGGCGCCTGCATTGGGGCGCGGACTGCTGGCGCGATCTGGGCGGACGCGTCTGATGGACGAACGAAAAGTGCGAGGTGCGTTGTGCGAGTGTTGATGCTGGGCGGTGGGATCTTCCTGGGGCGGGCCATCGCCCGGGAGCTGGTGGCAAGCGGAGCGGAGCTGACCTGCCTGACGCGCGGGCAGCACGGGGCCGGCCCCGTGGCGGGCGTGCGACTGGTGACGGGCGAACGCCGGGATTCGCAGGTCCTGCGCGACCTGGCCCGGACGGATTGGGATGTGGTGGTGGACACCTGTGCCTACCGGCCCGCCGACCTGGAGGCGCCGCTGGAGATCCTGGGGGAGAGTTGTGGCTGTTGGCAGTTGATCAGCACGGTCAGTGTCTATGCCCAGCCCTATCCGCCGCGGCCGGCCGAGGACGCGCCCCTGCTCCCCCCGGTGGACCCCGCGGCGCCGCTGGCGGAGAATTACGGCGCCCTCAAGGCCATGTGCGAGGACATGCTGGAGGAGGAGCTGGGCGAGCGCGCCCTGGTGGTGCGGCCGGGCCTGATCGTCGGACCGGAGGACCTAAGCGAGCGCTTCGGCTGGTGGGTGCGTCAGCTGGCCGCCGGTGGTCCCGTCGGCTGGCCCGACGCTCGCCGTCAGCCCTGCCAGTGGGTGGATGTGCGCGATCTGGCGGCCTTCTGCGTGCACGTGCTGCGCGAGGGCGCCGCGGGCATCGTCCAGGTGGCTGGCCCCGCCGAGCCCCCCAGCCTGTCCGAGGTCCTGGAGCGGATGGCTCGGGTCTTCCTACCCGGGATCCAGCCGCGCCTGCTGCCGGAAGCGCGCTGGCTGGCCGCCGGCGTACGGCCCTGGGCCGACCTGCCCCTTTGGTTGCCCGAGGAGGAGTACGAGGGGTTCCGGGTGGACATCTCCCAGGCCCTGGCCGCCGGCCTGCAGCTGCGGCCCCTTGAGGAGACCGTGCGCGACACCTGGGACTGGCTGTGTGCCGCGCAACCCGCCCGCAGTCGGCCGGACCTGGCTGAGTGGCTGGATCGCCTGGGTTGATCACTCCTCAGTTGCGCATGAAAAGGGTTTCCGCTGGCGGCGGAAGCCCTTTTCGAAACTCGAATCTGGACGATTAGCACGATTCGACCGCGATTACCTCAATCGAATGCGCACGCAATCCGCCGCCGCAATGTCCAGCCATACGGCACCTTCCAGTCGTTCCCGGATGGTGAAGGGAAGCGGCTTGCCTTGGCAATCCAGAACCTCCAGGTCTTCCGGCTGTACAGTGGCCGCGTTTGCGCACCGGAGTTCTACCCGGGCTGAATCAGTATCCACCTCAACTTGGGAGATAGCCAAGGGCGTCGGCTCCAGCTTGGGGGAAACCGCGGTGCTCAAGGGACCAACGATCGCGGAGCAATCCACGCAGGAGGTCGACAATACGAAGTTAACGATACCAGTACATGCACAAGTATATTCGGCTGGAAGAAGCCAATGGCTGTAGTCCAGAGGTTTGCAAATGAAATAGGCAAGGTCATTGTTTATATCTCGTAGAGAAGCAGTTAGGCCTGCTAATTGTGAGCCGTGTGGAGCGGCAGTATTACCAACTGCGCTGGCCAACCGGGTTTTGCTGCCCGCGCTGTGGACACGCCCATG
>DYSB01000002.1 GCA_020726405.1 Acetofilamentum sp. | reverse complement strand
TGCGGAACGGCGCGTTGCCTGCCGGCACGCACTTCGTTCCCTTCCAGGCTGAGCGGATTGCCAGCGGGATCTACTTGGTCACGCTGGAGGCGGGTGGGCGGCAAGAAACTCGGACCGTCACGCTGCTGCGTTAATCTTCACGGCCAAACACAGGTGGATCACGGCCCGGGACGGCGTCAGCGGACGGGCAGCACGTCCTCGATGGCGGCCAGCAGCTCGGCGTCCAGCGGTTCCACCTTGGGCTCGAAGCGGCCCACCACTTGGCCGGCCGGGTTCACCAGGAACTTGGTGAAGTTCCATTTGATGGGGCCGCGCAGGGTTTCGGCGATCTCGCTGGTCAGGGTCTTGTAGAGCGGGTGGATGCTGTCGCCCTGGACGGTGAGCTTGGCGAACATGGGGAAGTCCACTTGGAACGTGCTTTGGCAGAACTCGAGGATTTCCGCGTTGGCCCCGGGTTCCTGGCCCATGAAGTTGTTGCAGGGAAAGCCCATCACCACCAGGCCCTTGGCCGAGTAGCGCCGGTGCAGCTCTTCCAGACCGGCGTACTGCTTGGTGAAGCCGCACTTGGAGGCCGTGTTGACGATGAGCAGGGCTTTGCCGCGGTAGTCCGTCATGGACTCCGTGGTGCCGTCGATGCGGGTCAGTTGGTGATTCAAGCTGGGACTCCCGTTCTCCGTGCCGGCGTTGGAATCGAGCTTGCGCTGGTTCAGGCCGCAGGAACAGAGCAGGAAGAGGCCCAGAGGGGTGAGGCGGCGCACGATGCCAGGCATGACAGCGCCATGTAATTGGGCGGTCATGCTAAGTTAGGTTGACCAAAACTCAGCGGGTTCCGGCGTTGCCTGACTCTTCCGCGACTTCCAGCGCGCACCCGGCGCAGCTTCCGTAGAAAGTCAACTCGTGGAATTCCTGGATGTAACCCGCCGGCACCAGGGTGTTCACCTCGGGGCGGCAACCGGCAATCTCGAAGACCTTGCCGCAGCGAAAGCAGAAGAAGTGGTGGTGATGACCCTTGCCGGCCTGCTCGTAGCGGGGCGAGTCGCCGGGGATCAGCACTTCCCGCAGGAAGCCCTCGTCCAGTAGCATGCGCAGATTGCGATACACGGTGGCCAGGCCCAGGCGGGCCACCAATTTTTGCGCTTCCGTGAGAATCTCCAGCGGAGTCAGGGGACTGGCCTGGACCATCACAACTTCTCGAATGGCTCGACGTTGGCGCGTATCTCGTTGCATGCTAATCCTTTCGACCTTTTTGGCAACATACTATTTGACTTGGCAAAATCATCTGATCTGACCTGGACAAAATCTCTGTGACTTATTGACAACGCAAATTCATTTCATAACCTTAACGATCGTCCAGTGCGGATCCTGGCGGAATCATCCAAGCTGGACGCGACCCGTTTCACACCTCCCAGTACAGCGGCCTCCAGCAATGGGGGCCGTTGTCGTTTCCGGCTACAGCCCAGTGGCTTGAACTGATCATTTCAGCAGCAGGACCTTGCGCGTGGCACGCTGTCCGCCCGCCTGGACGGTTACCAGATAGAGTCCGGCGGCCAAGCCGCTGCCATCCACCCGCAGCTGGTGGATTCCGGCCGCTCGCCGACCTTCCGACGAGCGGGCCACCTGCCGGCCCAGTAGGTCGTGCACCTGCAGGCTGACTTCCTGCGGACGATCCAGTTGATAGAAAAGGGTGGTCGTCGGGTTGAAAGGATTGGGCTGCGCGTCCCCCAGGACCAAGCCGCCGGGCTGGGTCGCGGCGGGCGGGCCGGGGGCGACGGAAACTTCCACGTCCAGCAACGGAGCCAGCCGGCCCAGCCAGTCGCGCCGGCTGCTGGTGCCGGCCATGCCGGAGATCGCCTCCAGGCCGAATCCAGCGGTGATGACTCGGTGGGAACTGGCCTGCCAATCCAGCAGCAGCATGGCCGGCTCCTGGCTGTTGCGATAGCGCGCCAGCACGAGGCACGAACCGTTGGGGCAAGTCAGCGAGCTGGGCGACGTCTGGTTCTGGGCCCCGCCCGCGCCGATGAGCAGGGCGCTCAAGCCCGCCAATTCCCCCTCGCCGTCCACCAGCACTTCGTTCACGTCCGGGTTCAAGATCTCGATGCGATCCAGGAAGGGCGGGTCCAGCGGGTCAAACGCGTCCTGCCCACAGATCAGCAGCCCCGTCTGTTCGTTTTCCCGCGCCGCCAGCCACTGCGCCTGGGCGCTGGAGAGGGACTGACCGCTGGCCCCAGTCAGCCAGATCAGGCTGTGATGGTCGGGGCGCAAGGTCTCGGGCAGGGGCGTGAGCAGCGGATCCAGGACGTCGGAGAAGACACGGAGCGAATCCAGCTGCTCGCGATAGAAAGGCAGCAGGGCGGACTGGGAGCCCGCGGCCACCACTAGCAGCCAGGGATCTCCCACTGGAAGTTGCAGCATGGTCTGCTGTTCCGGGTATTGCGCGCTGCGCGAGCCCAGGGTGAGATTCAGATAGCCGGCTGCGGCGGATTCCAGCCCGGCGAGCTGAACTTGTCCCAGTGGTAGGTCATGCACCATGCCACCGCCCGTTTCCGGGATCGCGTCCCACGTGCCACCGATCTCCACGCCGCTGCCGGACAGGCTGAACTGGACATCCGTGTCCCAGCCGCCGGTGTTCTCCAGCTGCAGGGAGAGCCAGGCACTTTCGCCCTGGGCAAGATCCCCGTCGCCATTCCCACCTTGACTATCATCCAGTTCCAGCGCCAGCACGCGCCATTGGGGCGGACCCGGCTGGGGTGGCAGGGCCTGCTGACGGCACAGCACGGGATGCCGATGATTGAAGATCAACGTGTCGAAGACGCCGGGCAGGGTCCAGCTGAACTGCTGGGTTGGCAGCTCAAGCCAGACCAGGGTGTCCAGGGTGGCCAGGCTGCTCACCAGCCGCAGCGGCACGCGCGCGCGGAAGCTGTCCAACCGGGGATGGCTTTGGCTGACTGTCAAATGGACCAGGCACTCGTCGGCCTGCTGGCGCAGTTCGGTGCGGTGCTGGTAGGTGGGATAGCCGCCGCTGTAGATCCACTGCTGGAAGAACCAGTCCAGCTCCTGGTTGCCCGCGGTCTCCAGAGCCGCCTGGTATTCCGCCGTGCTCACCGTGCCGTAGCTGTGGTCGGTCTGCCAGTCGCGCTGGGCCTGGGCAAAGGCCGCGTCGCCCAGCAGGTCGCGCAACATGTGCAGGACGGAAGCCGCCTTCTCGTACTGGCTGATGTTGAACAGGTCGTCGGCGGGCGGCGCGAAAATCGGTAGATACTCGCTGTCCCAGCTGAGATAGGTTTGCTGGATTTCCTGCAGATAGTCCAGGAACACGGTCTCGTCGCCAGCGGCCAAGTGCTGGAAATACAGGGCTTCCGCGTACGTGGCCCAGCCTTCATTCAGCCAGACCTGACGGAAATCCACGGGAGTCAGGGCGTCACCCCACCACATGTGGCTCAGTTCGTGGGCGATGATGGACTCGTATTGCAGGCCCGCCGCGATGATTCCGTTGCCGATGGTCGTGCAGGTCTGGTGCTCCATGCCACCCATGCCACCATAGATAGGCGCCTCGCCCATGGCGTAGCCTTCAAAGGGATAGTCGCCCCAGAGACCCGAGAAGCACTCGAGCATTTGAGCCATTCTGGAGACGGCTTGCTCCGCCGCGCCCACATGCTGCGGATTGACGAACCAGCGCAAAGGAAGTCCTTGCCACTCATCCTCCAGAATGCTGAGCCGGCCGCAAACGATGCTCACCAAGTAGCTGCTCATGGGCCGGTCATGGCGATAGGACCAGGTGCCGGTGCCGTCCCCGTGTGGCTGGATGCTCTCCAACACGCCGTTGCTTAAGGTCGAGAAGCTGCTGTCCGCCCGGACAGAAACGCGCCACAGAGCCTTGTCGTGGGGTTCGTCGAAGCAGGCGATCCAGTTCCGCGTGCCCCAGGGGTCGGACAGCGTGTAGGCGATCTGCGGCGCGACGAAGAGGCCGGTTCCGGCGTGGACCACCGGTGGGCCGGAGTACTGCAGTTCGGCCAACAGGCTGTCGCCCGCCGCGACTGGCTGAGTGCTCAGATCCAACAGAAGCCGGTCCTCTTCCCGAGACCATGCCACCGGCTGCCCGTTGATGCGGGCGGAGTGGATCTCGTAGCCGCGTAGATGCAAATCCAGCCAATTCAACGGCTCGCGCGCCACCAGCATCACGCGGACTGTCGCTTCCAGCTGGGCCGGATTGAACTCCAGCGCCAGCGCGACCTCGTAGGACAGCGCGTCCCAGGCGTGCAGGCTGTCCTGGCGGTCGAACTCGTGTGCGGAATTCTCCCCGGTGGCAGACGTGGCACGATGGGCGAAGCGCGAGCCGTCGCGGAAGCCGCCCCAGTCCGCGGCGCTGGGCAAGCCCCAGGCTCGCAGGCAAGCCGTTGCAACGAGCAGGCCGGTCAGCATTCCCAGCTGCATTTGGGTGGGGCGCAATTGCATGGTGGGGCTCCAGAATTTGAGGATGCGGCTGTCAGGCGCCGCCATGGGTGGCCAGCCAGCGGCGGGCTTCGTCCGGGGTGGCAAGGGCGCCCTCCAGCTGCTGCGCCTCCAGCTCGTCCATCACGCGGCCCAGCGCCGGGCCACTCAGGCCGTGGGCCTGCAGCTCCTCGCCGCGCAGCAGAGGCGACGGCTGCCAGTGCGCCTGGTGCCGGTCAATCAATCGGTTCATCAACTCTAGCGGCAGGTCCGGCCAGAGAAGCGGCTGCCGCAGCACCGGCAGTAGCCAGCCCCGTTCCGTCTGGCGCAGCCAGCGCAGCTGATCGGCCAACCGCAGGCGGGGAAACTCGGGCAGCCCGGCGCACAGCCAAGCGACGGTGCGCGCCTTGGCCAGTTCCACGCGGGAGAAGCGCAGAGCCCGGCCCAGGGCGTCCAGGCTGGCCTGGGCCAACGGGGCATGGGCAGGTCGCCACCAGTCCGGTCCGAAGCCGGCAACATCCAAGAGAAAGCAGAGCAGGCCCTGGAAGCCCAGCGGACCGGTTTGCGGATCCCGGACCCCGGCCCAACTCTCCAACCAATTCCAATCCGCGCAAGAGCCCAGCTGGACGGCCCGTTTGCCGGCCTGCCGCAGGGCATCCGCGCGCACCAACTCGCGTAGCACGGGCCCCAGCCCGCTAGGCTCCAGCAGGACCAAGCCGCGCTGCGCTGTGGGTGCTGCGAACAGCTTTTCCAGTTCCAGCCGGATCCGCTCCAGGCTGACCACGGGGAGGTGGATGGCCTGCCGCCGGATGGCTGCCAGGGTCGCGGCATCCAGCTCGAAGTCCAGCTGGGCGCTGAAGCGCAGCGCCCGCAGCATGCGCAGCCGATCCTCGCCGAAGCGGGCTTCCGGATCGCCGATGGTGCGCACCAGCCGGCGCTGGATGTCGGCGCGGCCCTCCACCCAGTCCAGGATTTCCTCGCGTTCCGGGTCCCAGAGCATGCCGTTGATGGTGAAATCCCGGCGGGCCACGTCGGCCCGGGCGGTGGAGAAACTGACCTGGCTGGGGCGCCGGCCGTCCAGGTAGCCTTCCTCCTCGCGGAAGGTGGCGACTTCGAAGGCCTGTCCCTGATGGTGCACGATCACCACGCCGAAGGCTTCCCCAACGGCGAAGGTTCGGCGGAACAAGGCCTTCACTTGGTCGGGACGAGCTGATGTGGCGATGTCCAAATCGCTCTGCGGGCGGCCCAGCAGGTAATCCCGCACGGCGCCGCCGGCGATGTAGGCCTCGTGACCCGCGGCCCGCAGGCGGGCGATGAGCTGGACGGCGGGCCGGTAAAGTGGGGCGGGAGCGAATCCGATCATGGTATGGATGGAAACAATGCCCGGCCGGATTGGCAAGGGGAATCATGTGCTGACCTGGACACAGAGCGCCGGACGGGATCGCCGGGCGGACAAATCGCCAGAACTTGCTGAAAAACCTGCAGGTAGCTCGGCACGGCCTTTGCTCGCGAAACAACGGACCAACAGTCTGGAACAGGTTCACACAACCAACCTTTTCGAAGCATTAACATTGTTTTAGCTCTTGTGGTGCAACGTGCGGCCCAAGGCAGCGGAAACGCAGGTTGTTTGCGTGTCATCCGCCGGTTATTGGACACTCGGGACACCCTGGAAAAAGGAGGAAGGATGCGCAGAGCGTTGAGTGGATTTGCGGTCAGCATGGCCCTCGCGGGTTCCGTGCTGGCTGGAAGTTTTTCGGACGGGCTTGAACGCTACGTGGCGGGCAAATCCTCGACGGAGAGCATCAAAGTGCTGCTCTCGTTGAAGGAACAGGCCAAGGTGGCCGACCTGGATCAGCAGTTGCGGGACCGCAAGGCCAGCCTGGCTGAGCGTCACGAGCTGGTGATCACCGAACTGATGTCCACCGCCACCCGGACCCAGACCGACCTGCTGAACGAGCTGGCGGCCCTGAAAACCGCGGGCAAGGTGAACGGCTTCACGCCCTACTGGATCACCAACGCCGTCGTGGTCAACGCCCCCATCTCCGTTCTGCGGCAGTTGGCAGCCCGTGGCGACATCGACCTGGCTGAAGTGGACCTGGTGGTGGACGCCGTGCTGCCCGTGATCCCGGCGAAGGGCCTGGTCATCGAGCAGGACAACGGCAACCGCGTGATCACCGCCGGCCTGGCGGCCATCAACGCCGACGACGTGTGGAGCCTGCTCGGCGTCAACGGCGCCGGCGCCCTGGTGGGCAGCATCGACACAGGCGTGGACGGCACGCACCCGGCGCTGAGCACGCGCTGGCGCGGCAATAACGGCCACCCGGTCAGCGAGTGCTGGCTGGACGCCTCGGGTCTGGGTCACGCCACGCCCCAGGACGGCCACGGCCACGGCACGCACACCACCGGCACGATGGTGGGTGGCAGCGACGTGGGCGTGGCGCCGGGCGCCATGTGGATCGCCAGCAACGTGATCGCCGGCGGCACGGGTTCCGTGTTCGACAACGCCGTGATCGCCTCCTTCCAGTTCATGGCGGATCCGGACGGAAATCCGGCCACCTTGGACGACGTGCCCGACGTGGTGCAGAACAGCTGGGGCGTCAACGAAGGCTTCAGCGGCTACGTCGATTGCGACAGCCGTTGGTGGGCCGCCATCGACAACTGCGAAGCCTCGGGCGTCTGTGTGACCTTCTCGGCGGGCAACGAGGGTCCGGGCGCCAGCACCCTGCGCAGCCCGGGCGACCGCTGCGTCACCCCCTACAGCTGCTTCTCCGTGGGCGCGACGGACCCCGTCAACGGGAACGTGATCGCCAGCTTCTCCTCCCGCGGGCCCTCCACCTGCTCGCCCGCGCCCTATCCCATCAAGCCGGAAGTGTCCGCCCCGGGCGTGGACACCTACAGCACCTATCCGGGTGGCGGCTTCACGACCATGAGCGGCACGTCCATGGCCGGTCCGCACGTGGCCGGCGTGGTGGCCCTGATGCGTTCGGCCAACCCCAACGTGGACGTGAACACCATCAAGCAGATCCTGATGGACACCGCTGGTGGGGTTGAAGACAACACCTACGGCCACGGACACATCGACGCCTACGCGGCCGTGCTGGCCGTGATGGAAGGCTACGGCACGCTGGCCGGCACGGTGACCAGCTCCAGCTCGGGTCTGCCCATCGAGGGCGCCAGCGTGAGCAACACCGCCGGTCCCCAGATCTCCAGCACCAACGCCTCCGGCGCCTACAGCATGATGATGGCCGAAGGCCCCTACGCCATGCAGTATTCCGCCTTCGGGTACGTGGCGCAGAATCAGGCCGTGAACATCGTGGCCGACGTCACCACCACCCAGAACGTGGCGCTGTCTCCGGCCCCCTCCGCCGTGCTGTCCGGCTTCGTCTATGACGCCGACAACAACCCGGTGTCGGGTGCCACCATCGACTTCACCAACGTGATCCTGCCCAACGCCACCACCAATGCGGGCGGCTTCTACAGCACCTCCATCCCGGTGGGCTTCACCTACAACGTCACGGCCTTCAAGCTGGGCGTGGGCAGCCAGAGCCAGACCGTCACCTTCAACGCCGCGCAGACGCTGGACTTCCACCTGCCGATCTATGAAGGTTTCGAGTCGGGCAACTTCGCTGCCTTCAACTGGACCCAGGGCGGCAACGCTCCCTGGACCATCGTCAGCAACGTGGTCTACGAAGGCACCTACGCCGCCAAGAGCGGGCTGATCACCGCCGGCCAGACTTCCACCATGAACATGGGGATGGCCGTTCCCAGCCCGGGCACGATCACCTTCCGCTACAAGGTGTCCTCCGAGTCCAGTTTCGACTACCTGCGCTTCTACATCGACGGCGTCCAGCAGGACGCGTGGTCGGGCGAAATCGACTGGACCCAGGCCACCTACCCGGTCGCCGTGGGCAACCACACCTTCACCTGGACCTACTCCAAGGACGGCAGCGTCGACACGGGCAGCGACTGCGCCTGGGTGGACGAGATCATCCCGCCTGACGCCGTATATCCCAACGTTGAGGTGAATCCCCTCAGCCTGAGCGAAACCGTCTCCCCTGGTGGAACGGCTTCGGACATCGTGAACGTGAGCAACACGGGCGAAGGCGACCTGCTCTGGACCGCCAGCGTCAGCACCTTCAGCGCCGCCTCCACGGTGCCCTACCTTGAGCTGGCCAAGGGCCAGGCCGACCCGCGTCAGGGCGAAGCCGCCCGCCTGTCGGGTGGCCCGGACGCCTTCGGCTACTCCTGGAAGGATTCCAACGAGCCCGGCGGGCCGGCCTTCAGCTGGTTCGACATCAGCGGCATCGGCACCGTGGTCGGCAACACCGACGACACCAACTACGGTCCGTTCAACCTGGGCTTCACGTTCAATTATTACGGCGTGAACTACAGCACGGTCCGAGTTTGTACCAACGGTTGGCTGAGCTTCACCAGCACCAGCAACACGCTGTCCCCCCAGGGTATCCCCAACGTGGCGGATCCCAACGCCCTGCTGGCCGGCATGATACGCGACCTGAACCCTGGTGCCGGCGGTTCGCTGATGTACTACGCCGATGGCGCCAATTCGCGCTTCATCGTCCAGTGGACGGGCGTTCCGTTCTACGGCACCTGGGACTACCAGACCTTCCAGATGATCATCCACTCCGATGGCCGGATCGTCTACCAGTACCTGACCGTGGTCAATGCCACCGATTGCTCGGTGGGCATCGAGAACGAGACGGGCACGGACGGTCTGCAGGTGGCCTTCAACACGGCCTACCTGACGAACAACCTGGCCATCGAGTTCGCCACCACGACGCCCTGGCTGAGCGTGACCCCGTCCTCGGGCACGGTGGTTTCCAGCGGCAGCGGCAGCTTCTCGGTGGGCTACAACGCCACCGACATCGTCTTCGGCACCTTCACGGGCCAGGTGAACTTCAGCTGCAACGACGCCGACACCCCGAGCATCACCATTCCGGTGACCATGATCGTCTCCGGCGTGGACAACACGGCGCCGATCATCACACACACGGCCCTGGGCAACACCGAGAACACCGTGGGTCCCTACGCGGTGAACGCCAACGTGGCCGACCCGTCCGGTCTGCAGTCCGTCACCCTGGCCTACCGCATCAACGGCGGCGCCTGGACCAACGTGGCCATGACCGGTGGCCCGACCTACACGGCCAACCTGGCCGGCCGTCCCATCGGCACGGTGATCGACTACACCATCACGGCGGTGGACGCCAGCCCGGCGCACAACACCGCGGTCACGGCGATCAATTCCTTCACCATCCTGCCCCCCGCGGGTCTGGAGTATTGCCAGAACTTCGAAGTGGGCACGCTGGATGACTGGACCTCCGTGAACCTCGGCGCCGGCAACGAGTGGGGTCCCTCCACCTACGGCGTGCAGGGCTACACGGCGTACATCCAGTACGGATCCTCCACCCAGGAAGACCATGCCGCGCTGGTGAGCCCGGTCTTCGACTGCAGCGGCCCGGTCACGGTCCAACTGGACTTCTGGCAGTATCTGCGGATGGGGTATGCCGGTTATTGGTCGGATGCCTACGTGCGCGGTTCCACCGACGGCGGCGCGACCTGGACCCAGCTGATCGCCGAGTGGCACTCCACCGACGGCGGCGGCACCGAGTTCATCCTGGAAGGGTTGTACAACTACGACCTGACCAGCTGGGCCGCGGGCCAGTCCAACGTCAAGATCATGTTCGAGTTCATTGACCTCTATGACTGGTACTGGCATGTGGATGACATCTGCATCACCGGCACCCTGCCGGCCAATCCGGATCCCGTTGTGCTGAGCATCGCCTACGCGGGCAGCCTGGCCAACCTGAGCTGGACGGCCGTCTCCGGCGCCACCAGCTACGACGTCTACTCCGCCCCGGCCATGGACGGCACCTACACCCTCCTGGCCAACACCACGGGCCTGTCTTACTCCGTTCCGGTCACCACGGGCACCACGGTGTTCCAGGTTGTGACCCGCAACGACGCGGCGGCCGTGGCGACGGTGAACAGCAATCCGCTGGCCCGTCCGGTCACGGAGACGGAGCGCGCGCGCTTCACCAAGTAAGCGGGCCACATTCGGTTCCCAACCAGCCCCCCGCGAGCCATCGCGGGGGGCTTTTTTCTTCGTCGGCCCGGGGCACGCTCTTTGCAGCCTCGGATCCTGAGCTTGTTCAGCACTCAAGCCAGCCGTGCTGCCGATTTGGGATGTGATTCTTCCGGCAGCGCTCTGTCTCGAACCTGAATTGTCCTCGCCCGGGGCGGGGTGCGATCGTGCTGGCCAAAGCGACCAATTCTGCACAAGCTGTTCTAGCGATAAGGATGACCCAGCATGAAGCGTTGCTTGACATTGGGAAGCCTGGTTCTGGCCCTGGCCGGAGCCGCCGCGGCGGGACAGTTCTCCGCCGGGCTGGAGCGGCTGGCCGCCGGCCGGTCCGCCGACGAAGCGCTGACGGTTCTGCTGTCCATGCGGGAGCAGGCGGACATCGCGGGCCTGGATGCCGACCTGCACGCCCGGCGGGCCACGCGCGCCGTCCGGCACGAGGCCGTGGTGCACAGCCTGAAGGAGCGCGCTGCCTCCAGTCAGAAGGACTTGCTGCGCAGTCTGGAACAACTGTGGAACACGGGCAAGGTCAAGGGCTACACGTCTTACTGGATCACCAACGCCGTCCTGGTCAACGCGCCGCTGGGCGTGCTGCGCGAACTGGCTGCCCGGGGCGACGTGGCGCAGGCCGAGCCCGAGCTGCTGGTGGAGCTGATCGATCCTATTCTGCCCGCCACTCCGGGCGAGCATCCTTCAGGCGACGGCCAGCGCACGCCGGAGCCCGGAGTCTTGGCCGTCCGTGCGCTGGAAGTCTGGAACCAGCTGGGCGTGACGGGTATGGGCGCGCTGGTGGGCGGCATCGACACCGGCGTGCTGGGCACGCACGCGGCGCTTTCCTCCCGCTGGCGGGGCAACAACGGGCATCCCACGGCGGAGTGCTGGCTGGACGCTGCCGGGTTTGGCGATATGACTCCGGCGGACGGCCATGGCCATGGCACGCACACCATGGGCACCATGGTGGGCGGCGCTCCGGGCCTGGAAGTAGGCGTGGCTCCCGGCGCCCAGTGGATCGCCAGCAACTGCATCAACATGAGCACGGGCGCCGGCTTCGACAACGCCGTGATCGCCTCCTTCCAGTTCATGGCCGATCCGGACGACGATCCGGGCACCATCGACGACGTGCCGGACGTGGTGCAGAACAGCTGGGGCGTCAACGAGGGCTTCAGCGGTTACTTCGACTGCGACAGCCGCTGGTGGGCGGCCATCGACAACTGCGAGGCCGCGGGCGTCTGCGTCACCTGGTCCGCGGGCAACGAAGGTCCGGGGGCCACGACCCTGCGCAGCCCGGGCGACCGCGCGTTGACGCCCTACAACTGCTTCTCCGTGGGCGCCACCAACCCCACGGCGCCCTACACCATCGCCAGCTTCTCTTCCCGCGGCCCATCCGGTTGTGGGGGCGCCTTCGCCATGAAGCCTGAAGTGAGCGCGCCGGGCGTGGACACCTACAGCTGCTACAACAACGGCAACTACACGACCATGAGCGGCACGTCCATGGCCGGCCCGCACGTGGCCGGCGTGGTGGCCCTGATGCGCTCCGCCAACCCGGATATCGAAGTGGATGCCATCAAGCAGATCCTGATGGACACGGCGGTGGATCTGGGCACGGCGGGCGAAGACAACACCTATGGGCACGGTTTGGTGGACGCCTACGAGGCCGTGCTGGCCGCGTTGTCCGGCTTCAACGACATCTATCCGCCCAACCTCCTGCCGGTCAGCCTGGACCTGGCACTGGCAGACCAGCCCCAGACGGTGAGCGCGCAGATCACCGACGCCAGCGGCCTGGCCTCCGTGACACTGGCCTGGCGGCTGCCGGACCAGGCCTGGAACAGCGTGGCCATGACCCAAAACGGCTCCACTTGGTCGGGCCAGATTCCGGGCCAGACCGGCGGCAGCGTGGTGGAGTATTCCATCACGGCTGTGGACGCCTCGGAGAACGCCAACAGCGCCAGCACCAACGTGGCCAGCTACGCGGTCTACACCCTGCTGTTCGCCGAAGGCTTCAACGGCACCAGCACGTTCACCCACGAGGGCGGCGGCGGACTTACGGACCAGTGGCATCTGGAGGCGGCCCGGGCCTATGAAGGCAGCCAGAGTTGGAAGTTCGGCGGGACGGGTTCGGCCAATTACGCGGACAACGCGGGCGGCGTGCTCAGCAGCCCGGTGCTGGCCATTCCGGCGGGTGCCCTGGAGATCGTGGCCAGCGTGCGCAGTTGGCTGGCGGCGGAGACCTCCGGGACTTACCCGGATTCCTGCTACGACGGCGGCGTACTGCAGGTGAGCTTGGACGGCAGTCCGTGGCAGGACGCCTTGCCCAACTCCGACTACACCCACGACCTACGCAATCGCACCTCCACCGCGGCTCTGGTGGCCTGGTTGGGTGTTCCCCGGCCGATGCTCAGCGGCAACGCCGACTGGTCGCGCCTGAGTGTCAGCGTGCCCTTCGGCACCACGACCGTCCAGCTGCGCTGGCTGTTCGGCACGGACACGGGCACCACGCGTGAAGGTTGGTACCTGGACGACTTCAAACTGCTGGCCCTGCTGCCCGTTTCGGCCGGCCTGCCCGTCGACGACTTGAGCATCGCCTGGTCGGGAGGCGTGGTCACACTGAACTGGAGCCCCCAGCCGAGCGCCCTGGCCTACCGAGTCTATGGCGCCACCCAGCCCTGGGACGCGGCTCCGCCCTTGCTGGGCGAAGTGCTCGTCCCTGGTTTCCAGCTGAACGAATCCGGCCCCCTGTGCTTCTATCAGGTGCGCGTGGTCTATTAACCCAGACAGTCAGACCCATAAGGTCAGGTGCTGCACCTGACCTTTTGGCCAGAACAGGCAAGCGCCGGATTCCCCGCGGGATCCGGCGCTTGTTTTCGGGATGTATGTCGCGGGCCGGGCCTGACTGAATCCGAGCAGCCTGTCGGACTTGGTCGCTTGGCGGTCTTCATCGCCCCTATCGGTCCGGATTTACCGCAAGTTTCTTGAACAGACCACCAGTATGCTCAGCGAAACTTCCGAAAAAACCGGTCTCGACATGGGCGCGAATCCCATCCAAGGCCCAAGCCCGACAGGCTGCTAGAGGAACATGGCCCGGCAGATCCAGACGGCGGTCAGGATGCCCACGCAGTCCGCCAGCAGGCCGGCCACCACGGCGTGCCGCGTGCGCCGGATGCCCACGGAGCCGAAGTAGACGGCCAGCACGTAAAAGGTGGTCTCGGTGGATCCGTAAATGGTGGAGGCGATCCGCCCGATGAGCGAATCCGGCCCGTGGACCTGGATCAATTCCGTTACCAAGCCCAGGCTGCCGGAGCCCGAGAGCGGACGCATCAGCGCCACGGGCAGGATTTCCGCCGGCAGGCCGATCCGTTCGGTCAGCGGGGCCAACAGGCCGGCCAGCAAATCCAGCGCGCCGGAGGCGCGAAACATGCCGATGGCCACCAGGATCGCCACCAGGTAAGGAATGATCCGCAAGGCCGTTTCGAAGCCGCCCTTGGCGCCCTCCACGAATTCCTCGTAGAGGCGGACCTTGCGGGCTACGGCCAGCACGGGAATGGCGACGAAGAGGAAGGGCACCATGGCGTAAGAAAAGGTGTCGATGGCGGGGCGCAGCGCGTCAAGCATCGTTCACCTCTCCGGCGCGGCGGGCCGGGAAGAAGCGCTGCAGCAGGCGACTGGCCAGGACGGCCGTCACCGTGGCGCAGCCCGAGGCGACCAGCGTGGTGCCCACGATCTCGGTCGGGTTGGCGCTGCCCGCCCCGGCGCGCAGGGCGATGATGGTGGCCGGGATCAGCGTAATGCTGGCCGTGTTGATGGCCAGGAACGTCACCTGACTGTTGCTGGCCGTGTCCTTCAGCGGGTTCAATTCCTGCAACTGCTCCATGGCCTTGAGGCCCAGCGGCGTGGCGGCGTTGCCCAGACCCAGCCAAGAGGCGCTGACGTTGAGCAGGATGCTGCCCAGCGCCGGGTGGCCATCGGGGATTTCCGGAAAGAGGCGCCGGAAGACAGGCTTCAGGGCCCGGGCCAGCAGCTGGATCAGTCCGGCCTTTTCCGCCACGCGCATCAGGCCCAGCCACAGGCTCATCACGCCGATGAGCGAGATGGCGATGGTTACCGCGGTTCCCGCCATGTCGAAGGCCGCCTTGGTGACCTCGTCCAGGCGGCCAGTGAAGGCCCCCACCACCACGCTGCCCACCACCAGCCCCAACCAGATCCAGGTCAGCATGGCTCCTCCCTCGCTAGACCTCGGGACCCTCGAACGCGCCCCGTTGGACGCTGGCCCTCGTTGTGTCAGGGCTCAACGTACCACTTGCCTGGGAGCGGAAGAATGGTTCGCTCATGACCCCTATGTGCGCGCCAATCACACACTGGAAAGCCATAAGATCAGGATGGGGTGACGGATTCCGCACAGCGATGCACAAATTTGGGCGGGGGTTTAGGACTCGTTTTGTTGATGGGTAAGGGGATCAATTTTGGCACGCACTTATAGGGGTTCTCGAAAGTTCTTGTGGATCGGTCACGGCACGGTCGCGGCGTCCAAAGCAGGGACCGAATGTCCCAACCCTCAAGGACTTTCAAGAACCCCTGTAGCCTGTGCAAAGCTGGATTAGCTTTGCCCAACCGCAGGGGCGGGTGGGCGCCGGACGCAAGTCCGGCTCGCTGGGCGTCGGATAGGCAGCCGACTCTAGCAGAACAGCCCGGATTCCAATCCGGGCTTTCTTTCTCCCGCCTTCTCCCGCTCCCCCTCTCAATTGCTTACTTTTTCCCTGTGCGAGCCAGTCAATTTCAACCGCCTTGCGGCGGATGATTCATACAGGGGAATTAGATGTCAAGGCAAGCCCACACCACTTACTTGAAAGATTATCAGCCGAGCGCTTGGCTGGTGGATTCCGTCGATCTTGTTCTGGATCTACAAGCCGACCACACCATGGTGCGGGCGCGGTTGGCCGTGCGGAAGAACCCCGCGGGCCCCGGCGGTCCCCTCTGTCTGCGGGGTGAAGCCGTGGAACTGGTGGGATTGGCGGTGGATGACGCGGTGCCGCCCGCCGGCAGCTGGCGGCTCGAAGAGGGCGACCTCGTGGTGGAAGGTCTGCGGGACCGGCATGTGCTGGAGATCCTGACCCGCATCAATCCTGACGCCAACACGGAACTGTCCGGGCTGTACCGCTCCGATGGCATTTACTGCACCCAGTGCGAGGCCGAGGGCTTCCGCCGCATCACCTACTTCCTGGACCGCCCAGACGTGATGGCCTTGTACACCACGACGATCCAGGCGGACAAGCAAAGCTGCCCGGTCCTGCTGTCCAACGGCAACTTGGTGGCGCAGGGCGACTTGGAGAACGGGCGGCACTGGGCCCGCTGGCAGGATCCCTTCCCCAAGCCATGCTACCTCTTCGCCATGGTGGCCGGTCCGCTGGAGTTCATCGAGGACCACTTCGCCACTTGCACCGGACGGAGCGTCACGCTGCGGATTTTCACGGAGCCGCACAACGTGCACAAATGCGGCTTCGCCATGGAATCCCTCAAGCATGCGATGGCCTGGGACGAGCGGGCCTATGGCCGCGAGTACGACCTGGACATCTTCATGATCGTGGCTGTGGACGCCTTCAACATGGGCGCCATGGAAAACAAGGGCCTCAACATCTTCAATGCCGCCCTGGTGCTGGCTCAGCGCGAGGCCACCACGGACGACGAGTTCGCCCGCATCGAGGGCGTCGTGGCCCACGAGTACTTCCACAATTGGACGGGCAACCGGATCACCTGCCGCGACTGGTTCCAGATCACGCTCAAGGAAGGCCTGACCGTGTTCCGGGACCAGGAGTTCTCGGCGGAGATGGGCTCGCGCGCCGTGTGCCGGATCAAGGACGTGCAGACGCTGCGCTCGCGGCAGTTCCCCGAGGACGCCAGCCCGATGGCCCATGCCATCCAACCGGTGAGCTACCAGAAGATCGACAACTTCTACACCGCCACGGTCTACGAGAAGGGCGCGGAGATCATCCGCATGCTGCACACCCTGTTGGGCGCGGCGAACTACCGCAAAGGCACGGACACCTACTTCCAGCGCCACGACGGCCAGGCGGTGACCACGGAGGATTTCGTGGCCGCCCTGGAAGCCGGCAGCGGCGTGGATCTGCGGCAGTTCCGGCGCTGGTATCGCCAGATGGGGACGCCCCGGATCCAGGTGAGCGAGCACTGGGACGCCGCGGCGGGAGAACTGCAGCTGCAACTGGAGCAGAGTGTGCCCGGCTGGTCGGGGGAGGTGCTGGGTCCCCTGCACATTCCTGTTGTGGTGGGCCTGTTGGATGAGCAGGGACGCGATCTGTCCGTGCAACTGCAAGGCGAGAGCGCCGGCCAAGCGGGCGATCGCCTGCTGGAGCTGCGCGAAGAGCGGCAGACCTTCACCTTCACCGGCCTGGCTGCCCGTCCGCACCTCTCGCTGTTGCGGAACTTCAGCGCCCCCGTCCGGCTGGACCGCCAACTCGACGAGCGCGAGCTGGGCTTCCTGCTGGCCCACGACAGCAATCCTTTCGCGCGCTGGGAGGCCGGTCAGCGCCTCTATCTGGCCTCCCTGCTGCAGAGTGTTGAGCACCTGCGCCAGCGGCGTCCTGTCTCCGTGAACCCGGACGTGGTCCAGGCCTGGCGGAGCACTCTGGCCGACGCCGATCAGGATCCGGCCTTCATCGCGCTGGCCTTGGCGCTGCCGGGCTATGCGGTGCTGGAGCAGGAGCTGGACGTGGTGCCCGTGGAGCTGCTGCTGCAGTCCCTGGAATTGCATCGGCAAACCTTGGCGCGCACCTGCCGGGACGACCTGCACGCCCTTTACAGCCGCTACAGCCGCGAGCTGGACTCCCGGCCCACATCCCGCGCCCCGCGGGATGTGGGCATGCGTGCCCTGAAGAACCTCTGCCTGGTGATGCTCTCCGAGCTGGCGGACTCCGAACCGGCCCAACTGGCCCTGCGACAGTACCAGCAGGCCGCGTGCATGACAGATGCCATGGCCGCCCTGGCGGCCCTGACCCACACCACGGCACCGGAGCGCCAGGAGGCTCTCCAGGATTTCGCCCGGCGCTGGGGAAGCAATCCGGTGGTGATGAATTCCTGGTTCAGCGTCCAGGCCGTTTCGCGGCGGGAGGACACCCTGGAGCAGATTCAGGAGCTGCTGGGGCATCCGGCCTTCGATCTGCGAAACCCCAACAAAGTGCGCGCCCTGCTGATGGCTTTCGCCGTCAACAACCCCACGCGCTTTCACGAACAGGACGGCCTGGCCTATTCCTTCTTCACGGATCGCCTGCTGGAGGTGGATGCCTTGAATTCCCACATGGGTGCCGCCATGGTGCGGCCCCTGATGTCCTGGCGGCGCTTCGAGCCGCAGCGCGGCGCCCAGCTGAAGGCGCAGTTGGAGCGGGCCGCGGCGGCGGAGAAGCTCTCGCCCAACGCCTATGAGATTGTGTCCCGCAGCCTGGCGCAGGTATAGTCGTGCGCCCCAGCTGGGACGAGTACTTTCTGGGCCTGGTGCGCGAAGTGGCCAAGCGGGCCACCTGTGACCGGGGCATGAGCGGCTGTCTGATCGTGCGCGACAAGCGCATCATCTGCACGGGCTATGTGGGTTCGCCGCCGGGCAGTCCCCACTGCGACGAGGCCGGCCATCTGCTGAAGACCGTGATGGACGACGATGGCCAGGTCAGCCAGCATTGCGTGCGCACGATCCACGCCGAACAGAACGCCATCTGCCAGGCGGCCCGGCACGGCACAGCGCTGGACGGCGCCACCCTGTATTGCACCATGGAACCCTGCCGCACCTGCGCCATGCTCATCGTCAGCGTGGGGATCACGCGGGTGGTGGCGGAGCGCATGTACCACGCCGCGCAGGATTCGCGGGAGATCTTCCGCGCCGCCGGCGTGGAATTGACGGTGGTGACACCGGAGGTGCAGCGTTACGACCGGCAATGAGGGGTCCGAGCGGCCCCGACGGCTGCGCCGGCAGGCGCTCAACGTCGGGTTGAGCTGCCCGCACTGCCGCATGCTGGCGGATTTGTGCGTGTGCGGTCTGGTGCCGCGCCACTCCCTGCGCACCAAGCTGGTCCTGGTGATGCACCATATCGAGGTCAAGCGGCAGAGCAACACGGGCCGTTTGGCGCTGGCGGCCTTGGACAACATGGAGATCCGGCTGCGCGGACGGCAGGATCAACCGCTCGACCTGAGCGACCTGCTGGATCCCGCCCGGCGACCCATCCTGCTTTTCCCCTCGGCCGACGCGCTGCCGTTGGACGCCGCCTACGCGGCGGCGGATGAGCGGCCGGTGACCCTGTTCGTGCCCGACGGCACCTGGAACCTGGCACGCAAGATCCCCCTGCGCCAGGCTGAGCTGCGCGCCATCCCGCGCGTTTGCCTTCCCTTTGAACGCCCCTCCCAGTACCGGCTGCGCAACGCGCCGCATCCGCATCAGTTGTCCACCTTGGAAGCCATCGCCCGGGCCCTGGGAGTGCTGGACGGTGCCGAGGTGCGCGCCGACCTGGAGCTCTTGTTCCGCGTGGCCCGGGACCGCATCCTCTGGAGTCAGGGCAAGCTGCCTGAGTCCGAGGTGGAGGGCGGCCTGGGCTTCCGGGTTCCCCGATTGACCTGAGCGCTGCAACCGAATCAGAACCCATTTCCCTGCCATGAAAAAGCCCGACGCCTGTAATCAGGGGCCGGGCGAGAGTACGTTGGGGATAGTCGGGGGAGGCTGGACTTGAATGCCTTTCACGCTTGTGGGGACAAGGTGAAAAAAACCGGGCCTCCCGCAGGAGGCCCGGTTTCAATCGATCGGGAATTACTTGATCAGCACCATCTTGCGAGTCTCGCTGACACCAGCCGTCTCGAAGGTGTAGAAGTACACGCCCGAGTTCAGGTTGGAGGCATCGAAGACCACGTTCTGCTCGCCGCGGGCCATGAGACCGTTGACCAGGGTGGCGACTTCGTGTCCGGCCAGGTCGAAGACCTTCAGGCTCGCCGCGCCCGTCTCGGGCATGGTGAAAGAAATCGTGGTTGTCGGGTTGAAGGGGTTCGGGAAGTTCTGGGCCAAGGTGTAGGCCACCGGCGCATCGGGGCTGCTCATTACGTATTCGTCGTCATCGGTCACATAGAGGCAGATGTCGTCGATGTACTGGAAGCAACCACTGGTGGCGAACCCGCCGAAGCCCACGTAACCGGCGGCCGGGCCACTGACCGTGGTCCAGGGCAGGACGTTCACTTCGCTCAGCATCTCGAACAGGTCGATGCGGACCTTCTGGTTCAGCTCGTCATAGCGGATGCGCAGCAGGTGGAAGTTGCTGTCATAGACCGGCATAACGGCGGTGGTGACCAGGGCGCCGTCATCATACACCTCGATGGTGGACATGGAACCCATGCGGTCGATGATGAAGGACAGGCCGGAAGCCAGGACTTCGCCCGCGGGAGCGGCCGTGAGGGCCGTCGGGGTGATGTAGTAGCCCAGGGCGTCCGCGCACTCGCTGGCGGCGAAGTAGAAGGTCATGTCCAAGACCATCTGGTCATAGTTGTAGCTGGCCGGGCTCTGCAGGTAGGTCGGAACACTCTGATAGCCGTTCATCCGCATGACATGATAGGGTGCAACCACTGCCGGGTCGCCCGTCGCCGGAAACTCGGTGTAGTTCGGATTCTGCGGATCGAACTCCATGCAGAAGCACTCGTTCCAGACGAAGTCTGCATTCAGGGAGGACGTGATGTAGGCACCGGGGTGGAACGGGAAACCAACGCCACCCTCGACCTCGGGTTCAACCATGGGATGACCCGCAAAGGCCAAGCCCGCCATCGTGATCGAGACCGTAAGCAACGTGACGAAACGCTTCATTGTGAAGCCCCCTTCTTGATTTGCGACAGCGTTCCACCGGCCCTGCTAATTGGACCAAGCAGACACGCGTATCGCGTGACACCAGTTGTTTCGGCTTTGCAGAAGGAGGTGGGTTTGATTGCTAATTCGAGGGCAAATCTAGCGGGAGCAAAGCTAAGATGCAAGGGGGTTTTTGAGAATTTTCCCGATCCCACTGAGATATTTTTCCGGGAATGCGCGTCTGTGCTGAGGGCGATCTTATTGTTGGACAAAAAGATCACATGCGGAATGGGAACACGCGCGGGATTGGGCGCCTCCTCCTTGAACCGAATCCGGTAAATCAGGAGCGGAGAGCCCGCGCGGTGCGGCGCGGGCTCTGAAGATTCAATGTGAATCAAATTCCATGTTCAACCGGAAGTTGTCACGATCCGTGCCGGATCATGTCAGAAATTCGTCATCCGCTTCCTCCTCTTCGCTCCGCCACCGCTGGAGAACCCGCCGGGCGCGCTGACGGCGGATCCACCAGGTCAGGCCGGCCAGCAGGATGATGCCGCCCCAGATCCAGCTGGAGATGTCCACCAGGAAGTACAGGCCGCGCTTGGCCTTCAACCAGGTGCGCCACTCGCTCTCGAAGCGGTAGAAGCCGCCACCCGTGGCCTGGTCGAAGGCTTCCTCGAAACCCACACCGCGGCCCACCTTGGTCAGGAGCTGCACCAGGGCCACACGCCCGTGGCGCTCCAGAAAGAAGTCCACGGCGCTTTCCGCCTGCTGGTAGGCGAGTTCCGCACCCAGGTTGCCGTATGAGTTCAGGTCCTCGAGGCTTTCCAGTGCCGGCAGGGAGCCGGTGCTGAGAGCCTTGGAGAGGCTCATCTGCCCGCCGTCGGGATTCGTCCCCAGCGGCAGGCCCGAGAGCCGTACGGCCAGGCCCTCTTCGAGCCAGACCGGGATCCAATTGCCGCGGCGCAGCCGGCCCACGGCCAGATGGGTCATTTCGTGACGAATGGTGGCGCCGGCATCGTCCCGGGCGTCGCCCCAGCGCGGGCTTTTCAGCACGATGCGGCGCAGCTCGGAGTTGGCCACCGCGCCGGCCCAGTGCGGCGTGCCGCTGCCCGCCAGGCGGTAGAAGTGCTGGGGGTCCCAGGCCACCACGATCTGGCTGCCGTGGAAAGAGCGCATGTCCAGCTCGTCGGCCAGCCGGAGCTGGCTGCTCTGCACCACGTTGGCCACGTGCCGGGCGTAGGTTCCGTCGCCCTGATGAAAGAACAGGTGGAAGTCTCCCAGGTTCAGGCTCTCGTAGCCGGCGGCCACCGCCGGTGTCAGACCGTCCAGCATGCTGGGCGGCACGGTCAGGGTCGCCGCCCGCAGAGGCGCGCCCGCCAAGCACCAGAACAGCAGGAGAAGGAAGGGGATGAAGGGCGCCCTCACATCACGCCCTGGGGATCGATATCGATGATCAGACTCACGTCACGCTCCTTCAGCCGTTTGTGGAAATAGTCCCGGCAGGCTTCCGCCGCCTGACGCAGCAGCCGGCCGCCGGGATCTTCCGAGCGACGGGACTTCAGCAGCAGGTGATGACGGAATTCGCGCCGCACCATGCGGACGGGCGCCGGTCCGGGATTCAAGGCCACGACCCCGGCCGGACGCGGCACCTCGTCGTACAACCGACGGCAGGCGCGCTCGGCCAGCGTTTCTTCCGTGGACTTGATCAGTAATCGGCAGAGCCGCGTGAAGGGAGGGTATCCCGCGTGCTGGCGGACCTCCAGCTCAGCCTCAGCGAAGGCAAGGTAGTCATGTTGGGCTGCTTGGAGCAGCACCGGGTGGGAGGGATCCAGGGACTGCACGATGACCCGGCCTGGCTGGTCGCCGCGGCCCGCCCGGCCGGCCAGCTGGCTGACCAGCTGGAAGCCCCACTCCCGGGCGCGGAAGTCCTGCAGGTTCAGCTCCGTGTCGGCCTGGATGATCCCGGCCAGCGTGACGCGGGCGAAATCCAGCCCCTTGGCCACGCCCTGGGTGCCCAGCAGGATGTCGTAGTGGCCCGCGTTGAACTCGCGCACCATGCGCACGTAGGCGCCCCGCTGCTGGGTGGTGTCGCGATCCATCCGCAGCAGGCGCGCCGCGGGCAGGATGCTGGCCAGCTCCTCCTCGATTTTCTGCGTGCCGGCGCCCCAGTAGCTGAGCTTGGCACCTTTGCAGGCCGGGCAGAGCGGCGGCGGCTGGATCTCCACCCCGCAAAGATGGCAGTGGCAGAGGCCCGTGCTGCGGTGCCAGACCAGCGAGACGTCGCAGCGCGGGCACTGCAGCACGTCGCCGCAGGCCGGGCACTGCAGCCAGGGTGAGTGGCCCCGCCGGTTCTGCAGCAGGATGGCCTGGCGGCCGGCGCCGTGGGTCTCCAGCAGCGCCTCGATCAACGCCTTGCTGAAATGGCGCGCCGTCTCGCCGCGGCCGGCCAAATCCTCGCGCTCGGCGCGCATGTCCACCAGTTGGACTTCAGGCAGCGGCCGGCCGCCCACCCGCCGGGGCAACTCCAGCAGTTGGTAGCGGCCCTGGCGCGCGTTCCTCCAGGATTCCAGCGAGGGCGTGGCGCTACCCAGCAGGACAGGAATGCCCAGCTGCTGGGCCCGCAGCACGGCGGCGTCGCGGGCGTGGTAGCGCGGGGCGGGCTCGGCCTGCTTGAAGGAGCTCTCGTGCTCCTCGTCCACCACGATCAAGCCCAGGCGCTGGACGGGCGCGAACAGCGCGCTGCGTGCGCCGATCACCACCCGCACAGCGCCGCTCTTCAGCGAACGCCAGATGGCGAAACGCTGGGGGCCGGAGAGCTGGCTGTGGATGACGGCCACGGACTGGCCCAGGTAGCCCTGGAAGCGGGCGACGATCTGCGGCGTGAGGGCGATCTCGGGCACCAGCACCAGCACGCCGCAGCCCGCGGCGCGCGCCAGGCGCGCCAATTCCAGGTAGACCTGGGTCTTGCCGCTGCCCGTGACACCCCGCAGCAGGAAGGGCTGGAAGCGGCCCGGACGCTTGCCCGGGCCGGGCAGGGCGGCGGCGACGGCCTCCACCACCGCGGCCTGGTCGGCGCTCAGGGTCAGGCCCAGCACGCTGGCGTCCAGATCATAGTCCGTGGCCGGAATCTCCGGCTCCAGTTCCTCGCGCAGAGCGCCCGCCTGCAGCATCGTGCGAATCAGCGCTGCGGACCAGCCCTGGGCCAGCGCGTCCGCGCGCTCCAGCCGGCCGCTGTCCGCCAAGAGACGCAGCAGGGCCGCCTGGCGGGGCGCGCGCTTCTCGCGGGTCGCCAGCTCGGCGCGGTATTCGGGCGTGCCTGCCGCCTGGGCCAGCAGGAGCATGCGCCGCATGGCGCCGCGGCGGCGCTCGCCCTCCAGGGAATCCCGGCGCAGCAGGAAGCCGGCCTCCACCAGCTGGTTGAGGTCGTGGGCCAGGGAGCCCTGCAGTTCCTGGCCCAGCCAGGCCCGGCTGACCGTGCCGCGCTGGCGCACCAGCCGCAGGATGGCCTCGCGGCGGTCCGAGAGTCGCAGCGGCTTGCGCAGGGCCACGTCGGGCTGCTCTTCGAACCAGCACTGCACGCTGCCGTTGATCCCTGGCGGCAGCGCGGCCTTGAGCACCTCTCCGGGCGAACAGACGTAGTGGATGGCCAGCCGCTCGCAGAAGCGGATCAGACCCTCGTCCAGCAGCGGCTCCTCGTCGATCAAGTCCAGCACGCGCTTCAGCCCACGCGGCGGCTCGCGCCGCTCCACGGCGGTGACGTAGCCGATGAGCTGCTGGCCGCCCAGCGGCACCAGCACGCGGGAGCCGGGTCCCAGCGCTCCTTCGAACTCGGGC
This sequence comes from Acetofilamentum sp., assembly GCA_020726405.1. Taxonomy (GTDB): domain Bacteria; phylum CAIWAD01; class CAIWAD01; order CAIWAD01; family CAIWAD01; genus CAIWAD01. The sequence continues at coordinate 37,423 of DYSB01000002.1, read as the reverse complement.
GGCACGGCATAGCTGTAGAGTTTGGGCAGCGGCAGCGGCAGAGCCACGTCGGCCAGCAGGGGCAGCAGCGGATTCTCCCAGCGGCGGGGCATCAGTCCTCCACCCGGGACAGGCGATCGGCGTAGGTGGTCAGCAGATGTTCACGCAGCGCGGGCTCGCCCTTGAGACCCGGGTCGTCCTCCAGCAGCTGGAAGGCGGCGTCGCGCGCCACCACCAGCAGCTCCGTGTCCCGCAGGATGTCCGCGATGCGGAACTCGGGCAGCCCGCTCTGGCGCGTGCCGAAGAAGTCCCCCGTGCCGCGCATGCGCAGGTCGGCCTCGGCGATCTCGAAGCCGTCCTGGGTGGCGGCCATGGTCTCCAGCCGCGATCGGCCCTCGTCGCTGAGCTGCGGACCGGCCACCAGCACACACCAGGACTTGCCCGACCCGCGGCCCACGCGGCCGCGCAACTGATGGAGCTGGGCCAAGCCGAAGCGCTCGGCCTGTTCCACGACCATCAGCGTGGCGCGCGGATTGTCCACGCCCACCTCGACCACAGTGGTGGCGATCAGCACCTGCAGCCGGCCGGCCAGGAAGTCGCGCATCACGGCGTCCTTCTCGGGCGCTTTCATCCGTCCGTGCAAGAGGCCCATCCGGCAACCCGCCAACCAGCTTGCGCCCAGTTCGGCGAAGTTCTTCTCCGCCGCCTTCACGTCCTCCAGCTTCTCGGATTCCTCCACCAACGGGTAGACCACATAGGCCTGGGCGTCCGCCTGGACCTTGTCGCGCACGAAGCCGAAGATCTCCGCGCGCTTGTTGTCGCGCCGCCAGACGGTGGTGATGGGCTGCCGGCCCGGCGGCAGTTCGCGGATCACCGAGATGTCCATGTCGCCATAGCCCACGATGGCCAGCGTGCGCGGAATGGGCGTGGCGGTCATCACCAGCGTGTCCAGCACGGGGGCCTTGCGGCGCAACTTGGCGCGCTGCTCCACGCCGAAGCGGTGCTGCTCGTCGATGATCGCCAGCCCCAGCCGGGCGAATTTCACGCCCTCCTGGATCAGCGCGTGGGTGCCCACCACGATTTGCGCCCAGCCGGAGGCCGTCTCCTGCAGCGCCTTGCGTCGGCTGGCCGCATTGCGCGAACCCGTCAGCAGCGTGACACGCAAGCCCAGCGGCTCCGCCAGGCGGATCAGCGTGCGGGCGTGCTGCTCGGCCAGGATCTCCGTGGGCGCCATCAGGGCCGCCTGACAGCCGTTGTCCACGCAGAGCAGCATGGCGCACAGCGCCACCAGCGTCTTGCCGCAGCCCACATCGCCCTGGAGCAGGCGGTTCATGGGATGGGGCGAGCGCATGTCGCGGAAGATCTCGTCCACGGCCCGGCGCTGTCCGCCCGTGAGCTGGAAGGGCAGCGAGGCCAGCAGGCGCTCCACCAGGCCGTGATCCGCCGGGAACTGCAGACCCTTGACCGCGCGGGCGGTGGTGGCCTTGCGCCAGGCCAGCATCAACTCCAGCCAGAAGAACTCGTCGAACTTCAGCCGGTGGCGGGCCAGCTCCACCTCCTGCAGGGTCTGGCCCGTGTGCACGTCGCGCAGGGCCTGCGAAAGATCCATCAGCCCGAAGCGCTGTTTCAGCGCGGCGGGCAGGGGGTCTGCAACTTCAATCTGGTGGCGCTGGAAGAGGCCGCGCAGGATGCGCGAGAGAGCGCGGCTGTCCAGCCAGGCACGGCGCAATTCCTCGCTGCCCGGGTAGATGGGCACCACTTGGCCCTGGTACTGCAGATCCTCCGGTGCGCTGGAGGGGGCGTCGGGGTCGGTCTCGGTCTCCTCGAAGGCCAGCTTCTCCACGGCGGGGTGCTGGAACTGCCAGCCGCGATAGAAGCCGGGCTTGCCGCTGGCGGCGATCACGTCCCCGGCGCGCAGGAATTTCTGCACCCAGGCCACGCGGTTGAACCAGACCAGGGTCATGCGGCCGGAACCGTCCAGCAACTCGGCCTCGAAGCGCTGGCCGCGGGCGAAGCCCTTCACCTGGGTGTGCAGGATGCGGCCCACGACGGTGATCTCGCCCAGCTCGGCGTTGAAATCGGCGATGCGCGTGACCGAGGTGCGGTCCAGGTAGCGGCGCGGGTAGAACTGCAGCAGGTCATGGACGGTGTGCAGGCCGTGGCGGGCCAGGACTTCCGCCTTGCGCGGCCCGACGCCCTTGAGCCAGGTCAATTCTTGGTTCAGAAGATCGTTGATCGGTTGAGGCGAAATACGAGAGACCGCCGGCGACGGGCCCTCCGGGCGGGGTTGAGTTGAAGCGGGGCCGTCGGTCATGAGTTCAGAACTCGCGCTCTATGCAAATTCGCGAATAGGCTCTAACTCCACTGCTGGAGCGGACTTAGAAAGTGAATATTCAATTCTGCAAAGCTACGTCAGCTTTGAGAAAAACATGTCGGTTGAAGAAAGAGCTTGCGTGGCACGCGCCGGGATGATATTCTCGGGCCGCTTTCAGCAAAATCCGGTGGACCAACCAGCTGCAACGACTACGATTCGGACCTCGAAGGGGGACGCATGCCTGCGATGCAAGATGCCATTCAAGTTCTGGGTGAGGCCCGCGTGGCCGAAATCCGGGCCAACGCCGACGACCTGCTCCGGCACGTGCTGGCCAACCGCGAGCGCTACATGCGCAAGGCCCAGACCGCGCCGGATGCGCAGCGTCAGGCCGCCTGAACCGGTTCGGCCGGGATTCGTCGAGTTCGCCCTCTCTCTCACAGCTCATAGCATCCATATCCGCCAATGAAGCGTGCGTGCTTGGCAGCGCGCGGCTCAGGAATTGTGCCGGACCCGGTAGCGCACGGTACGTGTCTCGCCGGCCTTGAGCGGCACCAGCAGTTCGTAGGTGTTTGCGTCCGTCTTTTCGCCCTTGAAATCGCTCTGCAGGATGGTCCAGTCGCCCCACATGGGCTCGCGCACCGTGATGGTCACAGACTCCTTGGCCTTGCGGTTCTTCAGCGTCAGCTCCACTTCCCGCTCCACGCTCCGCCCGCTGTGCTTCTCGTCCAGCACCTTGCGCTCCGCCACCAGGTCGAACGCTTTGCCGGCGGTCAACTTCACGTTTTCATCCACCGGCGTGTGCCGGATGCGGTCCTCGCCCACCATCTGCTTGCGGCCCCGGCTGTCCAGCTTGTAGAGGCGCACGGTGCCTTCGGGCAGGGGCAGGCCTGGCCCCTTCTCCTTGCTGTTGACGAATTCCAGCTCCACCTGCACGTCCTGGCCGCGGTTGCCGTCCGCCAGATATCGCTTGGCCAGCGTGACACGTTTGGGATCGAAGAGCGCCACCTGCTTGTCCTGGCGGTCCTTGATGGTGGCCGGGCGCTCCAGCGTGTAGATGTGATACTCGAAGAAGCTCTCCTCCTGGAAGCCGCCCGCCGCGTCCGCCTCCATGGCCATGGCCATGCGCGGCGCTTTGGCCAGGTAGTTCTGCGGCGCCTGGACCCGGTGCACGGAACCGGCCACCAGCTGCAGGCCGGCGTCCTCCCAGGTCAGGCCGGTCTGGTTGCTGAGATTGACCCAGGAGGTCATCTCCATGGAATTGTCGTCCTCGTCCAGCAGGCAGACGTACTCGGCGTTCCAGTTGAGGCCGCCGCTCAGGTAGCTGATGGTGGCCTTGCGCGCGCCGGCGGCCTGGGCCTCCAGTTCCCAGCGCAGGGCGGGTTTCAACCGCAGACCGTCGGGCAGCTTGGGATAGCGCACGGCCACCAACGCGTCGGGCCGCAGGCTGGTCACGCCCTGCTCGGTCTGCAGGATCAGCCCCAGTCCGCCGGAGAGCAGCGTGCCGCGCAGCCATTCGCCCTCCTTGAGCTGCACGTCGATCTCCATGCCCAGGTAGCGGCGCAGCAGGGTCTCCTCGTCCACCAAGTCGTACTCGAAGTTCTGCTCCAGTAGACGAACGCCGTCGCAGTGGAAGAGCACGCTGGCGGGCTCGATCTGGCGGCTGACGCCGTCGAAGATCCAGTCCTGGCGCCCTTTCTTCAGTTGCAGCTCGCGCTCCTCACTGATCAGGCCGAAGCCGTCGCTGTAAATGGTGATGGAACTGCCGGCCAGAATTGGCTGGAGGGTGGCGGCCAGCAGGAGGGCCAACCCGCACAGGGATCGTTTCATGATGGGCTCCTTGCCGGCGGCGCCGGCGCAGTGGGTCACTTCTTCTCGAAGTCCAGCGAGGCGGAATTGACGCAGTAGCGCAGACCCGTGGGCTGGGGTCCATCGTCGAACACGTGTCCCAGGTGCGCGCCGCAGGAGGCGCAGACGATCTCGGTGCGCTGCATGCCGTGGCTGGTGTCCGGCTGGGTGTGGACCTGCTCGTTCTCCGCCGTGAAGAAGCTGGGCCAGCCGCAGCCGCTGTCGAACTTGCTCGCTGACGTGAACAGCAGGGCCCCGCAGACCACGCACGTGTAGCGGCCGTCCTCGTGGTGGTTCCAGTACTGGCCCGTGTAGGGCGCCTCCGTGCCGCGCTCCTGGGTCACCCGGTACTGCTCGGGCGTCAGGCGGGCCTTGAGTTCCGCCTGGGTCGGATTCTGGGTCATGACCGGATCTCCCGGGTTGGAGCCCCGGCTGGTCTGTGGATGGCAGGCCGCCAGCAGCAGGACCAGCAGCAGGACCAGCAGGACGCACAGCAAGGACGGACGGGGCCGTGAACTCATCTTCACCTCCAGCGCGGCACGAAAAACGGCGGTGTGCCCGTGTCGCGGCGCAAAGTAGGAAAAGCGGGGCCGGAGCCGCGCCCCAGGCGGGGCATTCCGGTCCTCAGGCGCCGCGCGTGACCGTCAGCCTGACACTGCCCCGGTTGTTCTGGTAGAAATTCCAGGCATCGTTGGCGAAGCAGAACAGATAGCCCGACTGTTTGGGCACATGGCGCACGCTTTCGCCGATCAGGAAGCTCTCGTGCGGGGCGGGCGTGCCGTCGCTGGTGGGGTTGCCGCCATTGGCCACCACGCCCACCAGGGCCATCCAGGGTAGATTTTCCGCACGGCGCGTGCCCCAGAAATCCGCCTCTTCGTTCTTGGCCGCCTTCTTCACCAGTTGCTCGAAGCGGCCCCAGAGCCCGGCCGCCGCGTGCAGCAATTCGCCCTTGTCGAATTTGCCGTCCTTGGTGCCCTTGGGGCCACAAGCCACCTTGCGGTCGGTCCACTCGCCCGTGGCGCGAAAATCGTGGGCCACGCCGGCCTCCAGCCAGAGGCCGGTCTCGTTCCAGCGCTCACGGGCATAGACCTCCTGGCGGTGATTCTCGCCGACCGCCAAGGCCGCGGCCTGTCTATTGGGCGCCTGGGAAATGGGCGGCTCCAGCAGACGCCGTTGGGCCGACTCGTGCAGCTCCACACTTCCCGAGGCGTCCAGCCGGGGAATGCTGCGCGGCTGGGTGCGCAGCAGCTTGAACAGACCGCCGCCGGAATCGTGCAGCACGTCCTGATGGTTGGGGTGGATCTGGCGCAGCATGTCCGACCGGAAGGCCAGGCCCTGGGCCCGCGCCTCCTCGATCATCCAGGCCAGTGCGCCGTCGGACAGGCCGGTCTGCAGGTAACCACCGCCCACGTCGCAATGCACGCCGGGAAACCAGACCTGCTTGACCTCCGCCTCGCGGCCGGGGGCCACCCACAGCGTGGGGGAGAACGAGGCCCGCTCCTCGTCCAGGGCCATCGCGTGGCGCGCCTGCAGAACCTTGTCACTCAGGTTGGTGTCGTGGAAGGCATGGCGCTTGTGGTTGTCCAGCAGGTTGAGGATGGCCAGGTTGTCCGGGATGCCCAGCGCCCCGACGGTGTCCCAGACACCGAGGAAGTGGATGCGCACATCCGCCGGCGCCAGCAGAAACACCGTCGTGCCGGCCCAGGCTGCGACGGGTTTGCGCTCCCGGTAGCCGAGCTGGAAGGCTGACTCCAGCAGCTTCCACTGGGCCTCGTCGGGCAGCTCGCGCAGTTTGGGCAGTCCGCAGGTGGTCAGCACCGTGGCCAGGCTGCGCACGGTGAAGGCGCCCCGACTGAAGCCGAACAGGTGCAGATGGTCCTCGGGTTGCCACGTGCGGCAGAGCCAGCGCCAGGCGCTGATGATGTTTTGGTCCAGGCCCTGCCCCACACTGCCGCCCTTGGTTTTCTCCCACCAGGAGCCCTCGGTGCCCACGCCGGGGTGGTAGTAGAGCAGTTGCGCGTTGCCCTCCTCGTCTTGGCGGGCCAGTGCGTTGGAGAGCCGCACCACGTTGGTGGGCACCGGCACTCCGCCCTCGTCCTGATCGGGTGTGTCCCAGGTGCCGTCGCAGCAGACCACGAGCTTGCGCATGTGGGTCTCCCTTAAATGCAGATGTGTGATGTCGCCGTGTGTGCGGCAATGTAGCCACGCCAGCGGGGCGGGGGATCTGTGTGAAAGCAAAAACCGCTTCAGACAGCGGCAGGAAGGGTGTCTTCCACTTGGCGCAGCGCAGGGCTGAACAAACCGGCCAGGCCACACAGCGCGCAGACCAGTCCGCCGGTCAGAAAAATCGGGCGCAGTCCGACGAGATCCGCGGCCGGGCCGGCCAGGGCCAGTCCCAGCGGCGCGGCCACGATGGCCGAGCCGCCTTGCAGCATTTGGTTCAGGCCCTGGATCCGGGTGAGTAATCGCTCGGGGACCATCAGGCTGGTGGCCGCGCTCATGGCCGTGCCGTGGAATCCACCCGCCACGGAGCGCAGCACCAGCACGCCGAACACCGCCGTGGGTGTGGCCAGCCCGGCGCGAAACAGCAGCAACAGCGCCAGCGTCGCCAGTGCCACAACCAGATCCGCCAGCAGCAGGGTGCGTCGACGATTCCAGCGATCCACCCAGACGCCGATCCACGGTCCCAGCAGGACCTGCGGCAACAGCCCGGCCAAGCTGGCTCCGGCCAGCACACTGGCCGAGCCGGTGGTCCGTGTCAGCCACCAGATCAACGCGAAGGAGACGCGCAGCTGTGCAGACTGTCACCTGACGGCGGGCGGAAGAACCCTGACCCACGATCCGGCGACACGCCCTCGGCCTTCGTCTCCTTCCTGATGTTCGAGATCGCCATGCTGGCCGGCGTGGTGCGCAACGCCTACGTCGGCCTGTTCACCTATCTGGGCATTCCCGCGCGGTTCATGGCCGGCCTGTTGTTGATCCCGCTGAGCTGGTGGCTGGAGTCCCGCCGGCGCGGGCTGTCCATCCGCGTCATGCTGGGCGAGATTTTCGGGCAGAGCCTGACCGAGCGCCGCACGCTGGGCGCGCTGGCGGTGCGGACGTTGGTGCTACTCTCGGTGGGCAACGTGGTCTTCATCAGCCTGGTGGGCGTGCGGGCCATGCACTACATGGACCAGTCCGCCTTCTGCGGCACGGCCTGCCACTCGGTGATGGGACCGGAATGGGCCGTCTACCAGGGCTCGCCCCACGCCCGTGTGCAGTGCGTGCATTGCCACATCGGCGAGGGTGTGGGCGCGCTGGTGGACGCCAAGCTCAACGGCGCCTGGCAGCTGATCTCCGTCGCCTTCAACCTTTACGAGCGCCCCATTCCCACGCCCGTCCACAACCTGCGCCCGGCCCGCTACACGTGCGAGAAGTGCCACTGGCCGCAGCTGTTCCACGGCGACCGGATCAACGACATCGTGCGCTATCTGGAGGACGCGGCCTCCACCCCGCGCTACACCACGCTGATGATGAAGATCGGCTCCGGCCAGGCCGGCAGCGCCCAGGGCAGCCATTGGCACGTGTCCGCGAGCAACGAGGTGCGCTACGCGTCCGTGGAGGGCCAGGGCGAGGTGATCACCTGGGTGGATATGAAGCAGCCCGACGGCAGCTTCCTTCGCTACCGCAACCGGACGCTGGCGACGGAGACGGCACCGGCGCACGGCTCGAACGAGCACGGCTCGAACGAGTTCGCCCGGGTGATGGACTGCGTGGATTGCCACAACCGGGCCACGCACGTCTTCGAGGAGCCCGCCAGGGCCGTGGACCTGCGCATCCACCAGGGGCTGATCAGCCGGGCGCTGCCCTTCGTCAAGCGCCAGGCCCTGGCGGCCCTGACCGGCACTTACGCCGACGAAGCGGCCGCCATGGCTGGCATCGAGACCCAGCTGAAAGGGTTCTATCAGCAGCAGCACGCCGAGTTGGCCGCGGCCCGCGGCGCGGAGATCAAACAGGCGGTGCAGACGGTGCAGGAGATCTACCGCCGCAACATCCACCACCAGATGAAAGTGACCTGGGGCAGCTATCCCAACCACCTGGGCCACGACGCCAAGAGCGGTGGCTGCTTCCGCTGCCACAACCAGGACCTGGTGGATGAACAGGGGCGGAGCATCCCGGACGAGTGCACGCTCTGCCATTCCATCCTGGCCAACGACGAGGCCGAGCCCTACCTCTACCTCTTCCGGCCGGACGGATACGCCCCGCGGGAAACCCGCGAAATGCAGCGCTACCTGCGCGACGAGTTCTGGGATTACACGCGCGATCCCCTCACCCGAGACAGCCTGGGATCCCTGAAGTCCGCGGCCTGGGAAGGCGCGGAAGCCACCGCAGGTCAATAGAGCCCCACAAAAAAAAGCGGAGGAAACTCCGGGAGTCTCCGCCGCTAGCGGGGTCGTCGGGGTTTGGCTCAGCCCAGTTCCGCCAGATTCTGCTGCAGCTTGGCCAGGTCCTGGCGCGCGCCATCGAGCTTGGCGCGTTCTTTGTCCACCACCTCCGCCGGGGCCCGGGCGATAAACTCCGCGTTGCCCAGTTTGCCGTCCAGGCTTTTGACCGCGCCCTCCAGCCGCTGCCGTTCCTTCTGCAGCCGTGCGCGCTCCACGTCCAGATCAATCAGGTCGGCCAGCGGCACCCAGACGTCGATGCCGTCCACCACGTTGGCCGCCGCCGGGCGCGGACGCTCGCCGCCCAGCAGGATCTCGCTGGCCTGGGCCAGGTCCTGGATGTAATGCAGCACGGGCTTGAGGCCCTCCAAGCGCGCCGACTCCCCGTTCAGGACGGCGCTGATGGCCGTGCGAGGTTTGAGGTTCTGCTCGGCGCGGATGTTGCGCAAGGCCGTGGTGAGGCCCTGCACCAGGGCGAACTCCGCCTCCACCTCCGGCTGGATCCACTCCGGCCGCGGCGCGGGCAGGCGGTGCAACATCAAGTGCTCGCCGAAGGGTGGCGTCAGGCCGAAGCCTTCCAGTTCGACGCGGATGATCCGCCAGATCTCCTCGGCGATGAAGGGCATGAAGGGCGAGAGCAGCTGCAGGGCCGATAGGAACACGTGCAGGCCATGCTCCAGCGCGGCTTTCCGACCGGCGGGATCCTGCTCGTTGTAGAGGCGCGGTTTGGCCAGCTCCACGTACCAGTCGCAGAAATCGCCCCAGATGAATTCGTAGAGCGCGGCCTGGGCCTCGTTGATCCGGTAGCGGTCGAAGGCTTCCTCGACCTTGAGCCGCGTGCTGTGCAACCGGCTGAGGATCCACTCGTCGGCCAGTTCGCGGCAGCAGGGCTCGGCCAGATTGGTGGCGCCGTCCAGCAGGCTCCAGTCCTGCATGTGCAGGAAGCGGAAAGCCTGCCAGATCTTGTTGGCGAAGTTGCGCCCCATCTCGAATTTCTGCACCGAAAGCTTGATGTCCTGCCCTTCGGTGTTCAACGCGATCATGCTGTAGCGCACGGCGTCGGCGCCGAAGGTCTGGACCATCTCCAGCGGGTCGATGCCGTTGCCCAGGCTCTTGGACATCTTGCGGCCCTGGGTGTCCTTGACGATGCCCGTGAAGTAGATGTCGCGGAAGGGCGCCTGGCCGGTGAACTCGATGCCGGCCATGATCATCCGGCTCACCCAGAAGAAGATGATGTCGTAGCCCGTCACCATCAGATGAGTCGGGTAGTACTTGCGGAAGCGCGGGTTGTCCAGGTCCGGCCAGCCCAGGGTGGTGAAGGGCCAGAGCCAGCTGGAGAACCAGGTGTCCAGCACGTCCTCGTCCTGGGAGAGTTGCGGCGAGCCGCAGGCCGCGCAGGCGGTGGGATCCACGCGGGTGACCATCACGTGGCCGCAGGCCGCGCAGGTGAAGACCGGAATCCGGTGGCCCCACCAGAGCTGGCGGCTGATGCACCAGTCGCGGATGCCGTCCATCCAGTGGAAGAAGACGTTCTCCCAGCGCTTGGGATGGAAGCGCACGTCGCCAGCCTGGACGGCGGCCACAGCCGCGTCGGCCAGGGGCTTCATGCGGACGAACCACTGGCGCGAGAGGTAGGGCTCCACCACCGTGCTGCAGCGCTGGCACTGCCCCACCGCGTTGGCGTGCTCCTCGATTTTCATGATCAGACTCTGGGCCTCCAGGTCCTCGACGATGCGCTGCCGGGCCTCGTAGCGATCCAGTCCGGCGTAGCTCCCGCCGTTCTGGTTGATCCGGCCCTCGATGTCCAGGACCTTCACCGGCGTGAGTCCGTGGCGCTTGCCCAGCTCGAAGTCGTTGGGATCATGGGCGGGCGTGACCTTGACGCAGCCTGTACCAAAGGCCGGATCCACGAACTCGTCGGCGATGACCAGCAGCTCGCGGCCCACCAGGGGCAGGCGCAGCTTGCGGCCCACCAGGTGCCGGTAGCGCGCATCGTCTGGATGAACGGCCACGGCCACGTCGCCCAGCATGGTTTCCGGCCGGGTGGTGGCCACCACCACCTGCTCCGCGGTGGGCTGGCCCGCCTCGTCCAGCACCGGGTAGGCCATGTGCCAGAGGTGGCTGGCCGTCTCCTCGTGATCCACTTCCTCGTCGGAAATGGCCGTGTGGCAGCGCGGACACCAGTTGACGATGTAGTCGCCCTGGTAGATCAGCCCCTTCTCGAACAGGCGCACGAAGACCTCGCGCACGGCCAGAGACGGCCCGGGATCCATGGTGAAGACCTCGTGCTGCCAGTCGGCGCTGTCGCCCAGCTTGCGCTTTTGCTCGGTGATGATGTCGCCGTACTTCTCCTTCCACTCCCAGGCCCGGGTGAGGAAGGCCGGGCGCCCCAGCTGGTGGCGATCGGTGCCTTCCTGGGCCAGCAGCTTTTCCACCACGTTCTGGGTGGCGATGCCGGCGTGATCCTTGCCCGGTTGCCAGAGCGCGTCGAAGCCCTGCATACGCTTGTAACGGATGAAGGCGTCCTGCACGGAATCCTGCAGGCCGTGGCCCATGTGCAGCTGGCCCGTCACGTTGGGGGGCGGCATGTTGATGACAAAGGCCGGTTTCTCGCCGAACGGGTCGGTCTGGAAGCAGCCGGAGTCCTCCCAGCTTCGATAGAGGCGGGCTTCCACCTCGCCGGGTTCCCAGGTGCGCGACAGTTCCAGTCGGGCCATGTTCCACTCCTTGCCGGTCCGGGCAGACAGATGTCGATTAAGAGGCATGAAGATAGGGCCTGACTGGCGCAGCACAAAGTTGACCACGACCGGGGCCGGCAGAAAAGTCTGGACGGGGATGGGGAGAAAGCCGCCGGCGGACGGGCCCGGCGGACGGGCCCGGGGGAGGGTCAGAATCAGCCCTCAGGCTTCGCTGGATGTCTGTGGTCTGAGTGCTGCCACTTCCAGACGAACAGGGCCTCGTGGGGGCATGCCACCAGGCAATCTCCATGCAAACGACAGAGTTCCGCGTTCACTTGGGCGCGCTTGCGGCCGTCTTCAAGCAGTTCCAGGTGAATGGCGTCCGGCTGGCAGGCGGCGACACAGGCCCCGCAGCCCGTGCACTTCCGGTCCAGAACCGTCGGTGGCACGGCTGGGAAGCGTTTAGGCGTGGGCGTGGTCATGCTCACCGCCTTCCTCGGTCCGGGTGGGCTGGGGCAGGCGGATGGTGAAGCAGGAACCCCGACCCGGCTCGCTCTCCAGTTCGATCGCACCTTTCAGGCGGCGCACCGCCCGCTGGCAGATGGCTAGGCCCAAGCCGGTTCCCGGAATGGCGGCGTCGTCATGCAGGCGGTAGAAGGATTCGAAGATCTGCGGCTGATGATCCGGCGAGATGCCCAAGCCATTGTCCTGCACGCGGATCACCAGTTCATCACTGGAGCAGCTGGCTGAGATGACGATCACCGGAGCCCGTTCGGGCTGACGGTAGCAGATGGCGTTGTCCACCAGATTTTGCAGGATCATGCGCAGGAGGCGGCGCTCCCCTTGAATAACCGGCAGATTCTGGGCCTCCACTCGGGCTTGGCTTTCCCGAATGCGCCCGTCCAGGCTGGCCAGGATGTCCTGGCACAGCCGGTCCAGCGGCAGCCGGACCAGTTGTGGCTCGATCTCGGCAGCCCGGGAATAGTCCAGCATATCGTTGACGTGTTGGAACATTCGCTTGGAGCCGGCCAGAATGAACTCCAAACTCTGGCGTCGCTCCGGGGTCAGTTCCGGCCCCAGTCGATCCAACAGCATCTGGGCATGACCGCCAATGGAGATCAGCGGACTTTTCAGGTCGTGGGCCGAGGCATAGGCCAGGTGCCGCAGATCCTCGTTGCGCTCCAGCAACAGGCTGGACTGGGCCTCCAGCCGCTGGCGAGATTGCTCCATTTCCGCCACCTGTCGGCGCAGATCACTTTGGGCCACAAGGATTTTGTCCCGCAGGGGGCGCATTAGCACCAGGCTTCCCAGCAGTCCCACCAGACCCAATCCGAGCACCGTGGCCAGGATGCTGACGAGCCAGGTGCGGGATTCCCCCAGTAGACCCTGCCGTGGCACGGCCACAGCCAGCCACCAGGAGCAGCCCTGGATGGGTGTCGCACAGACCAGCAGGTCGGCGATGGAAAAGAGCTGGCTTTCTGAAACCAACAGGGTCTTCGGCGTGGAGCCGCTCAGATTCCGAATGATGCGCTGGGCCCGCGGCGCAGCCTGGAGGACTGGCTCCACCCGATCCTCATTCGGCGTCAGGGTCAGCAGCTGGCAGGAAACCTCATGCTGGCGCAGCAGGGGCAGCGACAGGGATTCGCGCAGGACGCCCAGATCGAAAACCAGTTTGTCCGTCGCCACCACACGTTGATCAGGAGAAAAAACCGGCGTGTGCAGGATCACGTGAGGGGATCCGTCCAGCTGGAACACCCGGGTCAAGCCCTGGCGGCCGCGCCGCGCCGGGCCGGCTGACCACGTGTCCTGCAGGTCGAAGCGGATTGGCAACTGCTGGATGGAGTCCGGAATTTGACTACCCACTTGGACGATCGGCGCCCCGTTGGGATCCACCCGGATCAGGCTGCGCAGCTCGCTGGAGAACTCCACGGCATCCCGCAGCTTGGGGGCCAGCAGGGCGGACGCCTCTTCGGGACTGAGCATGCCGCGGTTCAGTTCAGCAGTGGTGATGCGCGCCGCCGTGCGGCTGGAGACCTGCCAGCCCAGTTCAGAGAGCCGCCGCAAGGTCTCGTCCACCACCCGGGCCCGCATCTCGGTGTCATGCCGCAGAGTGTTTTCCGCGGAGGCCGTCACCCGGCGGGTCAAGGGAAACCAGGCGACCATGGTGATCAAGCCCAGAGTGAGCAGGAGCGTCAGGGCGGAGTAGGCCAACAAGTGGTGGCGAAGAATGCGGCCGGTAATCTGCATGATTGTCCAACAATGACTTCAACAGTATCGGAATTCAGGGGATGAGAAATAAGGTCCGGGCTCGGGAACGGAGAGAAGTCACACCCATCGTAACAAAACGCCGCCGCCCTGCTCCTGGCACTGGCGGTTTTTCTATTTGTGAGGTGGCCGTTGTCCAGGGCCACGACGAAGAGGGTAGAAGGCGACTTGGCAATACTGGATCGTCGACGGCCCAAGCCCGACAAGCTGCTGGCGCGTGCCGGACGATCTTGGCTAAAATTCTACTTGCCAGTAAGAACTTGATATCTCAAGTTGGGCCTGAACCAGGAGGATCCATGATGCCAATTGAACCCATCCCGGAAGCAAACGGGCCGGCCTTGCCCATCCAGACATTTCGCCAAGTTGCCCAAGGCCTGCAACCACGGGCTCTGGTGTCGGCCGACATGCAGGCAGAAGAGGGCGGACTTGGACGCAAAGCCCGGGAGCGGATCCAGCGCCGCCGGGAAATCCTGGACGTGGCGCGTCAGCAGTTCGCTCGGCGGGGGTTCAATGGCGCCACACTGGATGACATCGCCAAGCAGGCGGAGTTCGCCAAGCCGACTCTCTACCAGTTCTTTGACAACAAGGAACACTTGTTTCACAGCATCTTGACGGACGGGTACCAGGATCTGTTGGGGATCCTGCGCAAGACCGGGACTCCGGAGGGCGGCTTGTCCCACCAGTTCCGCACGCTGTGCGTGATGTTCCTGATCTATTACCGCAAGCATCTGGATTTCTTTGTCATCCATCGGCAAGTGCAGCATCGGCTGCTGCAACCGGCGGAAAATCCCTGGCATGACCAGTCTCAGCAACTGTATCTGGAGATTCGCGAGCGGTTGAAAAGCTTGCTGGTCAAAGGAATGGAGACTGGGGAATTTTGCCGCATGGATGCTGAGCGGGTGTGTTCAACCTTCCTGGAAACGCTGGGCGTCTACACGCAGGCCTTCCAGGATGGCGGGGAGATCCGCACTGCCACGGAGATGGCCGAGGAGATCATGGGCCTGTTCCTGAACGGGCTCAGTACCCACCGTTGATCACGATGCGGGTGGGGAAGTCGAAATCTGTCCAGGTACCGGCGATGCTGCCCTCGGGGCGGATCCGTAGCACCCGGTTGCGCTCCGTGTCCAGCACCCAGACATGCGAGTCGATCCGATTGAAAGCCAAGTCCTTCGGGAACAGCAGGCCGTCCAACGCGACTTGCTCCTGATCAAAGAAGTAGCGATGCACGCTGGAATTGAGCCCGCGGTCCAGCACCCAGCATAGTCCTTCCGACCAGGTGGCCGCCACCGCCACCGGATTCTGGAAGCCACTGATAATCAAACTGTCCACGCCATTGGGTTCGTAGCGGACCAGCATGCCGGCTTCCTTGTCCACCAGCCAGCAGGCCCCCGTCGAATCTTCCACCGAGACATCCACCGGGAACTGGTAGCCATCGCGGCGGATCACGTGCGGGCTGGTTTGTACGTCGTCGATGCTGCCTTCAAAGCCATCCGCCACGTGGTAAAGGTAGTTGTTGCCTTCATCGCAGATCCACAAGGCGCCGGTGCGCTGGTCCAGGTCCAGTGCGTTGGGCCGGATCAGCCCGCCGATGCGCCGGACTTCCCGATCGCCGAAGATGTTGAACTCCACCACCTGGGCGCTGTCGGCATCCAGCACCAGAACACTGCCGGTGCGGAACCAACTGCGCAATCGGGTGGGCCGAACCAGTCCCGATTGCACGCGGAACAGTTCCTGCCCTTTGAGGTCCAGGCTGATCAAGTTGGGCGGGTCCCCTTCGCAGAGCCACAGCCGGCGATTCTCCGGATCCACATCCAAGTCTTGCAAGTCGTGGAATCCCCCCAAGCGCAGCAGTTCGTCGCCGATGGACGAGAGCTTGACCACCTCCTGCTGCCCTTGGCTGATGATCCACGCGCAGCCCACTTCCGTGTAGACCGTGACGGTCAGCGTGTCGCGGGTCACGGCGCCGTATTCGTCCACGGCGGCCAGCGCCAGCCAGGCGTGCATGGTGGAATCAGGTACGGTCCAGCGCAGGGAGTCCCCGCTTGTCGTGGAGAGACTGCCCCACGGTGTGCTCCACTGCAGTGAGACAGCATGGGAATCAGGATCGCTGGCATGACCGTGGACCGTGATCGTATTGCCATGCAAGACGGTCGTGGCGGAGGCGCGCAATTCCTGAATGACCGGAAGCTGGTTGTGGACCCAGAAGCGCAGTGTATCCGAACTGACGTTGCCCAGGGGATCCGTGGCGCTGACCACCACTCGGGCGAAGGCGCTGCTATCCGGGCTGGTCCAGCGGGCCGAGTCCTGATAGCTGCTGGTGATCAACCCCACACTGGCTTGCCACTCAACATCCAGCGAATCGCCGTCGGGATCAGAGATGTCCGCCCGCAGCAACAGGGTTTGGCCAGGATAGCTGGATTCGGACTCCAAGCGCAGGTTGCGGATCATGGGCTCCAGGTTTTGGTCCTCACGGGGAACCTTCGCGCAGCCGGAAAACCAAGCGGTTAGAATCACCACCACCAAGTAGAACAGGCGTATCATTCTTGGACCACCGTTTGTTCCGTCACTTCATACAACAAAGATTCACGGGCAGAAGCGCACCAAGCGTCCATCACTTGACGCATCAACTGGCTGCGCTCCACGGCGCTGCCCGGCTTTTCCCGGTGTCCGTGCGTCACCGGGAATGTGCTCCAGCGCCGTTTGCCTTGTTGTTCGCGACTTAGCAGGGCCTGAACGGGAGGACCCGGCTGGTCTACTTGATGCAACCACAAGCGGGCCTCCAGCCGACTGCCCGACCGGGTGCCGGCCAGGAAAGGCGGCCAGTGAAAGCCGCTGAGCAAGGCCGGCTCAAAACTGAGCACCCGCCCTTGCAGGACAAGATCCGCGTACAGGGCGCGCCCGATCTCATTCAGGCGGTGCTCGTCGACCATCCGCTCCGGGTCCAGATGCTGGGTGAGCAGCACCCGGCGCACCTCGTCCGCGGGGATGATTTGGAAACTGGTGTCCGCTTCGAATGCCTGTCGGAGGCCATCGCACAGGGCCAAGGCGACGGGTGCGCCGCCGGTGTCCTCCACCGGGAGCAGGGCGACCCGCAGGGGCAGGAAGGGCAGGCGACCGGCTTCCGTCAGCAGAGCGGGGGTGCCGGGCTCGAGGGTGAAGGACGGAACCCGGTTCTTTTCCTCCAATTGCCGATGCAGGAAATCGCGCAAATGCCGGTGCTGCAAGCGAATCAGCTGGGGCGGCTGGTGCTGCCAACGCAGCCCGGCGTACAGACCGAAGCGGTCCAGATCATACAACACGCGTTCTTCGGCGCCCACGCGGAATTGGAAGCCGAAAGGCAGCCTGAGCCCGGCCCCGGCACTGAATTGGTAGCGGGCTTCCTTTGTGGCCGTGGACATTTCCTGGGCTAGTTCGCTCTCCACGAACACCCAGCGTTTGAACAGGTGGTAGCGCATGGAGGCGCCCCAGAGCAGCTGTGAGTTTTCCAGGTGGTTGTCGGTTCTGATGCCGCCGTTCAGGGACAACCACAGCGGGGACTTCTCGGTCGGGCTGTCGCCAAACTCAAGTTGGACAAGGGTTTCCGACTGGGTTCGCCCGGCTGTGAAGCTGTCAAAACCAGCCAGTTCTCTTCTGAACCCACTGGGAAAGATCAGAGCCTGACGCACTCCCAGTTGCAGGAAGGGCCAGGCAGGGACGGGGTGGTGATAGCTCAAGGCCGCCAGAAGATCGCCCTGGCCGCTCTTACTCAGTCCCCCTTGCTCTTCCATCAAGAACGGATAGCTGAACTCAAAACTCAGGCGATCGTTGATGCCCACCTCAAGCTGCAGGGCACTTTCCATCCGGATGGTGTCCGCCTGAATGGCAAATTGCTTGCCCTGGGCTTCCAGGATCATCCGGCCCTTGCGGGTTTCCTGCAGAAAAAGCGGCGAGTCGCCCACGCGATAGCGAGCGGCCAGGGGTGGGGCGACACACAGCGCCAACAATAGGAATGCGGAACGACGCATGGCTCTCCAGCTGGACTCAGGGAATACGTGCCGGAGGGCTAGGAGCAAAGCCCATGCCGGACACGCCGATTCACCGGAATTCGGTGAATGGAGCGGAAAGTTATGACAGGCAATAAGATGCGCTCTAGGTTCCGGGCGGCTTCGCAGCGCCATTGTCACGGAGCCTGGGGGAAAAGTTCCTCATGGGCAAGAGTTTCCGCTTGCTGTGCCCATGCGGGGGCAGTATTTTCAGACCCGTTTCCGACCGCTTGCACAACCTTTGGCCTCGGGAGTTCAGATGATCCGCTGCTTCACGCTCTTGTTGCTGCTGGCGACCACCAGTTGGGCCCAATTGAGTCAGGTGTTCTATGCCGGCGAACTGGATTTCCAGTACAGCCAACTGTTCGGGGATTTCAACGGCGACTTCAGTGTGGAGGGCGCCATCGATACCTCTCAATGGATTCCAGAACTGGATCAAGGCCTGGGCGGGGCGATTTTCGCCACGGATACCAGCGCGGCCCAGCAATTGCTGACCCTGGCGGTGCAACAGGATGTGGCTGAGGACACGACCTGGAACGTCTTCGGCCTCTTGTACCGCAGCCCGGGACCGGTGGAGGAAGGCAATGTGGCCAATCCCACCACCACAGTGACCCTTTTCTTCCTTTGGCATCTGGACAGTCTGTCGCTGCCGGATTTCAGCGACAGCCTGGATTTTGAGGAAGAGCTGGGCGCGCTGTCCGCGGAGTACAAGCTGGTGGGCTCGGCCACTTCCATGAACATCACCAGTCTGGATGCCACCCAGCTCGAATACAGCTTCAGCGGGATTCTGATCGACAGCGAGAACGGCGGCATGCCCATCCTGGTGACGGATGGAACGGCGCAGCTGGAGAGCTTCGACGTGGACGTGGCGGATTCGCCCCTCGCCAGGCCTGCCACCTTTTTGAGCGTGAGCCCCAACCCCTTCAATCCCAGTACCCGGCTGACTTTCCAGCTTGCAGGACCCGGGTATGTCACCCTGCGCATCCATGATCTGGCCGGGCGGCTGGTGGAGGAGCAGGCGCTGGGCTGGCTGAACAGCGGGGCACACGAGGTCACGTGGCACTCTTCCACGTCAGGTGGCATAGCCTCTGGCGTTTACCTGCTGCGCTTGTGGCAGGATGGAATCTTGCAAGTACAGGAACGGGCCATTCTACTTAAATAGTTCACCTGCAGCTGGACGACCTCTTCCAACCGGCTTGCCAGGGCGCAGGCCTCTGATCCTTCCATTTGTGCCGCAATCGCAAGTCAGAGTCTGCCCAATCTCAATGCGATAGATTCGCACCTACTGCGCTGGCACCATTCTTGCAATCCGTTAGCATTGTAATCCGGAACGACCAACCTCATTTGCATCAATAGCAGGAGTTCCATTTCGATGAGAGCATGGCTCTTCACCATCGTTCTATTCTTGGCCGGGACGTTGAATGCCCAAACCGCAGTCGGTCAAAAGAACTTGTTTAGAATCGAACACGCGACGCCGGAAATCTTGCAATTGGTCCAGCAGTCCGGAGTGGACATATCCATGGTCCGGGGTCTGGGCTCGGCGCGCGCTTGGCAGCCCAATGGCATGGCCGAGATTGAACTTTGGTTGTCTGGCACGGAACTGACCCAGTTGCGGGGCATGGGTTTGAACCCGATCTCCATTCCGGATCCGACCCGCGAAATGTGGTTGCGTCAGCAGGAGTTGCCGGAACGGGAGCGGGATTACCACAACTACTTGGCTCTGACCTCTCTGTTGCAGGCCTACGCGGCAGATTTTCCGGAGATCTGCAGCCTGTATTCCATCGGGCAAAGCGTACAGGGCCGCGAACTTTGGGTGTTGAAGATCACTGACAATCCCGAGCTGAACGAGGACGAACCGGAATTCAAATACATCTCCACCATGCACGGCAATGAGCCGCTGGGCACGGAGATGCTGCTGAGCCTCATCGACGACTTGCTGGTGGAATACGGCACGGACACGCGCCTGACCGGCCTGGTGAACAACATGGAGATCCACATCCTGCCCATGATGAACCCGGACGGGAACACCGCGGGCACGCGAACCAATGCCAACGATGTGGATCTGAACCGCAACTTCCCGGACCCCTACAATAGCCCGAGCAACACGCCCATCGGGCGTCAGCCGGAAACCGCAGCTGTGATGATCTGGACACAGGCCAAGGACTTCGACCTATCGGCCAACTTCCATACCGGGGCGTTACTGGTCAATTACCCCTTCGACAACAACGCCGCGGGCAGCTCGGTCTACACCGCTTCGCCAGATGATGATTTGTTCATCCAGGTGTCGGAAGCCTACTCGTCCCACAACCTGCCCATGTGGAACGGCGACTTCTTCCACGGCATCACCAATGGCGCGGACTGGTACGCCATGTCCGGTGGCATGCAGGACTGGAACTACGTCTACGAAGGTGGCATGGAGGTGACCATCGAGCTGAGCGACACCTTCTGGCCGGACGCTTCCCAATTACCGACCTACTGGAACAACAATCGCGAATCCCTGCTCAGTTACATGGAATGGGCTCTTCGTGGCATCCGTGGCATCACCACCAGTTCTGCCACCGGATTGCCCCTCAGCGGCGTAGAAGTTCGGGTGACCAATCGGGATTTCGCCACCTGGTCCGCCGCTGAAATCGGTGACTACCATCGCATTCTGCCCGCCGGGGCTTACCCCCTCAGCTTCAGCAAGGCCGGCTATCAGACGCAGACTTTCAATCTGGTATCCGTAGGCAATGGGCTCGCCACGGTGCTGAACGTGGCCTTGCAGCCACTGGTGGCAGCACCGGACTTCGCCCTGGGAACCATCGTCGTGCAGGATGGCGGTAACGGTCGCCTGAATCCTGGCGAATCGGCCACGCTGATCCTCGAACTGCAAAATGTGGGCACTACCTCGGCTACTGCGCTATTGGCCAGTCTGGAATCGAGCAGTCCCTGGGTGAACGTGGAAACCGGTGCCCAGGCTCTGGGCAACCTGCTGCCCGAGCACAGCGTCAGCGCCAGCTTCCAGGTGAGTGTCGATGCGCAGGCGCCCATTGGCAGCACGCTGGACTTCAACCTGGTCGCCAGCTCGACGGAGCGGACGGAAACCCTGCCCTTCGGCTTGAGTGTCGGGCTGATCGTGGAGGACTTCGAGAGCGGCAATCTGGCCTACTGGCCCTGGGTGCTGTCCGGCACCACAGACTGGGGCGTCAGCAGCGGAGCCTTCGAGGGCGACTGGTGCGCCCGCTCGGGCGTGGTGGGCAACAGCCAGACCAGCCGGATGGCCCTGACCCAGACCTTCCTCAGTTCGGGAACCGTGCAGTTCATGGCCCGGGTCTCGACCGAAGCCAACTACGACTTCCTGAAGGTGTATCTGGACGGAGTGACGCAGCTCAGTCTGTCCGGGATCGTCGGGTGGACGAGTTACAGTCTGCCCATCAGCGCCGGGGCCCATACCCTGCTGTTTTCCTATGAAAAGGATGGCAGCGAAGTGGGCGGTGAAGACGCCGTGTTCGTGGACTTCCTCCAACTGCCGCCGGTGGCGCCCACTCCGCGCCCGGACTGGACGCTGAGCCCGCCGGAACTCGTCGCGACCCTCAGCCCCGGGGCGGAGACGGTGGAGCATGTGCTGATCCAGAACAACGGCAGCGCGGAACTGAACTGGACCGCCAGCCTCAGCCTGGACGACCCGGCCCGGGCGCGGACCCAGCCCGAGTGGAAACTGGGCAAGGACGAGTTCGACCCGCGCTCGGAGGATTGTAGACGGAACGCCGGCGGGCCGGACGCTTTCGGCTACACCTGGGTGGACAGCCGGCAGACGGGCGGTCCGGCCTTTGCCTGGGTTGAGATCAACACCCTGGGCACGGCCCTGACCGGCGCGGACGACGCGAACTACGGTCCCCTGGCCCTGGGCTTTGACATGCCTTTTTACGGGACCCTCTACTCATCGGTACGAGTCTGCACCAATGGGTTCCTGAGCTTCACCAGCACCGAAACCGCCTACAACAACGTGGTGATGCCCGGCAGCGCCGTTCCCAACAATTTGATCGCACCCTTCTGGGACGACCTCAATCCGGCGGCGGGCGGCACCATCTACTACTGGGATGACCCGGCTGCGGACCGCTTCATCGTGGAGTACCGCAACGTGCGGCACTATTCTGGCACCACCACGGAGACCTTCCAGGTCATCCTGTTGGGTGACGGGACGATCACCCTGCAGTACCAAACCGTGGCCACGGCCAACAGCTGCAGCGTGGGCATCGAGAACCTGACGGGGACGGACGGCCTGGGCCTGAACTACAACAGCGCCGGCTTCCTGGTGAACAGCCTGGCCATCCGCTTCACGGCCCCGCTCTTGACCGAACCCTGGGCCGAGCTGTCTCCCCTCTCCGGCAGCGTGGCCGCCGGTTCTTCCACCCAACTGGGTGTCGCGCTGTCAGCGGCAGATCTTGCCGATGGCACGTACACAGGGACGATCTCGTTGACCTCCAACGATCCCGACACCCCGGCTATCAACGTGCCGCTGACTCTGGTCGTCTCTTCCCAGGTGGATCCGGTGGAGAACCTGCAGATAAGCGTCGTGGACGGTCAGGCGCTGTTGGGCTGGAGTGCGGTGCCCAATGCCCAGGGCTATCGGGTCTACCGTTCCGCCACCGGCTACTCGGGCTGGAGCCTGGTGGGCGAAGTGGGCACGCCCGGCTGGACGACCAGTCAGCTGGGGGACGAGCGGGCGTTTTTCTGGGTCAGCGCCGTCCGGTAGGAGACGCGGCCGGCCGATGGATCAAAAGGTAATCCTGCGGAACCCGCAGGTGTAAGTTGAACCCAAAGCGGAGGGTCCACATGCGCTTCAAGCAATACGTGAGTCTGGCTGCGCTGGCGTTGCTGGGCCTGAGTGCCCGGTCGGCAGGGGCGGCGACTCATCCCCTGCAATCCGAGGATCGGCTGCAGGTCGTCCAGCAGAACAGCCAGGGTCTGGACCTGGCCGTGAGCTTTGGTCAACTGGAGAGTTTCGAGGTGGCGACGCCCCAGGGCAGCTACACGGAACTGCGACTGGGCGGCTGCACGCACACCCAGGCGGTGGGCGCGCCCAAGTTGCCGCTGCTCAGGCGGATCATCCAGGTTCCGCTGGGAGCCCAGCCCCAGGTGTGGCTGACTGAGGGCCAGGCGGAGACCTACCGGCTCAGCGAGCTGGGAATCAACAGCCCCCTGCTACCGACCCAGGCCTCCGTGTCCAAGTCCCAGGATCCCGCCGCGCTGCCCTTCGTGGTAGATGAAGCCAGCTACCAGCGCAACACGCTGGCCGCGAGCCCGGAACTGCGGATGGAGGAGCTGGGAATCCTGCGCGGCGCCCGGCTGTTTGCCGTGGAAGTGAATCCGGTGCAATGGGATCCGGCCAGTGGCATGCTGCGCGTTCACAACGACCTGCAACTCCACGTGAACTTCCCCGGCGCCGACTGGGCGGCCACGCGCGACCTGCAGGCCCGGACGCGCTCGCCCTATTTCGAGTCCATCTATGGCGGACAGATCCTCAATTACGAAGCCGCGCCCGACCGGGACATGATCACTGAGTATCCGATCAAGTATGTGATCGTGGCCCATCCCATGTTCACGGCCCAACTGCAGCCTTTCATTGAATGGAAACGGTTGAAAGGCTTCGAAGTGATCGTCGGCTACATGGGCGACGCCAACGTGGGCAGCACCACCACCAGCATCAAGACCTGGTTACAGGGCTTGTACAACGCGGCCACTCCGGCCAGCCCCGCGCCCTCCTTCATTCTCTATGTGGGCGACGATAACTTGGTCCCGGCCTGGACCGGCGGCACCGGCAGCCACGTCACCGACCTGAACTACGCGCTCTACACCGCCGGGGACTACATCCCGGAAGTGTTGTACGGCCGGTTCAGCGCTCGGGACACCAGCCAGCTGCAACCACAGATCGACAAGACGCTGGAGTATGAAAAGTACCTGATGCCCGATCCCAGCTATCTGGGTCGCTGCGTGATGATCGCCGGGGCGGACGCCACCTACGGCCCGACCCACGGCAACGGGCAGATCAACTACGGCACCACCCAATACTTCAATGCCGCCCACGGCATCACCTCGAACACCTACCTCTACCCGGCTTCGGGCAGCAGCGACGCGTTGATCATCGCCAACGCCTCCGCCGGGCGCGGCTACATCAACTATACGGCCCACGGCAGCGAGACCAGCTGGGCAGATCCCAGCTTCGGCATCACGGATATCAACGGGCTGACCAACAACCACAAGTACGGCACGGTGGTGGGCAACTGCTGCCTGACCAACAGCTTCCAGGTGGAAACTTGCTTCGGCGAAGCCTGGCTGCGGGCGGCCAACAAGGGCGCCATCGGCTACATCGGCGGCAGCAACAGCACGTACTGGGATGAGGACTACTGGTGGGGCGTGGGCGCCGGACCCATCGTGGCCGCTGGACCCACTTACGAACAGACCGGTCTGGGCACTTACGATGGCATTTTCCACGACCACGGTGAAGCCTTCGCCAACTGGCACACCACCCAGGGCGCCATGAACCTGTGCGGCAATCTGGCGGTGGTGGAGGGTGGCTCCAGCATGACCCAGTACTATTGGGAGGTCTACCACCTGATGGGCGATCCCTCTTTGAGCACCTGGATGAACGTGCCGGCGGCCAATGCGGTCACCCTGCCCAGCACCATTTTCCTGGGCCAGACCAGCGTTACGCTGAGCGCCCAGCCCTATTCCTACGTCGGACTGAGCATGGACGGTGTACTGGCTGCTTCCGGCCTGGTGCCGGCCTCCGGCACGCTGGTGTTGACCCTGGATCCGTTCACCTCGGCGGGCGACGCGGACCTGGTGATCACACACCAGCAGAAGCAGCCGCTGATCACCACCATTCCGGTGGTTCCCAACAGCGGTCCCTACGTGACCCTCGCCGCCTACTCGCCCACCACGGGCGTCCAGGGCAGCACGGTGGCGGTGAATGCCACCCTGGAGAACATCGGCACCCTGGCGGCGGCCGGTGTGACGGGCACTTTGAGCCTGACCCATCCCCAAGTGACCCTGACCGATGCGAGTCAGAACTTCGGCACCATCGCGGCGGGCGCCACGGCCACCCAGAACGGGGCCTTCGCCTTCAACCTGGCGGCCGGGATCGCCGACCAGGAGCCCCTGCACTTCACCCTGACGGTGAGCGGCACGGCGGCCGACACCTGGATCTCCTACCTGGACGTGACGGCCCAGGCGCCGGCGCTGGCTTCGGGCAACCTGGTGCTGGACGACGCCGCGGGCAACAACAACGGCCGACTGGATCCGGGCGAGACCGTCTGGCTGCGCTATCCCATCCTCAACAACGGCCATGCCGCCTGCGCGGCGGGCACGGCCAGCCTCAGCACGGGCAGCCCCTACATCACGGTGCTGACCGGCAGCGAGGCGCTGGCGGCCATTCCCGCCGGCGGCAGCGCCACGGCGGACTTCCAGCTGCTGGTGGCGGCCGACGCGCCCATCGGCACGGTGGCCAGTTTCAACCTGGGCCACACGGCGGGCGCCTACTCCGTCGCGCTGAGCACGGGATTCTCCATCGGCTTGGTCGTCGAGGACTTCGAAACCGGCGATCTGGCGCGCTTCGATTGGGAGGCGGGCGGAACCCCCGTCTGGAGCGTGGTGAGCGCCCCCCACACCGGCAGCTACGCGGCCAAGTCGGGCACCATCACCCGCAACCAGGAATCCCAGCTCAACCTGACGGCCAACGTGCTGTCCGGCGGCACGCTGAGCTTCTGGTACAAGGTGAGTTCCGAAGCCAGCTACGACTACCTGCGCTTCAAGGTGGACGGCACGGAACTGGCCTCCTGGGCCGGCACCGTGGACTGGACCCAGGCGAGCTACACCATCACGCCGGGCAACCACACCTTCAGCTGGGTCTACTCCAAGGACGGCAGCGTCGACACGGGCAGCGACTGCGCCTGGCTGGACGACATCATCCTGCCCTCCATCGCCGCGCCGGCCATGCCCAGTCTGGTGCTGGCCCCGGCCGCCGTCTCCACCGTCGTGGAGCCGGGCGGCATCGGCACGGAGTACCTGAGCCTGCTGAACCAGGGCCAGGCCAACCTGACCTGGAGCGCCACCCTGACCACCGTCGGTCGGCAGTCCAGCCTGCCCTTCCTGAAGCTGGGCAAGGACGAAGTGGATCCCCGCACGGGCAGCATGGACCGCGCCGCAGGCGGACCGGACACCTTCGGCTACAGTTGGAAGGACTCCAACGAGGCCGGCGGGCCGGTCTACTCCTGGGTGGACATCAGCGGCACGGGCACCAACACGGGCACGGGTGACGACTCCAACACCGGCCCCTACAACCTGGGCTTCACGTTCAACTACTACGGCACGGACTACACGGCGGTGCGGGTCTGCACCAACGGCTGGCTGAGCTTCACCGGAACCACTACGGCCTACACCAACCAGGGCCTGCCCAACACGGCCGAGCCCAACAACCTGCTGGCCGTGTTCTGGGACGACCTGAACGTGACTACCGCGGGCATGCTGAAGTACTACGCCGACGCCGCCAACGGCCGCTTCATCGTGCAGTGGACGGCCGTTCCGCGCTACAGCAACAGCTCGGCGCTGGAGACCTTCCAGGTGATCCTGTACGCCGACGGGCGGATCGTCTACCAGTATCAGACCGTGAGCGACGTGGCCTCGGTGAGCGTGGGCATGGAGAATGCCACGGGCACGGACGGCCTGCAGGTGGTGGCCGACGCCGCCTATCTGACCAACAACCTGGCCATCGAGTTCTCCGCGGAGACGCCCTGGGTGGTCGTGTATCCGCTCAGCGGAACGGTGAGCCCGGGCGGCCAGACGCAGCTGACGGCGGACTTCAACGCATTGGAGCTTGTCGAAGGCCTCTACGAGGCGACCTTGACCCTGACCTGCAACGATCCGGACCACGCCACGGTGGTGGTGCCGATTTCCATGCTGGTGGGCAGTCTGGCGCTGGACACGCCGGTGATCCAGCTGAGCAGCCCCACGTCCTGCACGATGCAAATCAGCTGGCCGGCCATTCCCAACGCCACGGCCTACAAGATCTGGGAGAGCAACGGGCTGGATCAGCCCTGGACCCTGTTGGCGACTACGCCCTACACCTTCTATAACCTGTCATGCATCGTGACCGGCACGGCAAAGCTCTATCGCGTGAGTGCGGTGGACTGACCCTGTCGCCCAGCGACTGTTAGCGGCGGCCGGCTTCCCTGGAGGGGGCCGGCCGCTTGGTTGTCCGACCCGGATGCCGGCTTGTGGCGGGGCCGGAGATGTGGCTCTTTGTGGCGGTCATCCAAGAATGAACGAGGAGGCTGCCGCATGTCGCACCGCGGATGTTCAGTGGCGTGTCGGGGACTGCTGCTGCTGGCCTGGTCGCTGGTCGCCCTGGCCGGGAGTCCCACTCCTCCGGTGGAACTGGTGGGTGAGTGGCACCGGGTGGTGGAATTTCAGGGCAGGCTACGTGATCTGCAGCAGCAGGCCGGAGCGGGTTGGGAGCGCGTGGAGTGCTGGCTGCGCATCCTGCCTGACGGCCGCGTGGACGGCTCGCTGGGCGGGGCGCAATTGACCGAGGGCCGCCTGGTGGCCAATCGCGGCTGGCTGGGGCGCTTGCTGCACGCCAAGACGGACTGGATCGTCAAGGGCGGCCGGTTGGATGGCGCCATCCTGCCGGGCGACCCGGCGGACACGCGCCGCGTTCGCATTCCGTTCAACGTGCAGGACGGGAGTTTCGAACCGGGCGCCGTGCTGCTGGTCGTGGACGCGCCGGACCCCTTGCCGCTCTGTGAGCTGGACGGCATGCGCCGGGTGGACTGATTCTTTTCAAACCCCCGGCTGGGTGGACTCCAGCAGATCCTGATACATCCGGTGACGCAGTCCGGGCAGAGGCCGTGGCTGAGCATCAGACCGTGGCTCTCCAGCAGGTAATTCTCCAGTGGCGCCCACCGATTGGTTTCCTCGCGCACTTTCCGGCAGCAGGAGCAGATGGGCAGCGGGACCTCGTCCCCGTTGCCGCCTGGACCCGCCTGGGCCGGCAGGTCCTCCACTTCCGTCAACAGCGTGCGCCAGCCGCTGTGGTGCTCCTGCAGCCGGGCCGCGACTTGTGCGCGCTGACTGGCCATTTCGCTGCCGTGATGCAGCCGGTGGTGTTCCAGGGCCTGTTCTTGCCAGGAGAGTGCCTCCACCCACTCGCCGCGGGCTGCCAGCAGCCGGCCCAACGGCTGGCAGCCGTCCACCGCCGCCAGGTGCAAGTTGCGGCGCCGGGCGATCTCCACGGCCGCGCGTGACACTTCCTCCGCCCAGGCGGCCTCGCCCACCTGGGCCTCGCAGCGGCCCAGAATCTGCAGGACTTCCAGCCGTGCTTCCTCCGGCGCGTCCTCGCCCAGGCTGAGCTGGGCTTCCCGGGCCAGCAGCAGCGCCGTGGCGCCCGTCCCGCGCCGCAGCGCGATGCTGGCCTGCAGCGCCTGGCAGAAGGCCAGCAGACTGGAGGAGCCCGTCTCCGGCAATCCGCGGAAGGCCTCCCGGCAGACCTGCTCGGCCTCGTCCAGGTGCTCCGCACGCTCCAGGGAACGGGCCATGTTGAGCAGGCAACGCGCCTCCTCATGTGAACCCAGGCCGAGCTCACGGCCCAGTTGCAGGGTCTCCCGGCACGCCTCCACGGCTTCGTCGTAGCGCTCCAGGCGATGCAACACCACGGCCATGTTGTGCAACAGGCCCAGCAGCTGCTCGTCGCGTCGCGCCGCACCCAGCCGCCGGCCGGCCTGGAATTGCTCCAGCGCCAGTTCATAGTGGCCCTGCAACAGGTGGATCAAGCCCAGTTGCCCGCGGATGCCGGCCTCGGCCCCGTTGTCGCGGTGCAGGCGGCAGATGTCCAGGGAGCGTTGGAACCACTGGCGGGCCTGGCCGAATTCCCGCTCCTGAAGCAGGCAGATGCCGATGACCGTGCTGGCTTCGCGCAGCGCGGCCAGCTCCGCCGCCAACTGGTGGGTGGTCTTCATGGGGGGGGTCCTACTCTCTCTTAGCTGAATGAAGGAAGTTCATGTTGCGGCCCAAGAATTCCATTTCACCCCGCCAGAGTGGAGGGAAAGCCCGGCTGCGGCTTTGGGTGAAGGGGCCTCCTTCCTATCTTGCGCTGTCGTTCCGTTAACATCCCCAAAGGGACAACCCATCATGAGTATCAGCCTGCTGGCGCAAAGCATCTCCGAGTCTCCGACTCTGGTCATGAATGAGAAGGCCCGGCTCCTGAAGGAGGCCGGCCAACCCGTGATCCACCTGGGCTCAGGCGAGCCCCAGAGCAAGACGCCCGTGGACGCCATCCGGATGGCGGCCGCCCAACTGGTCAGCGCCGACGTGCGCTACACGCCCACCGACGGCACGCCGGCCTTGAAGAAGGCCATCCTGCGCTACACCGAGGAAAACTACGGCAAGGTGCTGGGGCCGGAAAACGTGGTGGTGAGCGCCGGGGCCAAGCAGTCCCTGGCGGGCATCCTCACGTGCGTCCTCAACCCGCAGGATGAGGTGCTCATCCTCTCGCCCTACTGGGTGAGCTACCCGGAACTGGTGAAGCTGTTCTACGCCAAACCGATCATCGTCAAGCCCGAGGACGGGCGCTTCCATCCGCGGATGGAGGACATCAAGGCCAACGTGACCAGTTACACCAAGGCCATCATCATCAACAGCCCCAACAATCCCAGCGGCGCGGTCTACAGCGAGGAATTCACCCGCGAGATCGTCGAGTTCTGCGAGAAGAAGGGCATCTACCTGATCACGGACGACATCTACCACAAGCTGGTCTTCGACGGCTCCCGCTGGTACCCGGCCACGCGCTACCAGAAGTGCGACTTCGACGAGGGCAAACTGATCGTGGTCAACGGCGTGAGCAAGCTCTACGGCATGACGGGTTTCCGCATCGGCTGGACCCTGGCGCCCAAGAAGCTGCAGGAGGCCATCGTGCGCGTGCAGGCCCAGACGGCCAGCTGTGCCCCGGCGCTCTCCCAGGCGGGCGCGGTGGGCGCGCTCAACGGGTTGCAGAGTTCCATCGAAAACCTGCGCCTCTCGCTGCAGAACAACGCGCTGGTGATGAAGAAGGAGTTGAACGCCTTCAACGGCGTCTTCCTGCGGGAGCCCCAGGGCACCTTCTACTGCCTGGCGGATTTCAGCGCTTTCGAGAAGGACAGCGTCAAGCTGGCCAACCTGCTGCTGGAAAAGGTGATGGTGGTGACTGTGCCCGGCGTGAGCTTCGGCGCGGAAGGGCACCTGCGCCTGTCCACCTGTGGCACAGTGAAGCAGATCATGGAGGGCGTGGCGCGGATGAAATGGGCGCTGGATCCGGAATCGCCCAACGAGATCTTCATCGGCGACCGCAAGATGGTCCGCAACTGGTAAGCGGCCGGCAAAGAGGAACCACCCATGCTCAACTATCTCAACATCAAGAGCCCGGCCGCCGGCATCGCCAAGGAACTGAAGAGCGATTACGGTCTGGTCAACCACGGCTTCTCGAATTTCGGCAACGTCTACTGGAACCTGAGCGAACCCGCGCTCTACGAAGAAATTCTCTTCCGTCGCGAGGGGCAGATCAGCAACCAGGGCCCCATTGTCGTCAACACAGGCAAGCACACGGCCCGCGCCGCCAACGACAAATTCGTGGTGATGGAAGACTCCGTGCAGGAC
Source organism: Acetofilamentum sp. (assembly GCA_020726405.1). Lineage (GTDB taxonomy): Bacteria > CAIWAD01 > CAIWAD01 > CAIWAD01 > CAIWAD01 > CAIWAD01. Next base: position 7,233 of record DYSB01000002.1, on the reverse strand, counting down.
GAGGTCTGGTGGGGCCAGTACAACCGGCCCTTCGGCAACGTGAAGTTCGCCGAGGTGCTCAACCGCCTGCAGGCCTTCGTGCAGGAGCGCGACCTGTTCGTGCAGGACTGCTGGGGCGGCGCCGATCCGCGCTACCGCCTGCCCGTGCGCATCATCACGGAGCTTGCCTGGCACAGCCTGTTCGCGCGCAACATGTTCATCCCCCTGGCCGGCGCGGACGAGTACCGTCGCCACGTGCCGGACTTCACCATCGTCAGCATCCCCAGCTTCAAGGCCGTGCCCGAGCTGGACGGCACGCGCAGCGACACGTTCATCCTGCTCTCGTTCGAACACAAGCTGGCCATCATCGGCGGCTCGGGCTACGGCGGCGAGATCAAGAAGAGCGTGTTCACCGTGCTCAACTACCTGCTGCCGCGCCAGGGCGTGATGACCATGCACTGCTCGGCCAACGTGGGCAAGCAGGGCGACGTGGCGATCTTCTTCGGCCTCTCGGGCACGGGCAAGACGACCCTGTCCGCGGATCCGCGCCGCCGGCTCATCGGCGACGACGAGCACGGCTGGAGCGATGAGGGCGTCTTCAACTTCGAGAACGGCTGCTACGCCAAGGTGATCAACCTCTCGGCGGAGGCGGAGCCTGAGATCCACGCCTGCACGAAGAAGTTCGGCACCATCCTCGAGAACGTGATCCACGACCCCATCACCCGGCGCCTGGACCTGGACGACGACAGCCGCACGGAGAACACGCGGGCCAGCTATCCGCTCTCCTTCATCGACAACGCGGTGCCGGAGAAGATGGCCGGCCACCCCACCAACATCATCATGCTCACCTGCGACGCCAGCGGCGTGATGCCCCCCATCGCGCGGCTGACACCCGAGCAGGCCATGTACCACTTCATCAGCGGTTACACGGCCAAGGTCTCGGGCACGGAGCTGGACATGGGCAAGGAGCCGGAGATCACCTTCAGCGCCTGCTTCGGCGCGCCCTTCATGGTGCACAAGCCCGCGTACTACGCCGAGCTGCTCAAGCGCAAGATCCTGCGCCACGGCGTGCAGTGCTGGCTGGTGAACACGGGTTGGGTGGGCGGACCCTACGGCGTGGGCAAGCGCATCAGCATCCGTCACACGCGCAACCTGCTGGACGCGGCGCTGGACGGCGAGCTGATGAAGGTGAAGTACCGCGTGGATCCGCTCTTCGGGTTCGAGGTTCCGCTGACCTGTCCCAACGTGCCCGCCGACGTGCTGGTGCCCGAGGAGCGCTGGCCGGACAAGGGCGCCTACAAGCTGAAGTACCGGCAGCTGGGTGGCCTGTTCGTGGAAAACTTCCGCAAGTTCGCCGACGAGTGCCCGCCGGAGGTGGTGGCCGCCGGCCCGAACCTCAACAACTATTGAGCCTGGACCACTTGGTCCGAGTGCGTTGGCCCTTTTCAAGGAGGCAACATGAGGCGCACCTTCTGGTGCTCCACCATCCTGCTGGCGGCTGCCTGGGCCGCACACGCACAGGACTGCGCATCGAGCGAGAACATGGTCTCCCTCAACCTCCTGGGAGTGGACTACGAAATTGTGAAGGAGAATCTCAGCTGGAGCGAAGCGGCCGCCTGCGCCGTGGAGCTCGGCGGCCATCTGGCAGAGATCGGCTCCCAGGCGGAGCAGGACGGATTGTTCGCGCAACTGAACCAGGCGGGCATTCTGGCGGAGAACACGGTGGCTCCCGATGGCGGGGATGCTTCCTATGTCTGGATCGGTGGGAACGATTTGGCTATTGAGGGGGATTGGATCTGGGACGGCGACGGTGATGGCGACGGGGTCCAATTCTGGGAGGGGACAGCCTCTGGCGAGCCGGTGGGCGGCCTCTACAACAACTGGGGCAACGAGCCGGACAATTGGTCCAATCAGGACGGGCTAGGCCTGGCGATCACGGATTGGCCATTGGGTGTGGCCGGCCAGTGGAATGTCGTCGATGCGGGCAACATGTTGTACTACCTCATCGAGCATCCATCGACCAGCGTCGGCGAACGCAGCCCGGAACCGGAACTCGCCAGGACCCTGACCTTCGCACACGAAATGTCCAGCCAGGTGGACGTGGGAGGTGGCGGGTCTTCATCCATCAATGTTTGGAGGAGTCATGAAGATCGCCGTGGCATCGCACAAGGGAGAGGAAGTGGGAGGACACGCCGGCCGCTGTCGCCGCTTCTTCTTGTATGAACTGGAGAATGGGCAGGTGATGGGACGCCAGGAGCTGCGCCTGTCCGAGACCGAGACCTTTCACGAATTGCATGGATCCGGCGACCACCCGTTGGGCGCCTGCCAGGCGCTCATTGCGGCCAGCATGGGCCCTGGGCTGGTGCGCAAACTGGAAGAGCGGGGCATCGAGGCGGTGATCACCAGCGAGCCGGACTGTGATCTGGCCGTGGCGGCCTGGCTGGACGGCAGCCTGCCGCGCCTGCGCTCTGAGGATCAGGAGCACGGCCAGTTCGGCCACCATGGGCACGACGACCATCACCAACATGAAGGCGGGTCCTGTCATTAGCACGGAAGGTCAGGTGATGAACCTGACCTTCTGCTATCCGACACCACTGCACGTGCCAGCAAGCCCCTGGCGGACCTCACCTTCTCCTGGCCGGAATGCACGTGGGACCAATCGCGTCTGAGGCCTGTCATCCGAGTCGAAAGCAAAGGATCCTCGAATGCTCAAGCGCCTGCTGATTGGCCTGGTGGCCCTGGCCGTTGTCGCGGCCGGATTGTTCTTCTGGCTGGGATCGAGAAAGAAGCAGGAGGAGTCCGGCTGGCGGATGGTGGAAGTGGTCAAAGCGGACATCACCGCCACCGTGGGTGCCACCGGCACCCTGGGGGCAACGCGCACCGTGGAAGTGGGCACCCAGGTCTCCGGCCAGATCGTCGAACTGCTGGCGGACTTCAACGACCATGTGAAGAAGGGCCAACTCATCGCGCGGCTGGACGACACCATGCTGCAGCAGGCGGCCGTCCAGGCCGAGGCGGAACTGCAGCGGGCGACTTCCGACCTGGACTACAAGAAGTACCTGCTGGAGCAGTCCGAGTCCCTGGCCAAGAGCGGAAGCCTCTCGGACACGGATCTGCGCTCCGCCCGGCTGGCGCTCTCCCAGGCCAAAGCGGCGCTGAGCAGCGCGGGCGCCGGCCTGGACAGGGCCCGGCGCAACCTGGAGTACACCAAGATCACAGCGCCCGTCTCGGGCATCATCATCGACCGCAAGGTGGATGTGGGCCAGACCGTGGCCGCCAGCCTCTCCGCGCCTCAGCTCTTCCTGATTGCCGAGGACCTGACGCGCATGCAAATCCTGACCTCGGTGGACGAGAGCGACATCGGCCGCATCAAGCTGACGCAGCCCGCCGAGTTCACTGTGCAGGCCTGGGCGGACAAGAAGTTCAGGGGCCAGGTCAGCCAGATCCGCCTGCAGCCCACCTCCACGGAGAACGTGGTCAACTACACGGTGGTGGTGGACGTGGAAAACGCCGATCTGCAGCTCATGCCGGGCATGACGGCCACGGTGGACTTCATCGTGGACCAGGCCAGCCAAGTGCTGGCCGTGCCCAATGCCGCGCTGCGCTTCAAGCCCAGCGAGGAGCTGCTGGCCGAGCTGCGGGCCGCTCGCCAGAAGGCCAACCCGGAGAAAGGCGGAGATTCCGCCGCCACGGCGCAGCAGGACACCGGCAGCGTGAGCCGACCGCGCAGCGTTTCGGCCGCGGGCGGAGATCCGCACGGGGCGGCGAGCATCGCCGGCTCGCGCTCCACCACCACGCGCAAACCGGGCGCCGCCGTGCTCTGGGTGCTGGGCGAGAACCAGAAGCCACGGCCCCTGCGCATCACCACCGGTCTCAGCGACGGACAGCAGACGGAGGTGCGCGGCGAGGGCCTGTCGGAAGGCCTGCAGGTGATCGCCGGCCAGACCAGCGGCGAGGCGGGATCCGCCGCCGCGAAGAGTCCCTTCCAGACCACCCAATCCAGTGGCACGCCCGGCCCGCCGCGGGGAGGCATGTAGCGATGGCGGATTCCCAAGCGGTCATCCGGATCGAGGAGCTGACACGCACCTACTCCGAGGGCGACACGGCCGTGCATGCCCTGCGCCACGTGGACCTGAGCGTGAACCCGGGCGAAATGCTGGCCATCATGGGCGCCTCGGGCTCCGGCAAGTCCACGCTGATGAACCTGCTGGGCTGCCTGGACCGTCCGAGCAGTGGCCGCTACCGGCTGGACGGGCTGCGCGTGGACGAGATGAACCGCCGCGAGTTGGCGGACATTCGCAACACGCGGATCGGGTTTGTCTTCCAGGGCTTCAACTTGCTGGCCCGCACGAGCGCGCTGGACAACGTGGAGCTGCCTCTGCTCTACGACCGGCGCGGTCCCAAGGTGGACCGCGTCAAACTGGCCCGGGCGGCGCTGGAGCGCGTGGGCCTGGCGGATCGCCTGCATCATCAGCCCAGCGAACTCTCCGGCGGACAGCAGCAGCGAGTGGCCATCGCCCGGGCGCTGGTGATGCAGCCGGCCCTGCTGTTGGCCGACGAACCCACGGGCAACCTCGACACGCGCACCAGCCTGGAGGTGATGGCGCTGTTCCAGGAACTCAACCAGGCGGGCATGACCATCCTCTTGGTGACACACGAGCACGACATCGCCGAGTGCGCCGGGCGTCTGGTGGAGCTGCGCGACGGCAAGATCCTGCGCGACCAGCCGGTGGAAGCGCGCCGCGACGCCGTGGCGGAACTGCGGGACCTGCCCGCGGGAGCGGATGAATGAACACCCTGGTGCTGATCCGCATCGCCCTGCGGAGCATCCGCAAGAACAAGACGCGCACGCTGCTGACCATGCTGGGAATCATCATTGGCGTGGCCGCCGTGATCGTGATGGTGGCGTTGGGGCAGGGCGCGAAAGAACAGATCCGCTCGCGCATCGACAGCCTGGGCTCCAACCTGGTGGTGATCACGCCGGGCGCCAGCAAGAGCGGCGGCGTCAGCCAGGGCGCGGGCAGCATGAATCGCCTGACCCTGCTGGACGCCGAGACGCTGACGCGCGAGAGCATGTGGCTGAGTTCCGTCTCGCCGCTGATCGTCGCGCCGGCCCACGCGGTGGGCGGTTCGGGCAATTGGCGGGTGGGCGTCTCCGGCGTTTCGGCCGAGTACGCGACCATCCGCAACTGGGAGGTGAGTGCGGGCCGGCTCTTCGACGAGACGGAAGTGCGGGCCATGCGCAAGGTTTGCGTGCTGGGCAAGACCGTCGTGGACAACCTGTTCGCCGAGCAGGATCCCGTGGGCCAACAGATCATCCTGCGCGACGTGCCCTTCGAGATCATCGGCGTGCTGGAGCCCAAGGGCCAGACGGCGGAGGGCCGCGACCAGGACGACACCATCCTGGCGCCCTACACCACAGTGAAGACGCGCCTGGCGGGCCGGCAGTTCATCCCGATGATCCTGGGCGCCACGGACAACAAGGCCGACGTGCCCGCCGCGCTGACGGAGGCCAAGGCCATCCTGCGCGAGACCCACGGCCTGGCCAGTTACGACGACGACGATTTCACCGTGCGCGACCAGAACGAACTGGCGGAGACCGCCGAGGGCGCCACGGAAGTGATGACCCTGCTGCTGGCCGCCATCGCGGGCGTCTCGCTCTTGGTGGGCGGCATCGGCATCATGAACATCATGCTGGTGAGCGTCACGGAGCGCACGCGGGAGATCGGCATCCGGATGGCTGTGGGCGCGCGGGGCGGCGACGTGCTGATGCAGTTCCTGATCGAGGCTATCGTGATGAGCCTGTTCGGCGGGTTGATCGGCGTGGCCGCGGGCTACGGCGGATCGGCGCTGCTGGAGAAGTTCACGGGCTGGGACACGGTGATCACGCCCCAGCTGGTGGCCATCAGCCTGGGCTTCTCCGCGGCGGTGGGCATCTTCTTCGGCTTCTACCCGGCGCGCAAGGCCGCGGCGCTGGATCCCATCGAAGCGCTGCGCTACGAGTAGGCGGCTGCGGGAGACTCGATGGGAGACACAACACAGAGTCACAGAGAAGAATAGAGAAGGGAAGAGTGTGGCTGGCATTTGTTCCAGCTCTTTATCTGTTCTGTGTCTCCGTGGCTCTGTGTATCTGTGTTGAGGAGCCTGGTTTGGAGCTGTGGGCCTTTCAACTCGGAGGCGCAGAGGCAGGGAGACGCAGGTGGACGGGTACTCGGCTACTTGGCGGCAAGTCGCCGCATGAGATCCGGCAGGGGGAGGGCCTCGATGCCCCCTCCCAGGGGAAAGGCCTCCGGGCCGGGGTGGACTAGGAAGCGTCCCTCTGGCTGCAGATCCGCACAACAGGAGTGGAAGCCGCGGGAAGGGCGGGGAGCGAGACTGCGCTTGACCTCCACGGCCCAGCGGCGGCCATCTGGCCAGACCAGCAGGAGATCCAGTTCCGCACCGCCGCCCGTGCGATAGTGATAGGCATGTACTCCTTCCGGCGTTGCAGCCAGCAGGTTTTCCACCACGAATCCCTCCCAGGAAGACCCGGCCACGGGGTGGCCCAGCACGGCATGGCGATCCCCCAGGCCCAGGAGAGCGTGGACCCATCCGCTATCTCGCAAGAAGAGCTTGGGTGACTTGACCAGGCGCTTGCCCGTGTTGGCGTGCCAGGATGGCAGGCGGCGCAGTAGGAGCAGGTCCACCAGCAAATCCACGCATGAGTTGACGGTTCGCACATCCAGACCCAGGCTGCTTGCCAGGGTCGCCACGTTGTGCAGCCCGCCCTGCTGATGGGCGAGCATGGTCCACAAGCGCCGCAACGTTTCAGCTGGCAGGCGGCTGCCGAACCGCGGAATCTCGTGCTCCAGGTAGCTGCGCAAGAAGTCCTGCCTCCAGCGCAGGCTGGCGGCGTCGCTGCCCGCCAGGAGACTGGGAGGAAAGCCGCCGCGGATCCAGAGCCGCTCCTCCGTATCCAGGGGAGATTCCAGCGCTGAGAGTGGCCCCAGCTCGAGGAAAGAAATGCGGCCGGCCAGGGACTCGCCGGCGCTGGCGACCACATCCAAGGACGCCGACCCCAGCAACAGGTACCGGCCCGCCGTGCGACCCTCCCGCCGGGATCGATCGATGAGCCCGCGCAGCACGGGAAACAAGCCGGGCGTCCGATGCACCTCGTCCAGGATCACCAGACGGGAGAGGTGGCTGGCCAGGCATAACTCGGGTTGTGAAAGGCAGCCGCGGTCCGTTTCGGACTCCAGGCCCAGATATAGGGCG
>DYSB01000166.1 GCA_020726405.1 Acetofilamentum sp. | reverse complement strand
GTAGGCGGGCGCCACGGCGGGCGGCGGCGTGACGGGCTCCAGCTCCACGGCCGAAACCAACCCGTCCAGGCGGCCGAGCATGGCCTCCACCTTCCGATAGTGCCGGCGGATCAGGGAGGCCAGCAGCACCAGACTGCCCGTGATCAGCAGCGTGATCCAGCCGCCCTCGTGGAACTTCAGCACTGTCACCGCCACCAGCAGCAGCACGGCCTCCGAGAGCAGGGTGACCAGCACAAAGGCGTGGCCTGCCCCGCCCCAGTTCGCGGTCATCCGCGTCAGCAGCGTGGCGTTGAGGGTCCGGCCCGGCTCGTGCCCACCTGGAACAGCACGTAGGCCACCATCAGGCCCATGGCAGTCAGCGCCAGTGAGGCGGCCATGTAGCGCATGGTGCGCTTGGCCGTCTGGACCTTGGGCTCGCGCAGGATGCGCATGCTGTTGGAGACGGCCTCGATGCCCGTGTAGGTGCCAGCGCCCAGGCTGTAGGCCCGCAGCAGCAGCACCAGCAGGCCGAAGGTGCCAAGCTCCAGGTGCGAGCTGCGAATTTCCGCCACGCTGGCCGTTGCCATCTCGGGCAGCATGCCGGCGTGGCTGGCGATACCGTAGATGATGACAAAGGCGTGGGTGGCCACGGTGTGGCCGCCGCCCCGCTGGGGAAGAGTTCGACGATCTGCGAGTAGCTGGCGGCGATCACGGTCACGGTCACGCCGATGGCCAGGGCGATGAGCAAGGCCAGGTGGTAGTGCCGGCCCAGCGCCAGGAAGGCCTCCTCCGGGCCGTAGCGCGAAGATCTGAGTCCATCGGCACCCAGGCCCACCCAGGCGAAGAAGGCCACCAGACTCAGGTGGTGGAAGAGATTCTGGGTGTGGGGATCCTTGGGCGGACCGAAGACCCACTCGCGCAGGCGTTGGCCGGGGCCGCGGGTTGTGTCACTCATGGGGCCCGTCCTGTTGTCTCATCCCACGCTCCCTGTTGACCGGGACGGCCGCCGCCTGCCCAAACGGGGCACAACCTAGCCGGACCCCCGGCCGGGCACAAGCTGCGGACAGACTGAATGCACCAACCTGATGGAATCCTGATGCCTTTGACTCCAATCTTGATGGAGTCCTTATACCGCGGGTCGCCGCCATCCTGACGCATTCCTGATGCCCGACGCCGCATTCCTGGCAGCATCCTGAGCTCCACGCCTCCACCTTGTGCCTCGCCTGCAGCGGACCGCAGGCAAAGGAGGCGAGATGAACGACCTGTGGATGCTGCTTTTCCTGCTGGCCTGCCTGTTGGGCGCCGCGGGATTGGTTCGGCTGATCCTGCACCTCGAACGCGAGGAGGCGGGAGTATGAACGCGCTCAGCTGGCTTGGCTTGGCTTGGCTTGGCCTTGGCGCTGGGCCTGCTGCAGCGCGCCCAGGGCCTGCTGCCGCTCAACCCGGCGGGATTTCAGGGCGTGGCGCCGGACCTGGCGCTGAACACGGCCATGAGTTTCGTCACCAACACCAATTGGCAATCCTATGGCGGCGAGACCACGCTCAGCCATCTCGTCCAGGCCGGCGGCCTGACGGTGCAGAACTTCCTCTCGGCCGCCGCAGGATTGGCAGTGGCTGCGGCCCTGGCCCGCGGCTTCACCCGGGCCGGTGTGCACCAGCTAGGCAACTCTGGGTGGACCTGACCCGCGCCACGCTCTACATCCTGCTGCCACTGTCCCTGCTAGTGTTGATGCAGGTGGGCGAAGTGGCTCCCGGCGGGGCGGGCTCGGGCCTCTACGGCCTGCTGGCCTTTGCCGTGGTGGCGGTCTTCCTGGCCGGGCTGATGGTGGGCCGCACGCCCGAGCTGCTGGGCAAGCGGCTGGGGGCTTTCGAGATCCGCATGGCCGCGCTGATGATCCTGCTGCCCTCGCTGGCCCTGCTGGCCGGCACGGCCCTGGCTTGTCTACTGCCCGCCGCACGCGGCGCGGTGGCCAACCCCGGCCCCCACGGCTTCAGCGAGATCCTCTACGCGTTCAGTTCGGCGGCCAACAACAACGGTTCGGCTTTCGCCGGCCTGTCGGCCAATCAGCTGTTCTACAACCTGGCCCTGGCGGCCTGCATGGCCGTGGGACGTTTCGGCGTGATGATCCCGGCACTGGCCCTGGCCGGCTCGCTGGCCGCGCGCTCCCACACTCCGGAAACGGAGGGCACCCTGCCCGCCCTGATGCTGGGCCCCATCGTGGAGCATGTCCTATGGCTCTCCTGACTTCCGCCGCGCCTGCTTCCCGGCGCCTGCTGGGTGACAGGGTGCTGCTCAAACGCGCCTTGTGGGACGCCGTCCTGCGGCTCTCCCCGCAGCGCATGTGGCGCAACCCGGTCATGTTCACCGTCTGGATCTGCGCGGTCTACACCACCCTGCTGGGCCTGCACAGTCTGACGTTTGGGGGAACGGAGCCGCCCGCATTCACGCTGTCCATTGCGCTCTGGCTCTGGTTCACCGTGCTCTTCGCCAATTTCGCCGAGGCCCTGGCCGAGGGCCGGGGCAAGGCCCAGGCAGAGGCCCTGCGCCGCACACGTCAGGACACCCAAGCCATTCGCCTGGCGGAGGCGCGCCGGGACGCCGACCGCGAGGAGCTGTCCTCCGCGCAACTGCGGCGCGGCGACTTCGTGTGGGTTGAGGCCGGCCAGCTCATCCCGGGCGACGGGGACGTGGTGGAGGGCATCGCCTCCGTGGACGAGAGCGCCGTCACTGGCGAAAGCGCGCCGGTGATCCGCGAGAGCGGCGGTGACCGCACGGCCGTCACGGGCGGCACGCGCGTCCTCTCGGATTGGCTGATCGTGCGGATCACCTCGGAGGCCGACGAGACCTTCCTGGACCGGATGATCGCTCTCGTGGAGGGCGCCAAGCGTCGCCGCACACCCAACGAGATCGCGCTGGGCATCCTGCTGGCGGCCCTGTCCATCATTTTCCTGCTGGCTGTGTGCACGCTGCCGGCCCTGACGGCATTCGTCGCGGGTGGCACCCAGGCCGGCGTGAGCCCGGTGCTGCTCACCGCACTGTTGGTCTGTCTGATTCCCACCACCATCGGCGGCTTGCTCTCCGCCATCGGGATCGCCGGGATGGATCGCATGTTCCAGGCCCGCGTGCTGGCCACCTCGGGGCGTGCTGTGGAGGCCGCCGGCGACGTCAGCGTGCTGCTGCTGGACAAGACCGGCACGATCACCATCGGCAACCGCCAGGCGGTGGCCTTCCTGCCGGCTTATGGAGTCTGGGAGGAGGAACTGGCCGAGGCAGCCCAGTTGGCTTCGCTCTCCGACGAAACGCCGGAGGGCCGCAGCATCGTCATCCTGGCCAAGGAGCGTTGCGACCTGCGCGGTCGCAGCCTGGGCGAACCGGGACTGCGCTTCATCCCGTTCACGGCCCAGACCCGCATGAGCGGTGTGGACCTGGGGGAGCGGCGCATCCGCAAAGGCGCCGTGGAGGCCGTGAGCGAGTATCTGCGCGAGCTGGGGGCCAGCGTGCCGGCCGAACTGCTGCGCCAGGGCGGCGAGATCGCCGCAGCGGGCGGCACACCCCTGCTGGTGTGCAACGGGGTTCGTGCGTTGGGCCTGGTGGAGCTGAAGGACGTCTTGAAGGGCGGCATCCGCGAGCGCTTCGCCGAGCTGCGCCGGATGGACATCCGCACGGTGATGGTGACGGGCGACAATCCGCGCACGGCGGCGGCCATCGCCGCCGAAGCGGGAGTGGACGACTACCTGGCGGAGGCCACGCCGGAGCGCAAGCTGGCGCTGATCCGCGAGCACCAGGCCGGTGGCCGGCTGGTGGCCATGACCGGGGACGGTAGCAACGACGCGCCGGCCCTGGCCCAGGCCGACGTGGCTGTGGCCATGAACACGGGCACCCAGGCCGCCCGGGAGGCCGGCAACATGGTGGACCTGGACTCGGACCCCACCAAGCTGCTGGAAGTGGTGACCATCGGCAAACAGCTGCTGATGACCCGTGGCGCACTGACCACGTTCAGCGTGGCCAACGACGTCTCCAAGTACTTCGCCATCCTGCCGGCCCTGTTCGTGGGCATCTATCCGCCCTTGGCCGTGCTCAACGTGATGGGGCTATCCTCGCCGCGCACGGCCGTCCTGTCCGCCGTGATCTTCAATGCACTGATCGTCGTGGCCCTGACTCCGCTGGCGCTGAAAGGTGTCACGGTCCGTCCGGCACCGGCGCGCGTGCTGCTGCGGCGCAACCTGCTGGTGTACGGGCTGTGCGGCGGTATCTACCCTGGGCTGGTCAGCGGCGGCGCCTGGCTGCTGAAGGCTTGGCAGCCGGACCAGCGTGCCGTCGTTTGGCAGGGCCGAAGCGTGGGCTTGGCGGCCGTGGGGCAGGAATTCAGCGGCCCCGACTGGTTCTGGAGCCGGCCCTCCGCCACGGTTGGGACACCCTACGATGCCTCCGCCTCATCCGGCAGCACCCTGGGTCCCGCCACTCCCGCGCTGCGGGAACGCGTCGCGGAGCGCTGCGCGGCCCTGCGCGCCCTGGATCCGGACAACCGCGAGCCCATCCCGGTGGACTTGGTGACAACCTCGGGTAGCGGGCTGGATCCCCACATCTCGCCGGAGGCCGCGCACTGGCAGGCGGCTCGCGTGGCGCGGGCGCGAGGCCTGGCCGTGGTTGTAGTGGATTCGTTGGTGGCCGCCGGCACCGAATCGGCCTTCCTGGGAATCATGGGCCGACCGCGGGTGAACGTGAACGGGGAGCCGGTCCACCTGACGCTGCTGGCACGCTTTCCGGGCCGCGTGCTGACCCACCGCCAGATTCTCAAGGATGTTCGGGGGGCCTCCTACATGGACCAGACACAGTATCTCCGCGTCTTGATGGCGCAGTTGCGGCGCAAGGTGGAGGCCGATCCCGCCCGGCCCCGGCTGCTGCTGACGGAGACCGGGGTCGGCTATCGTTTCCGGGACATGGAGGGGCCAAACGAGTCCATCGGATAGAGCAGCCACTTCCCTGCTCATTGGCGGCCGGTGAGAAGAACGCACGGGAAACGCGAAGAAGTCAGGAGGAATTACATACAATGCATCAATTTTTAGATAAATAGAGACACAAAATAGTTTTTGATGAAATTTAGAGCAACAAAATCTACCTATTGATCGCCATGATTTATTGGGCAATAGTTATACGTTAAGTCAACTTTGAACCAATAACAACCCTTGTATTTCTTTTGATTTCTTCGTGTCTTCCCGTGAGCTCATTCCCCTGCGAGCTCCGCCGGCAAACTGGCCACGGCGCGGTAGCTCTCGTGGACCTCGCCTGAGAAACTGATCTCACCGTCTTGGCGGGAGACGATCAGGTCGCCACCCAGCATGCGCACCGTGACCGGATAGTCCAGCGGCGCGCTCTCCTCCAGCAGCAGGCAGCTGGCAACAGCGCCCGTGCCACAGCCCCAGGTCTCGTCCTCCACGCCCTTCTCCCAGGCCCGCAGGTGCAATTGCCGGGTCGTCAGCCGCTGGACGAACATCACGTTGGTGCCCTCGGGGGCATAGGCGGAGTGATAGCGCAGCGGCGGCCCGACGACCTTGATGGGATAGCTCTCCAACTCGCCGGGAACCTCCACCACCAGATGGGGCACGCCCACTCGCACGAAGCCGGCGACGCGCGCCCCACGCAGTTCGCTAGCAAGCTGTGGATCCGCGGCCAGCTCCGGTTCGCCCAGCCCGCGGGCCTCCGGCGGACTCAGCCACAACCGGCTCTGCTGACCAGACTCCAACCGAGCCCGCTGGAGACCGGCCCGCGTGCTGAAGCGCAGTTCCTCGCCACCAATGCCCAGGCTCGCGGCGAAGAAGGCGCAGGCCCGCGCGCCGTTGCCGCACATCCGCGCCTCGCTGCCGTCCGGGTTGAAGATCCGCATGCGGAAGTCAGCGGCAGGATCCTCCTCCACCAGCAACAGGCCGTCGGCCCCGGCGCCGCGCCGGCGGTCGCACAGGTAGCGGATCAACTCCGTCTCGCCGCCTGACAAGCGGCGGTCCCGGTTGTCCAGCGCCACGAAGTCATTGCCGCAGGCGCTCAGCTTGCTGAAGGACAGGTTCATTTGATCCTCGATGCAGGAGCCTCGTCGATTGTCTCGATGAAGAGAAAGCCTGTCATCCCAGCGCAAGCTGGGATCCCAGGCGGAAAGGAACCATCCAGACGCCTCACGGCGCCTGGTCCCTTCATGTGCGGCCGCCACGTCGCAAGGCTAATGCCTGTGGACGGCCGGACAGGATCCCAGCGTTCGCTGGGATGACAGAATTGCCGCCGATTCGACCCCGGCTTTTGCCAGGTGACAGACTACCGGGAGAGGATCTTCGCCAGCTCCCCGTGCAGCTTGTACAAATCCCCCGCACCCACCGTGGCCACGATCTCGTCCGGGCCCAGCGAGCGCTCCAACTCGGCGAACAACTCGGTCGATGTGTCCAGCGCCAGGCTGCGCGGCGCCGTCAGCCAGGGCAGGATGCTGCGGTGGCTGATCCCGTCCTCGGGCAGTTCGCGCGCGGCGAACACCGGCCAGAGGATCGCCCGGTCCGCAGCGCTCAACGCCTCTCCCGTGGCTTGGGCGAAGGCCCGCACCCGGCTGAAGGTGTGCGGCTGGTGGATCAGCGTGACAGGTCCGCGGCTGATCTCGCGCAGGCCCTTCAAGAAGGCCGCGATCTCGCTGGGGTGGTGGGCGTAGTCG
>DYSB01000165.1 GCA_020726405.1 Acetofilamentum sp. | reverse complement strand
GATGTTCGCCTGGACGAACTGCTCCATGCTCGTCCAGGCCCAGTAGCGCTCCAGCAGAGGGGCCGTGTCCACGCAGGCCCGCCAAGCCACCTGGCCCAGCCGCTCCTCCACCCGCTGCATCACGCGGCGCAGCAGACCCTTGAGCACGCGGCGGTAGTCACGCCCCAACGCGTAGCGGCTGATCCGCACGGCCGGCGGCTCGGGCAGCTCCAGTCCGCCGTCGTAGGCCACGCCGATCATCAGCAGGCTGCGCGCGCCGGGTAGCAGGCGCCGGGGATCCAGCCGCTGCTCGTCCCCGCGCGGCCACCAGGCCATCGGACCGTGCAGGCCATCGCGGCTCCAGCTGGTTACTTGCGAGGAGTGTAGAATGGGCGTGCGTGGATCCGCCAGCCCGACCAACGTGGCGCCCTCGGCCAGGGCCTGGGCCTTCAGCCAGGCGGCGAGTTCGGCGGGACGGTCAGCCGGCACGCTGGGCCTCCGCCAGGCTGTCGGCATTGAGCAGGGCCACGCCGTAGGGGAAGAGCCGGGCGCTCATTACGCCCCCGGCCACGGCGGGGTCGCCCTCCATCAGGGCCCGGACCTCCGGCTCGCCCGCCACGGAGAAGATCACGATGCCCATCCCCTCTGCTTCGGCCGTGGTGGTCCGTCCGGCCAGGTGCACGATTCCCTGGCGGGTCAGCTCCTGCAGGTAGGCGAAGTGGCGGCCGATCAGTGCCTGCTCCTCTGGTGTGGGACCATCGGTCAGCAGGGCCGGGCGGTTGGGCCGGATGCGATAGAGCCACGAGCCCATGGGTTCCTTTCCCGCCGGCGGGCGCTTTGCGCCCCGGCGTCGGTCATGCCGGGCGGCGTGCCCGGAGGGAGAACAGCAGCGGCAGTCCGCCCGGATGCGTGGCGTGCACCCAGCGCCCGTCCCGCTCCACCAGGAAGGCGTGGCTGCGGTAGCTGCAGTAAGGATATTCGCGCAACCGCTCCAGCACCAGCCCGGCGTCCAGCAGGGACTGCACGGTTTCGGCCAGGGAATGGGCCCACTCCACCGTCTCGCCCACGGGCCCGGTCTCGGCTGCATAGGTCAGGCCGTCGGGCCAGTGGACGGGTCCGGCCTCGCGGAAATAGGGTCCTTCCAGCCGCAGCCAGCTCTCCTCGCGGGCCTCCAGAGCGAACATGGCCAGGGCGGGATGGAAGTCGCGCACGAACACGCTCCCGCCGGGTCGCAGCAGCCCGGCCACCGCGCGGCCCCAGCCGGCCAAGTCCGGCAGCCAGCAGAGCGCGCCGCGGCGATGGCCCGCGGGCTGAAATCCACGCCCGTCACCCGCGCGCCCAGCCGGGCCAGGCTCAGGGTATCGAGTCCGAAATGGCACTGCAGGTGGATCAGGTCCAGACCCGCCACCGGGCCCAGCTCCTCCAGCAGGTCGGGCTCCAGCGTGCCGCGGCCGGCCAGGAAACCCGCCACGTCGTAGAAGTCGCTGGCCACGTGGGGCTCCACGGCAGCGTCCCAGATGGCGCGGTTTTGCGCAATGGCGTCCTGCTCGTTCATCTCGGGTCCCATCTCCTGCTGGACATCAGCTCGCTCAAGGTTTCAGCGCAAAGGTCACAGTCACAACTGCCTTGACCACTTTGTCGATGGTCTCGGTGGAGTACATGCCGTAGTCCTCCACCTCCACCGAGTTGGGCTGGGTGACCTGCAGGATGCCCTGGCGCGCGCTCACGAGCCCGCCCAGACGCTTGCTGCCGCCCAGCAGAACCTCGGCGCGCCGGCGCGCGTCCGTGGCGGCCCGGCCCAACAGCTCGAGCTTGACCATTTCGAGGTCGCCCAGGTAGAACTCGGGCGGCGCGCCGCTCCAGGTCACGCCTTCACGCAGCAGGCCTTCGGTCTCCCGGGCCAGGCGCGCGATCTCCTTCACCCGGCCGGACTGCAACTTCAGCGGCCGCTCCAACTGGTAGGCCTCCACCTCGGAGGTGGCGTTCCCGCCGGCCGTGGTCCGGTAGATCACGTAGGACTGCAGGGGCAGCCACTCCCACTCGGCGGGCTTGACACCCTGGCTCTCCAGCCAGGTGGCGACGCGCTGGGCCTGCTGCTCCAGTTCGCGCGTGGCAACCGCCGGGTCCGCACTGCGGGCGCTGACGCTGCCGCGCCAGACGGCCAGGGTGGAGGTGGCCTTGGCCTCCGCCGTGCCCTTGACCGTGAGGCCGTCGCCGGCCATGCGCGCCGCCAGGAAGGCCCGTCCGCCGATCCAGGCCGCGGCCATCAGACAGATGCCCAGGATCAGGGCCGCCGGCAGCAGACCGCGCCGGCTTTCTCCATTGATGATGTTCATGTGAGGGTCCTCTGGAGGGCCACGGCCTGGCGCTCGCTCTTCTTCAGGCGGGCCGTCACCAGCTCGTGGCTGTGCAGGATGAGTTCGTCCACCAGGGCCGCCGGCAGTCCGCCGGGCAACTCCAAGGTGTTCCAGTGTTCCTTGTTCAAGTGGTAGCCGGGTGTGATGGCGGCGAAGGCCGCGCGCAGTTCCTGGGCCCGCGTGGGGTCGCACTTGAGGCTGAGCCGGACGGGGCCGTCCTGGGTGAGCAGGGCAAAGACCTTGCCGCAGACTTTGTAGACCCAGACGCCCGGCCCGAAGGGCTCCTCCTCCGTGGCGCACGGAAGGGCGCTCATGCGCTGACGCAGGGTGGCCCGATTCGGTTGACTGGCTCTTCCCATTCGATTCACCTTGCCGTGCGGGACTCTCGCTCTATCCTCACGTGCGGGGAACACGAAGACACGGAGGCTCAAAGACTCGGCGCTCAGCTGACAAAAGATTTCTTCTACCACCCATCATGTCCATACTCAGCGCGATCAACGGGCGGATCGGTTCCAACCTTCACGCTTTCTCTTCTTCGAGTCTTCGTGCTCTCAGGACTTCTGCGCTTCCTTAGCCCAGGTGTCGCGCAGGGTGACCGTGCGGTTGAAGACCAGGCCGGTTGCGCGGGAATCCCGGTGGAAGTAGCCCAGGCGCTCGAACTGCACGGGCGTGCCGGGCACGGCCTCCGCCAGCGCGGGTTCAAGTTGGCACTGGCTCACACTGCGCAGTGAATCCGGGTTGATGTCCAGCAGGAAGTCACGCTCCGCGCCGGGTTTCTCAATAGCGAACAAGTGCTCGTAGAGCCGCACCTCGGCCTCCACGGCGTGGGCCGCGCTCACCCAGTGGATGGTTCCCTTGACCTTGCGGCCGTCGGGCGCGTTGCCTCCCCGGCTCGCCGGGTCGATGCGTCCGCACAGGCGCTCCACGCGGCCGGCCGAGTCTTTGATCACCTCGGTGCAGGTGAAGAGGTAGCCCCAGCGCAGTCTCACTTCAGCCCCCGGCGAGAGGCGGAACCACTTCTTGGGCGGATCCTCCATGAAATCCTCGCGCTCGATGAACAGCTCGCCCGTGAACGGGACCTGGCGCGTGCCGGCGGACTCGTCCTCGGGATTGTTGACGGCCTCCAACCAGTCCACGCGTCCCGCCTCCCAGTTCTCGATCGTGACAGGCAGCGGATCCAGCACGGCCATCCGGCGCGGGGCGCGGCGGTTCAGGTCCTCGCGCAGGCAGTGCTCCAGCAGTTGCACGTCCACCACGCTGTCGCGCTTGGCCACGCCGATGCGCTCGCAGAAGTCGCGGATGGCCTCGGGCGTGTAACCCCGGCGCCGCAGGCCGCTCAGGGTGGGCATGCGCGGATCGTCCCAGCCGTCCACATGGCCTTCCTTCACCAGGAAGAGCAGCTTGCGCTTGCTCATCACCGTGTAGGTCAGGTTGAGGCGAGCGAACTCGATCTGGCGCGGCTTGCAATCCACGCTGACGTTGTCCACGGCCCAGTCGTAGAGCGGGCGGTGGTTCTCGAACTCCAGCGTGCAGATGGAGTGCGTGATGGACTCCAGCGCGTCGCTGAGCGGGTGCGTGTAGTCGTACATGGGGTAAATCAGCCAGGCCTCCCCCGTGCGCGGGTGCGGCGCCCGGCGGATCCGCCATAGGGCGGGATCGCGCAGATTCAGGTTGGGGCTGGCCATGTCGATCCGGGCGCGCAGCACGCGGCTGCCGTCCGGGAACTCTCCGGCGCGCATGCGACGGAACAGATCGAGGTTCTCCTCCGCGGAGCGCGTGCGCCAGGGGCTGTTGACGCCGGGCTCGGTCAGTGAGCCGCGCGTGGCCCGGATCTCCTCGGCACTCTGGTCGTCCACATAGGCCAGGTCCTTGCCGATCAGCTCCTCCGAGAAGTCATAGAGCTGCTGGAAGTAGTCCGAGGCGTGATAGAGGTGTTCGCCCCAGTCGAAGCCCAGCCAGCGCACGTCGGCCTCGATGGCGTCGATGTACTCCTGCTCCTCCTTCTCCGGGTTGGTGTCGTCGAAGCGCAGGTGGCAGCGCGCCGGGACCTTAAGCCCGTATTCGGCGGCCAGGCCGAAGTTCAGACAGATGGCCTTGGCGTGGCCGATGTGCAGGTAGCCGTTGGGTTCGGGCGGGAAGCGCGTGACGACGTTCACGTGCTTGCCCGAGGCCAGGTCGGCGTCGATGATCTGCCGGATGAAGTCGCGGCCGGAAGTCAGCGGGGTCGGTTCCATCAGCGGGTCTCCACGTAGCGGCGCCGGTAGTCTTCTTCCAGCGCCTTGAGGGTCTTGCCTTTGAGTTCGTGCCCGGCGGCGGCCAGCCGCTCCAGGCCCTCGTGCAGCCGGCGGCGGGTCAGGTCGGCGCCCAGCAGCTCGCAACTGTCGAAGAGCGGCAGGCTGACCTTGGCCCCGGTGACAGCCAGGAAGAAGGGCGCCAGCAGCTCGCGCAGGTTCGCCCCTTCGCGTTCCACCATGTCCTCGAAGAGCGCACGGACGCTGGTGGCCGTGAAGGGACGAAGCTGCTCCATTTGCCAGAGCGCGATGCGCAGCCAGCGCGCCGTGCGCGGGCCGTCGGAGCCGGCCAGCTCGGCCGTGTTGTAGTCCAGTGCCCCGCGCAGCAGAAAGGCCGTCATGGGCACGAAGTCGGCCAGGGTGGTCAGGCGCTTCTGGGTCAGCGGCAGAGCCCGGAGCAGCAGGTCGTCGTTCAGGCGCCAGCCGTGCAGGCGCTCGAGGATCTGCGCCGGTGTCAGGCTCTCGCGCAGGTAGCGCCCGTTGAGCCAGTTGAGCTTGGCCAGATCGAAGACCGGACCGCCCAGCACCACGCGGTCGATCTCGAAGGACTCGATGAACTCGTCCAACGTGAACATCTCACGCCCGTCGGGCAGCGTGTAGCCCATCATGCCCAGATAGTTGAGCACGGCCTCGGGCAGGTAGCCGGCCTCGCGATACCAAGTGACGCTGGTGGGGTTCTTGCGCTTGCTGAGCTTGCTCTTGTCCGGGTTGCGCAAGAGCGGCATGTGGATGAACTCGGGGCATTCCCAGCCGAAGCCCTCGTAGAGCAGGACGTGCTTGGGCAGGCTGGAGATCCACTCCTCGCCGCGGATCACGTGGGTGACGCCCATCAGGTGGTCGTCCACCACGTTGGCCAGGTGGTAGGTGGGGAAGCCGTCGGTCTTGCGCAGGATCTGGTGGTCCACTGTGCTCCAGGCGATGCGGATCTCGCCGCGCAGGCGGTCGGGCACCACGCACTCGCCCTCGTCGGGCACGACCAAGCGGATGACATGCGGTTCCCCTGTAGCGACACGATGCATCGTGTCGCTACGATCCAAATGGCGGCAGTGGCCGTCGTAGCGCGGATCCTGCTTGTTCGCCAGTTGCTCCTCGCGCAGGGCCTTCAGCCGCGCCGCGTCGCAGAAGCAGGGATAGGCCTTGCCCGAATCCACCAGCCGCTGCACGTGCTTTTCGTAGATGGGAAGCCGCTCGCTCTGCCGGTACGGGCCATGGGGCCCGCCCTTGTCCGGACCCTCGTCCCAGGGGATCCCGGCCCAGCGCAGGGCGGCGAAGATCGCCTCCTCGCTCTCGCGCGTGGAGCGGCCCTGATCTGTGTCCTCGATGCGCAGGATGAATTTCCCGCCGTGCCGGCGGGCGAAAGCCAGGTTGAACAGGGCCATGAAGACCGTCCCGATATGGGGGTCTCCGGTGGGCGAGGGGGCGATGCGAGTGACGACGGGACCGGGCCTCATCGGACGGGCTCTCCTGCTGGGTTTGAGAAAAGGCCCCGCTGGCCTGCTCTGCCAAAAACGTGCGACCGATACTCCGGCCCGGGGATCACGCGGATGCGGCAGATGCAAGGTAGGGCTTGGGCACTGGCCGGAAAAGCCGGAGTGGGCGCGGGCGGGCTTCAGCAGGCGAACGCCAGCACGTGGCCCCAGGGGTCCAGGACGTAGCCGGCGCGCTCGCCCCAGTCCCGCGGCCGTACAGGAT
Organism: Acetofilamentum sp.; assembly: GCA_020726405.1. Classification (GTDB taxonomy): domain Bacteria; phylum CAIWAD01; class CAIWAD01; order CAIWAD01; family CAIWAD01; genus CAIWAD01. Next base: position 362 of record DYSB01000165.1, on the reverse strand, counting down.
CCAGCAGGCGGGCGCCCAGGCCCAGGGCGCGCTCCAGCCAGGCTGCCGGTTCCTCCACCCGCAGATAGAGTTCGGCGCGGGCCGGGCCGGCGGGTGCGGGCGCCAAGCCGGCCAGCACGGGCAGCAGGCGACGGATCCCCGCCTCGGGCATCAGGCCCAGCGTCAGACCGCCAGGCAGCGTGAACTCGCTCATGCCCGGCACGAGCAGATTGGGCTCCTTCTCCAGCAGGGCGCCGTAGAAGCGGCGCGCCGCCTCCTGGTCAGGCACGTAAAAGATCACCAGCGACGGGCTCATGCGCCCAGCTCGCGGTAGATCGCCAGCGTGCGCTTGGCCATGGCCGCCGGGCTGAAACCCGCCTCCA
>DYSB01000164.1 GCA_020726405.1 Acetofilamentum sp. | reverse complement strand
GCCTGGAGGTCCCACTCGTCCGGGGCGTCCAGGGGATTGCGCGCCCGGCGGCTCACCCGGCGCAGCTCGGCCGGGGGCGTGGCCGCCGCGCCCAGCTCCTGTGCCAGCTGCTGGGCCCGGACGCTGCAGACGCCGATGGCACCCGCCGGTCCGCCGGATTCCAGCGCGCCCAATAGTTCGGCCCGCAAGCGGTGCTGCAGGTCCTGGGCCAGCGCGTGGCCCACCGGCCGCACGAGGTCGGCCTCCCGCCGACTGGCCGGACCGGGTGCGGGCCGACCGCCGCAGCTTAGCAGTGAAGCGCCCAGCAGCAGGCCGAGGAATAGGTTCAGGGTGGGATAATGTCTACGCATGGCTCAAGGTAACACGCGGCACGCCGGGATGCCCGCTGGCGGGCTCAAGCCTCGACAGCTTGCGGAACGACCACAGAGACACAGAGACACAAAATCTTGAGTGAAGGAGAGCGTGGATCTTCCCAGAGCCTTCCCTCTCTCTCGATCTCAGCACTGCGTCTGAAACAGATGCCAGGGCCGTCAGACCACAGCCGATCAGCTCACGCGCTCCAGTTCGTCTTTGAGACTTCGAGCCTTCGTGCGCACCTCGTGGTGCGGGTAACGCAAGCCCGACCCCGGCAATAACCCCCCCCAAAAAAACTATGCCTCTGTGTCCCTGTGGTGAATTCCCGCAGGAGACCCTCAGCGCCGCTCGTAGCGGGCCCGCACGCGATAGCCGCGCTGTTGCAGGCCGGGAGTGGCGCCGTCCGTCCAGCTGGTGGCCGCGGTCAGGCCCAGACTCTGCCAACTCCCATAGCCCGTGGGCGAAGCCTCCACCGAGTAGCCGGCGAGCATCCAACCCGCCGGCGGAGTCGGCGCCGTCCAGGCAAGCTGGATGCTGCCATCCGCCTGGCGCTGGATGCCCAGCTCCGCGACCGGCCCGAACACGGGTGTGGTCAGCGGGAAGGCCAACCATTCCCCACTCTCCAGGCTGCCGTTGCCGTTCAATGTGACTGGAACCTGGGCCTGCATGGTGCCACCGTCGGCGTTGCCCCAGGCGCCCAGTGCCAGCCAGACCGTGTCCGGCAGCGCGCCGAACAGCGCCGCGGGGTCCAGGCTGCCCTCGAGCACGGCGCCGCGGGCCTGGGCCGGCGCGCCGGCGGCGGCGTCGAACCAGGCGCTCCAGCCGTTGCTGACCTCGTTGGCCAGGTAGCAGCCCCAGCCCGCCACCTGGCCGGCCTTCGCCCAGGGCGCGGCGCGCAGGGCGCCGGGTGGCGCGGACACGAAGAGGAAATGGTCGCGCGCATTCTGGGCTGGCGTGCCCGCCAGGTAGAGCCGGCTGCCGTTCCAGCCGCCCCAGAGCTGCAGACCTGAGTTCTGCGCCAGCAGCAGGGCGTCCGGATCCAGCGTGCCGTCCATTACCCAGTCCGCCGCCGCACCCTCCACGGACACGTGCCAGTCCTGGCCGCTGTTGTTGTCCCAGTGGCCCAGGTTGTCATGGAAGACGAAGTCCACCTGCTCGGCGCCCTGAGGCAGAGTCAATGTGCCGCGCCAGGCCGCGCTGTCCGCCGCCCATGTCAGCGCCACATCCGCCACGCCATCCCAGCCGTTGAAGCCGTAGTGCAAGTAGACCGGGCTGGTGCCGGCGGGCAGCGGGCCACCCTCCAGCCGGTACTGCACGGTGAAGCTCTGGCCGGCCTGGGCGGGCACGGGCCACCAGGAGACGCGCTCGTCGCCCGAACCACCGCCCTGTCCCTCACCCGTGCCGATCCAGGTATGCAGGATGGGGCTCTGCTTGACATTGCCGCGCGAGTCCCGGGCCTCAACGAAATAATCGATGAGCAGGCCGCCCGTCGTGGTCAGTTCGGGTTCCGTCACGTGCAGCCAATACTCGTCGGCGATGGCCGCGGGCAGCACGGAGAAATTGATGTTGGGATCATTGTAGACGTTGCCCGTGGGAAAGGCTCGACGGTTCATGGGTCGGCTGCGCCAGGACCCGACGTCCAGCCCGCCGGCGAAGGTCTCGTTCTGGTGGCTGGCCAGCGGATTCTCCCCGTCGACGTCAATGCGGTAGTGCCAGGTGACGCTGTCCAGGCCGGAGACGTCGTGCACGAAGGTCCAGATCCAGAAGTCCCGATCGTGAAAGGTGGGCGTGTAGCCCCAGAGGCTGCCGAAGCCCGTCGCGCCCGGGTTGTGGGGCAGTTGTTGGGGCAGCCAGATGGTGGGTGGCGTGGTCTCCCCCGCGCCGGAGCCGATCACCTGGCTGGCGTGGCCGATGGCCGTGTTACAGGCCACGGTGGGCTTGAGTTCCATGTCCAGTGCGGCGCCGTAATACATGTATCCGCTCTCCAGCGCGGGCAGGAAATGGTGCCAGGCCAGCTCGGCCGCGCTGGCTGGATACGCCGCGGGGTCCATCACGCTGGCCGGATCCACGTTGCCGTCCAGCTCGGCGGCGGTTTGCACGTAGTTCTGGGCGGCGGTGATCACGGCCCAGTTGCGCTCGTCCTCGGCCCAGCCGCCGGGAATGTCGAAGCCGTCGGGGCCGGTGAGGGGCCAGTTCCAGTTGATGTAATCCGGGCTGCCGAAATCGCCGTCGGCATTCACCCAGCCGCCGTCCTCCACGTGCACGAGGTCCGCGGCGGAGACCGGATGCGTCTGCAGATACTGCTGCACGACGGTGGGCGTGTAGCCCGCGGCCACGGCCTGGCTGGTGAATTGCGGCACGCTTTCCATGTAGTAGCTGTAGCCGCCACCCCAGGCGTTGTCGCCGTCGTGGCCCAGCACGATGAGCAGCGGCTGGGCGGCCTCGCTGGTCGCCGCCACTTGGTTGATGTCTTCCAGCCCGTACATCTGGTAGCCATCCTGCCAGCTCATGGCCATCTCCATCGGCACCACGGTGACGGCGCTGGCCACGCCCGTTGCCGGATCCACGTATTCGGCCTTGTGCGGCCGCAGGCTGAAAGGCGCGGCATTGGTGGGCGTGCAGCCGCGGCTGATGGTGCGGCTCCACCACGTGTTTTGCGCGGGATTGAGCTGGTCGGCCTTGTTGGGCGGATCACAGTTCTCGCCCCCCGTGCCCAGAATCAGCGGAAAGTTCGCGCAGGCCCGGCTGAGGTGATTGTTGGGGACGAAGGTCCACTGAATTCCCTCGGAGGCCAGCACGGGGATGATGCGCTCGCTGAAGCACATCTCCGGCGGGAAGAAGCCAGAAGAGAGCCCCGGCGTGCTGCCCCAGGCCCGGGCGTGGGCCAGTTTGGCGATGCGGATCTCCATCCGCAGGGCCTCTTCGTCGATCAGCGGCGCGATGCTGTGATGGTAGGGCGTCAACACCAGATCCAGCCGCGGCACGCCGCCCGGCGTGAGCCAGCTCCGGGCCTGGCGGATGCCCTGGTTCCACGCGGGACTGTAGCCCAATGAATTGTGCGCGCCCAGGCTGGCGATGTTGTCGATCAGGCAGCCCGCGTAGCTCACCTGCGCACCGGCGCTGGGTCCACTCATCAGTCCCACGGCGTCGCGCATCCGGCCCTGGTAGGCGGCCACGCGGTCGGCCACGCTGAAGATCTCGGCCACGTCGTTCTCCGGGTGCGCGGCCCCGGCATTGCGGCGCTGGATGGATTCCCAGGCCGTCTCGATGGCCGGCGGGCTAAGGGCCGAAGTCTGCGGCCAGTAGATGGGCTGCTGCTGGTGCCAGTGATACGTGGTGTAGACGGCGGCCCGGGTCGTGGACAACAGGGCCAGGCCGAGGCCGACAGCGAACAGGATGCGACGGTTCATGGTTGGGCTCCAGCTTCGAGGGACACGCGTGGATCCGCAAGCGCGGGGCGGAAAGTTGGAGTCGGGAATGCGCAATTCAAAGCTGAGAAAACGGGGGGAAGTGGGTGGTTGGCGGGAATTCCAACAAGTACTCATGGGATTCAACCAATTGGACGATGGCCTGGATGCCGCCGAATATGCAAGACGGACACCACTGTGATTTCTTCCGCCTTGCACGGATAGAACAACTGAAAGGGAAAGTGCCTGAGGCGCAACCGACGCACGGGCAAACGATGAACAGGCGCGGAATGCGGGGCCGTGTGGATTTGTTCCAAAGCCCGTGCCACATCTTCCAGCCACCGACTTCCCAGTCCCGGCTCGCGCTCCTCGTACCAATCCTGGATCTCGGCCAGCTCGCGCAAGGCACGCGGACGAACAGTCAGAATCATTTCGGCAAGCGGTCACGCAACTGTCGGATGGCCACCTCCCAGGGAATCGCCTCTTCAGGATGAGCCTCATGTTCTGCGATGCGGCGATCCAGCTCCGCCTCCTGCTCCAGCGTGAGCAGGGGTGTGATCTCCTCGCCCTCCAGACTCTCCCAAACCCGTTCCAGCAGGTCCAGGCGCTCGGCCACGGACAGGCTGCGCAGCTGCTCGGTGGGATACATCACGGTGACTCCTTCTGCTTGGCGGGCAGGGTACGAAGTTGAATGGAACCATGCCAGTGACCAAAGCCAAAATCGTTGGACAACACCGTGGCTGGAAAGGTCAGGTGAAGCATCTGACCTATGCAGTGCGACCTTGCAGTGGATAGGAGGCCCCATGACCCTGGTCTGGTTGATCGACAGCCTGCGCTGGCACGACAACCCGGCCCTGGCGGCTGCCCGGGACGAGCCCGCACGGCTGATCCTCGAGCCTGCCCCGCCGCTGCCGGAGCGCGCCGCCGCCTGGCACGCCCACACAGCCTGCGCCTGTTTCTGGCGGACGCGCAGGCCGGCGGCCTGCCCGTGCTGGACGCCCGCCGGCTGGAGTGGGCGTCCACGGGCTATCCCGAGGCGCGGCCGGATCCCGCTCAGGGTCGGCAGGAGGCGCTGGCGGCCTGGGAGCGCTTCCGGGCCAGGCCTTGAGTCTGGGCCTCCACGTGCTTACACCACAGAGGCACAGAGTCGGATTGGATTTGGGCAGGAGTTGGTGACCGTTGACTGGGATCCTCCGCCGGCCGGCTCTCGTTGCGTACCTTGGGCGCAACCTCTGACAACGAAGGACGCACCGTGGCCCGCAACATCACCGCCCGATCCAAGGACTATTCCGAGTGGTACCTGGACGTCATCAAGGCCGGCCAGCTGGCCGACTACTCGCCTGTCAAGGGCGCCATGGTCATCCGCCCCACGGGCTACGCCCTCTGGGAAAACATGCAGGCGGACCTGGACCGCCGCTTCAAGGAGACCGGCCACGTCAACGCCTACTTCCCGCTGCTCATCCCCGAATCCTTCATGACCAAGGAGGCCGAGCACGTGGAGGGTTTCGCGCCCGAGTGCGCCGTGGTCACCCACGGCGGCGGCAAGAAACTCGACGAGCCGCTCTACATCCGGCCCACCAGCGAGACCATCATCGGCCACATGTATTCCAAGTGGCTGACCAGTTGGCGCGAGCTGCCCATCCTGATCAACCAATGGGCCAACGTGCTGCGCTGGGAGATGCGCACACGCCTCTTCCTGCGCACCAGCGAGTTCCTCTGGCAGGAGGGCCACACGGCCCACGAGACCGAAGGCGAGGCCCAGGACGAGACGCTGAAGATGCTCGAGGTCTACCGCGCCTTCTCCGAGGACGTGCTGGCCATCCCGGTGATCAAGGGCCGCAAGACCGAGAAGGAGAAGTTCCCGGGCGCCGTGGCCACCTACTGCATCGAGGGCTTCATGCAGGACGGCAAGGCGCTGCAGATGGGCACCAGCCACAACCTGGGGCAGAACTTCGCCCGGGCCTTCGAGATCAAATTCACCGGGCGCGACAACACCGAGCAGCTGGCCTGGACCACCTCCTGGGGCGTCTCCACGCGGCTGGTGGGCGCGCTGATCATGGCCCACTCCGACGACGACGGGCTGGTGGTGCCGCCTCGGCTGGCCCCCAAGCTGGGCGTGGTGGTGCCGCTTTGGAAGAATGAGGAGGAGCGCACTGCGGTAGAACCCTTCGCGCGCCAGGCTTTCGAGCTGCTGCAAAGCAAACTGGGCGCTCTCAAAGTGATCTGGGACGCCGACACGGACAAGCGCCCGGCGGACCGCTTCTTCGGCTGGGTCCAGCAGGGCATCCCCTTCCGGCTGGAGATCGGCCCGCGTGACGCGGCCCAGGGCAGCGTCTGCCTGGTGACGCGCCACGATCGCCAGAAGCGTATCCTCAGCCTGGACGAGTTGGCGGGCGGGATCGCCGGCATCCTGGAGACCATGCAGGCCGAGCTCTACCAGCAGGCGCTGGAGCGGCGCAGCGCGGGCACCGTGCGCGTGGACAGCTGGGCGGACTTCCAGCAGGCGATCCAGGAGCGCAAGTGGGTGGAAGCCCACTGGGACGGCACGGGCGCGACCGAGGCGGCCATCAAGGAGGCCAGCAAGGCCACCATCCGCTGCCTGCCTTTCGACTGGGCGGACGAGCCCGGCGTCTGCGTGTTCAGCGGCCAGCCCAGCGCGCGGCGCGTGCTGTTCGCCACCGCCTACTGAGCCCTCCGGCTGTCATTCTCGACGCTGAAAAAGCGCGCGTCCCCCCGGAGAACGCGCGCTTTTTTGTCGGCGGATATTACCCGTGCTACAACTTGGCCCGCTCCCGCTCCAGCGCCAGCGTGATGCGCTCGGCCAGGTCCTGCAAGAATTGGGTCTGCAGACGATCGCCACCGGCGGTCTTCTGCCAATCGGCCAGCCGCCCGCGCACGGTTTGCAGATCGGCCCGGGCCAGCAGCCGCGCATCATCAGGCAGCCCGCGCAGACGCTGGTCCAGCAGAAGCTCCATCAACAGACCAGCGTGGATACGCTGCAA
>DYSB01000163.1 GCA_020726405.1 Acetofilamentum sp. | reverse complement strand
AGCCGATGACCGAAGTCAGCCGCCCCACCATCTCGCCCAAAGCCGTGAGCAACTGGCCGGTTTCATCCTTCGACGTGGAAAGCACCCGCACAGACAGATCGCCTTCGGCCACGCGCTGCGCGACAGAAACGGCTTCGCTCAAGGGACGGGTGATGGAGCGGGTGATCCAGAAGCCGCCCACCATTGCCGCGAGGATGAAGCCGATGGTGATCCACAGCGCCCGGCGAACCGCGCTTGCATAGTCGGTCTGGCTTTGCGCATACGCCGCCTGCATCTGCGCTTTCTGATGGGCGATCAACGCACTGATGCGCTGGTGCATGGCCAGCACGATGGGCGAGGCCAGTTGGGTGTAGATGGTGCTGGCCTGCGGATAGAGCCCTTGCTGCATCAGACTGATGACCTGCTGCTGTACGCCCCGGTTCTTCGCCATCAAGCTGTGGATTTCGGCGAGCTGCGTGTTGACCTCAGCATCCGGCGGCAAGGCTTTCAACTCTTTGAAAACCCCGGCCGTGCTGGCGCGGTTTTCGGCGAGTTGTTTTTTCAGGGCTTGCTGCGCCTCGTCATGCGCCGGGTTCAGCAGGGTTTGATACAGCGCCGCAGTGGTGCCCTGGAAGTTGGTGAAAAAAGTGTTGAGCAGGGTGATGCGCTGGCTTTGCACATGCACGATGGCGTCGAGCCGGGCGTTTGATTGTGCCAATTGCTGCTGCGCCAGCAAGGCATTGAGCACGATGACGGCCAGCATCCCGAGCAGACCCAGGGTCATGCGGGTGCGAATGCGAAGGTTGTTCATCAGGGTAGCGAGAGAGGTTTTGTTTGATGCCTATGCAACGACACGAGGCCAGTGCCGCTGCATAGGGGAAGACCCCGTGTGGAACGAGTCGTCAGCGTTCAACCGCGGCCGTATTCCACCATTGCTGAGCCGATGTCGCCCAGGGCCAGGCTGCGGTCGGCTGCGCCGAGTTTCACGGCCTCCTTGGGCATGCCATAAACCACGCTGGTGGCTTCGTCTTGCGCCACGGTGCGGGCGCCGGCGTCGTGCATCTCCTTGAGGCCGCGCGCGCCGTCATCGCCCATGCCGGTGAGGATGATGCCCAGGGCGTTGCGCCCGGCGCATTGCGCGACTGAGCGGAACAGCACATCGACCGAAGGCCGGTGGCGGTTGACCAGCGGGCCGTCGCGCACTTCGACGTGATACTGCGCGCCGCTGCGCCGTACCTGCATATGGCGGCCGCCCGGCGCGATGAGCACCAGCCCGGGAATCAGCCGGTCGCCGTCACGCGCCTCGCGCACCTCGAGGGCGCAGACGGTGTTCAGGCGCTCGGCAAAGGCGGCGGTGAACTTCTCCGGCATGTGCTGCACCACGGCGATGCCCGGCAGGGTGCGGGGCAGGGTGGTGAGCACGCGTTCGAGCGCCACGGTGCCGCCGGTGGACATGCCCATGGAGATGATTTTCTCGGTGGTGTCGGTCAGCACATGCGCGCCGGGGGAGAACGCGGGCGGCGCGGCGGCCTTGGTCACGCTGACTACGGGCCGCGTTGATGCGCGCAGGCTGCCAGTGTTGGCGCGGGCCGCGGCCTTGATGGTCTGCGTCAGCTCGGTGGTTTGCTCCACCAGAAAGTCCTTCAGGCCCACGCGCGGCTTGGTCACCACGCTGACGGCCCCCGCCGCTAGAGCATCGAGCGTGATCTGCGCGCCCTTTTCGGTGAGTGTGGAGCAGATGACCACCGGCAGCGGATGCTCGACCATGAGCTTCTTGAGGAAGGTGATGCCGTCCATGCGGGGCATCTCGACGTCGAGCACCAGCACGTCGGGCCACAGGCCTTGCTGCATGCGCTGCAGGGCAAACAGCGGATCGGGCGCGACGCCGATGACCTCGATGCCCGGATCGCGCAGCAGCACGGCCTGCAGCACCTGCCGCACCACGGCGGAATCGTCGACGATGAACACCTTGACCTTGTCGGTCCGAATCATGAAAGCGTCTCCAGTAGGAAGGGTTGTGATGGGCACTCAACCCATACTTTGCTGTGCGTTCTGGCCCCAGAATTTCAGATAGGCGTCGCCGCTCCAGATCTCGAACAGCACATTGCGGTGGCCTTCGCCGCCCAGGTGTTCGGCCTTGAGGCGCAGGCCATGTTGACGCACGAGTTCGCGTCCGCGCAGTACGTTTTTGCACGGCACGTCCACGCAGCCGTGCTGCACATGCAGGGGCTTTTCTTGCGTGAACATGCGCCCGCCGCCGAACAGCTTGGCTTCGTATTCATCGGGGCGGGTGTCCGCCGCCCGCATATCGCGCAGAAACAGCAGCATGGCTTCATCGGCATAGCGGCCATCGAGCGCACGGTGCGCGCCATGATGCGCGCCGCGGCCGGGCAGCATGTAATGGCACAGCCCGCCGATCTTCAGCCGCGGGTGCCACACCGCAATCGCCACGCAGGAGCCCAGCAGGGTGCGCACGCGGGTGCGCCCTTCGCCGAAATACAGCTCGCCGGGCTGCAGAAAGATTTCCAGCGGCTCTTCCTGCGCCGCTTCGGCAGGCGCGGGGAACGGCACGGTCTTCATTGCGGCTTGAGATAAACGGCGGGTTGAAGGCTGCGCAGCGGCAGATCCAGACCGTTCAGGCTTTCGGAGTGACCGATGAACAGATGCCCGCCGGGCCGCAGCACATCGAGCAGCCGACGGCACACCGCGCGCTTGGTCTCGGCGTCGAAATAGATCATTACATTGCGCAGCACCACCAGGTCGAACTGACCGATGTCGGGCAGGGCGGTGTTGAGGTTGACGACCTGAAAGCGCACCCGCTCGCGGAGGCTGGGCTGCAGCGCAAAACTACCTTCTTGCGCCCCGGCGCCTTTCAAGCAGAAGGCCTTGAGGTAAGGCTGGGGAATTTTTTCGGCGCGCTCCATCGGGTAGATGGCGCGGCGCGCCTGCTCGATCACCCGGGTGGAAATGTCGGAGGCCACGATCTCCCACGGCCGCTGCCCCATGCGTTCGGCCAGCACCATGGCGATGCTGTAGGGCTCTTCGCCGCTGGAGCAGGCCGCGCTCCACACCCGGAATGGGCGAGAGGTATCCGCATGCGGAATGATCTGCTCCGACAGATAGGCGAAGTGCCGCGGCTCGCGAAAGAAATAGGTTTCGTTGGTGGTCAGCAGGTCGATGGCCTGCTGGCGCTCGGTGGCGTCTTGCCGCAGATGGTGCAGGTAATCGGTGAAAGTCGCCAGCCCGAGCGCGTGCAGCCGCTTGGACAGGCGCCCTTCGACCAGCGCCTTTTTCGACGGCGCCAAGGTGATGCCAGCGGCTTCGAACATAAGGCGGGAGAAGCCGCTCAGTTCGGTATCGGTGAGAGTGTGCATGTTTTTTTAGTCAGGTGTGTGGGCCTTGGCATCGGCCAGATATTGGGCAAAGCGCTTGGGCGCGACCGCCTGGCTGAACAGCCAGCCCTGGTAGGCCTCGCACCCGAGTTGCTGCAGAAAATCGGCCTGCTCCTGCGTTTCGACGCCTTCGGCGATGACGATCAGGTGCAGGGCCTTAGCCATCGAAATCACCGCACGCGTAATAGCCGCGTCGTCGGCATCGTCGGGCAGGTCTTTGATAAAAGCGCGGTCGAGTTTGAGGGTGGTGACGGGCAGGCGCTTGAGCGAAGCCAGCGAGGAGTAGCCCGTGCCGAAATCGTCGATGGAGGTGTTCACGCCAAGCTCGCGCAATTGCACGATCAGCCCGCTGACATGCTCGGGATCGCGCAGCATCATGCTTTCGGTGATTTCCAGCTCCAGCAGGCGGGGCGCGATGCCCGAGCGCTCCAGGGCCGAAGAGACCTGACGCAGAATCAGATCGCCCTGCAATTGCCGCATCGAGCAGTTCACGGCGATGGGCAACGGGGTCTTGCCTTGTTGCTCCCATTCTTGAAGCTGCTTGCACACGGCGTTCAGCACCCATTGCCCCACGGGCACGATCAGGCCGGTTTCTTCGAGCAGCGGGATGAACGTGGCCGGAGAAACCAGACCATGTTGTGGGTGCTGCCAGCGCAGCAAGGCCTCCGCCCCAATCACCTGATGGGTCTGCAGGCAGACCTTGGGCTGGTAGAGCACGAAAAACTGCTCCATGGCGAGGGCGTGGCGCAGATCGGTCTCCATCTCGATGAGCTCGCGCCCGCGCTGGCTCATGTCGGCGGTGTAGAGCAGCGCCCGGCCGGGGGTGTTGGCCTTGCAGCGGTACATGGCCACATCGGCACGGCTGAACAGTTGCGTGGCCGAGCGGCCATCGCGCGGCGCACGGGCAATGCCCAGGCTGGCGGTGATGAAAATGGTCTGGCCGTCGAGCACGAAAGGCTCGGTCAGGCTGTCGAGCAGTTGCTCGGCGTGATCGAGCAGGGCCTGCTGATCGGCGGTGCAAGGATGCAGCACCGCGAAGGCATTGCCGCCCCAGCGTGCCAGAAGATCGTCTGGAGGAAGCGCAGCCTTCAGGCGCGCCGCGGTTTCGATCAACAGGTCATCGCCCAGGGCGTGACCAAAGCTGTCGTTGATCTGGCGGAAGCGGTCGATGTCGAGCAGGTAAACGGCCAGTTGGCGGCTCTCGTCCCGGCTGGTTTCGGCTTCGAGCCAGCGCTCGAGTGATTCGATGGCCAGGGTCTGGTTGGGCAGTTCGGTCAGCTCGTCGTGTTCGACCAGCCACTTGAGGCGCCGTTCAGCGGCACGGATCTCCGTGAGGTCGCGTGAGATGGACACAGCGCCCAAGTTGCGGCCCTGCCCATCGCGCAGAGGGGAGCCTGAAAACTGGAAGTAGCCCCAAAGCCCGTCGCTGGTCGGAGCGCAATATTCAAGCCCCTGCGTGGTCTTTCCTCGAAGGCCGCGTTCCAGGGGCCGATCTTCTAGCGGGAGGGGTTTGTGATCAAGGGTATAGATCGGACGAAACTCATCGAGTTGGTCCAACTCGGTGGCCGGTTGTCTTGCCAGCCCCGCGCGTGTGGCTGCGTGGTTGGTGTAAATGATCTGGCCGTTCTGGTCGCAGGCATAGATCACGTCTTGGAGATTGTCGAGCACCGCATTCAAAAACGCGGTCTGCCGGATCGCGGCGTCCTTGCGGGCGAGTTCGTCGGTGACGTCGAGGGCGTAACACACGATGGAGGTCACAGCGCCGTCCTCGTTCTTCACCGGGGAGACATGCCACTGCAGCATGCGGTACTCGCCGTTTTTGTGACGATAGCGCCGGTGCACGCAATAGGCGCCCACCTCTGTGTCTGCCATACCGCCGAGCTGGGCGGCCACGGCGCCCCGGTCGTCTGGATGCAGAAAGTCGTCGACGAGACGGGGCTGGCGCAGCTCCGTCGGCGTGTAGCCCAACATGTCGCTGAAGGCCGGATTGAAGTCGAGAATCTCGCCTTGCCCACTCACCATCAAAATGCCGATGCCGGAATAGTCAAAAGCGTTCTGCACCCGCGCGTTCGCCTGATGCAGCCTCTGGGTCAGCGGGCGCAGTTGCCAGCCCAGCACGAGCAGCCCCAGCAGCACCAGACCCGGCACGAACAGCAGCCCGGTTTCGAGCGTATCGACGACCGGGGCATAGAGTTCGGCCGTGGGCACTTCCACCGCCAGGGCCAGCCCGGTTGTGCCGAGTGGCGTGGAGCTGATCAGCCACCGCTCGCCGTCGATTTCCTGAACCGTCGTCGCGGCTTTGCCCTGTGCCCAGCGCACCTCTGCGGGCAGACGCTTAGACGAGAGCAGCGTCGTCTGTTCGCTTTCACCGGTCTGGCTGGGCAGGCAGATCCAGAGGTCATTGGAGAGGCTGCAGATCTTGATGACGGTCTGCCGTGCGCGACGTGTCAGCTCATGTGCGATGCGGCTGGACGCGGGCAGGGGCAGCGAGGCGCTGAAGTGGCCGATGGTCTGTTCGCCCTTGCGGATTGGGAGTTGCGCGTGCAGAAAAAAATTGAGCGTTTCCGGATCGCGCTGCAGTATGAACTGGCTGGCCGGCGGCATGGCCGACGCCAGGCTGGGCAGCCCCGGATGGTGCGCTGTGGAGGCCTCACTCGACAGCACGGTTTCGCCCCAGAGATTGGTGATGCTGTACTCGTGCGGCGCCAGCAGCGCCATCACGGTGCGCAAGTCGGCGAGTTGGCTTTGCAGTTCGGCAGACGGCTGCGCGACGCTGCCCTCTTTGCCGGTTTGAAGCGTTTGCAGCGTGCGTACTAGCAAAGGGTTGCGCGAAAACCGCTCCAGCTCCTTGCCGCGAACCTCCATCGCCATGAGCAGGCCGCGGCTGAGCGCGTCGCGTTCGTTCTCCATGCTTAGCGTCAGTCGATTCCGTTCGTGGTCGGCCATCACCAGGGCGGTGAACAGCGCGGTGAGCGAGCTGGCCAGCAACAGAATCACCGCCGCCGTCAGCATGAGTTTGCGGTCTGGCCGCTGCCGGTACGCGGCGCGCATCCAGGGAAAGCGATTGCGCACGGCGGTGGCGATGCCAGCGGAAAACAGCAGCGCCGCAGGCTGGTAGGCGCTCGTGGCGCCCGTTCCCCACAGATGCTGTAGCAGCTTCCAGGCGAGCATCAGCACGCCGGCCATCGCAAGGGCGACGATGCTGAGATCGATGAGCAGCGGGGTGATCAGGTGCATGAGCGTGTTGATGAGTCAGTAGGTTGTCCACAATGGGACGCTCGCCCATGATGGACAACCGGTCAAGAGCGAGGGCCGCCCCTTCAGAACCGCACGAACTCCGGCTGCAGTTGCGTGAGCACCGGCAGAGGGTCTGCGGTCGCCGCCCGGGCCTTGCCCGCAGCAGGCCGTGCGGCCGGTTTAGCCGC